>CALFJE010000126.1 GCA_937877545.1 uncultured Selenomonadales bacterium | reverse complement strand
TCCAAGGCGGACTCAATCGTCGGCACCACGGGCAACGATACGCTCAAAGGCGGCTGGGGCGCGGATACTTTTGTCTATACAGGCGGGCAAGAAAGTTATCATCAACGGCGTGACGCGCACATTCACTGCCTCCGCCGATGTTTACTGAAACGTTTTAAATCCCGTCGACAGGGCGGGATTTTTTATGGAAATTTCGTAAAAAATTTTCTGCCAATTCGACAGGAAAATTTTGGGCAGGCTAGAATAGCAACAAATATCAGAATTAAAGGAGCGCGTAAAATATGGCAGTGAACACAACGGGCTTCGGCGCGTATGACATTCGCGGCATTTACCCCGAAAGCATAAACCAAGAGCTTGCCTATCGGGTGGGCAGAGTCTTCCCGGAAATTTTCGGTGCGAAAACGGTCGCCGTCGGTCACGACATCCGCCTTTCCGGCTCGACGCTCTTCGACGCTTTGGCTCGCGGACTCACCGAGGCGGGTTGCAACGTCTACGACATCGGGCAATGCGGCACCGAAATGGTCTACTTCGCCACCGGCTTTAACGACTTCGACGGCGGCATCATGATTACCGCCTCGCACAACCCCAAGGAATACAACGGTATGAAATTCGTCGGCAAGGGCGTCCGCCCCGTCGCGCCGCAGAGCGGCTTGTTGGCTGTCAAGGCGGCGGTCGAGGACGAAACCCGCGATTGGAGCTTCCGCAAGGCGACCGGCACCGTCCGCAGGATTGACATTCAGCCCGATTATATCGACTGCCTGTTGTCCTATGTCAACGTCGAAAACCTCAAGCCGTTTAAAGTCGTCATTAACACCGGCAACGGCTCGGCGGGTCCGATTATAAACGAGCTGGAAAAATTCCTTCCCTTCGAGATTGTCAAAGTCCACAACAACGCCAACGGTTTCTTCCCCAACGGCGTACCCAATCCCCTGCTCCAAGACGCCCGCGCAGAGACCTCAAAGGCTGTCGTGGAAAGCGGCGCGGATTGCGGCGTTGCCTTCGACGGCGACTTTGACCGTTGCTTCCTCTTCGACGAGACGGGCGGCTTTATCGAGGGCTATTATATGGTCGGGCTTCTCGCCGAGGCGTTTTGCGAAAAGAATAAGGGCGAAAAGATTATCTACGACCCGCGTGCCATTTGGAATACGATTGACATCGTGGAAAGTTTGGGCGGCAAGCCCATTATGTGTCGTTCGGGACACGTCTACATAAAAGAGCTTATGCGTGCGGAAAATGCGATTTACGGCGGCGAAATGTCCGCTCATCACTATTTCCGCGATTTTTGTTATTGCGACAGCGGCATGATTCCCTGGCTCCTCGTCTTGGAACTGCTTAGCCGTACCGATAAAACTTTGTCCGAGCTCATGGCGGAACGCATTGCCAAATACCCTGTCAGCGGCGAGATTAACACCAAAGTTTCCGGCGTCGACAAGGTAAGGGAAATTATGTCGACGATTGAGGCTCGCTACGGCGCGGGCGGCAAAGTCAATCACATCGACGGCTTGAGTATCGACTTTGACGATTGGCGTTTCAATCTGCGCGGCTCACAGACGGAGCCTTATATCCGCCTGAACGTGGAGGCTCGCGGCGACAAAGCTTTAATGGAGGCTAAGCGCGACGAATTGCTTGCCATTATCCGCGCTTGAAAGCGGGTGATTCTATGTTGCTGTGCATAAACTATGCCGACGAAAAGTTTCGTCCGTGGCAACAACTGCAGACGCAAACGGCATACCTGTTCGGCGCGGATAAAGTTCGGGAGTATTCGCCCAAAGACATTCCCGCCGACTTCTATGCGAAAAATAAATTCATACTCGACCAACCACGCGGCGCAGGCTATTGGCTCTGGAAGCCGCTCATAATAAAAGACGCCCTTTCCGGCGTCGACTTCGGCGATTATGTCTTCTATGTCGATTCGGGCGCATTTTACATAAATTATGCCCCCCCTCATAGATGTTATGCAAAACGCGAATACTGATGTCATGTGCTTTGAAATAGGCGCATGGGCTATAGAAAAAGTTTGGAGCAAGCGCGACGCCTTTATCCTCATGGACTGCGACAGCGAACAATATGCCGAAACGCCGCAACGTTGCGCGACGTACATCCTCTTGAAGAAAACGCCAGCTTCCGTCACCTTGATTGACGAATTCCTGTGGTACATACAAGACCCGCGAATCGTCACCGACATGCCCAATCAGCTTGGCAAGGAAAACTACGACGGCTTCAAAGAAAATCGCCACGACCAGACTGTTTGGAGCTTATTGACGAAGAAACACGGCATTAAGCCTTTCAGAGACCTTTCCCAATACGGCGATTTTTCTAGGAACCTCATGTGGTCTAAGGACGTACTCGACAGGAGCACTTATCCGACGATCCTTTGTTCCCACCGTCGCAATCTGCGCAAAAGAGACTACACGCATTTAGTTCCGCAGTTAATCTTCGTAGCTCAAAATCTGATTCCTAAAGAATTCCGCGAGGCGTTGACGTTACTTGTGGCGGATTATGTGAAGTTGCGCGACAGCTCAGCACTGCCAGAATATATGCCAACCGCCCAAGAGGTTTTGAAAAGCTACAGTGAATTAAACCTGCCAATTCCGCTCAACCGAGCATGAGATAAAATTCTTTAACCAAAGGAGGACTCATTATGAGTAAAACCGTTGTCAACCTTCCGTCCCTAATCAGCGATTACTACACGCTCACGCCCGACCCGCAGAATAAAACGCACGCCGTAGCGTTCGGCACGTCGGGGCACCGCGGCAGCTCTGCCAAGAACAGCTTCAACGAGCAACATATCCTTGCCATAGCGCAGGCTGTCTACGAGTATCGCACCGCCGAAAAGATTCAAGGACCGCTCTACATTGGCGCAGACACTCACGCCCTTTCCGAACCCGCGCTCCGCTCCTGTGTCGAAGTCTTGGCGGCTAACGGCGTCGAGATTATTCTGCAGGAAGACTTCAAACCCGTCCCGACGCCCGTCGTGTCCCGCATTATCCTCGCGCACAATTACGAACGCAAAGAGGCTAAGCAGGCTGACGGTATCGTTATCACGCCTTCGCACAATCCTCCGACCGACGGCGGCATCAAGTACGACCCGACCACCGGCGGACCCGCAAGCGCGGAGACCACCAAGATTATCCAGAATCGCGCCAACGAAATTATTGCTCAAGGCGTCGACAAAGTTGTTAAGCGTATCCCCTTCGAGCGCGCCGTCAAAATGGACAACGTGCACTTTATGGACTACATGCGCCCCTACGTCGAGGCTCTGGGCAGAGTTATCGACATGGACGCCGTCGTCAACAGCGGCTTGAAGGTCGGCGCAGACCCGCTCGGCGGCTCCGGCATCTTCTACTGGGATTTGATTAACGAAGTCTACAAGATTAAGAATCCGATTATCGTCGTCAATCCCGACATCGATTATACGTTTAAATTCATGCCGCCCGACCACGACGGCAAAATCCGTATGGACTGCTCCAGCCCGTTCGCCATGGCTAACCTTATCGCGCTCAAAGACAAGTACGATATTGCTTTCGGCAACGATACCGACTACGACCGCCACGGCATAGTTACCCCGCAAGGGCTTATGAATCCGAATCACTACCTCGCCGTCGCGATTAAGTACCTGTTCACCAATCGCCCCGGTTGGAGCAAAGACGCCATGGTCGGCAAGACGCTCGTCTCCAGCTCGTTGATTGACAAAGTCGCCGCTGACATCGGGCGCAAACTCTGTGAGGTTCCCGTCGGCTTTAAGTGGTTCGTTGACGGCTTGTTTGACGGCTCAATGGGCTTCGGCGGCGAAGAGTCTGCAGGAGCCTCGTTCCTTTGCAAAGACGCCAGCGTTTGGACGACCGATAAGGACGGCATTATCATGGACTTGCTCGCCGTCGAAATCACCGCGAAGACCGGCAAGAATCCCTCCGAACACCACAAGGAACTTACCGACAAATTCGGCACCTTCTACTATGCCCGCAAGGATACGCCCGCCACGCCCGAACAGAAAGCCGCGCTCGGCAAATTGGCTCCCGAAAACCTCAAAGCCGATACGCTCGCAGGCGCGAAGATCACCGGCAAATTCACGAAGGCTCCGGGCAACGGCGCATCTATCGGCGGCTTGAAGGTCGTCACGGATAAGGGTTGGTTCGCGGCGCGTCCCTCCGGCACCGAGGATATGTGCAAAGTCTACGCCGAGAGCTTCGTCAGCGCAGATCATCTCAAGCAGATTCAGGCGGAGGCTCAAGACATCGTTGCCTCTGTCGTGTAATTCACGATTAACGGGTAAGGTTAGTGGTTTTGGAATTGGAAAGGAAGAATTTTTAATGGCTCTCACTTTGAAATCGGGCTTCAGCTTCGACTACGATAATCTTTTCGGCGAAGGCAAAGTAACCGAGGCAGACATCGACTTCGACGCCCTCAGAAAAGCCCACGAGGCTATGAAGGTCATGCGCGAAACCGGCTTCATCAAAGCCCACCTCAGCAAAGACGGCAACCCCGAAAAAGTTTACTTCTCCAAACTGCCCTACATCACCGAGGAAAACGGCAAGCTCAATCTCAACAGCCCCGCCAGCATTAAACGCCTCCACGACTTCACGGAGAAAATCCGCAACAACGTCGACGCGGTTGTCTCGCTCGGTATCGGCGGCTCGTTCCTCGGCAACAAAGTCCTGTTCGACATCTTCTGCGGCGAATTCTGGAACACTTGGACGACCGAACAGCGCAAGGGCTTGCCCAAAGTCTACTTCAGCGGACAGAACATCGACCCGCGCAGAACCGGCGACATCATCAATCACCTTAAGGCTATGGCGGCGAATAAGGGTGGCAAGTTCAAAGTCATGCTGATTTGCATTTCCAAGAGCGGCGGCACCCTCGACACAATGAGCAACTTCATGGTCATTTACGACGAGCTGAAAAAATGCGAGGACATTGAGGTCGAAGTCGTTGCCGTCACCGACCCCAACATGGAAAAGAAGACGCTCCTTAAGCAAATCGCGGTTGACAACGGCTGGGAGTGCTTCGCGGTACCCGACGGCGTCGGCGGTCGCTTTACGGTCTTCTGCGAGGTCGGTCTTTCCACGGCGGCGGTTATCGGCATGGATATTGAGGCTTTCCTCCAGGGCGCGCAGGATATGGATAAGGCTTGCCAAAACGACGACATCTGGCAGAATCCCGCCATGCTCAACGCCGCGCTCAAGGTTGCCGCTTACAAGAAGCACGGGCGCAATATCGAAGTCCTCATGCCCTACGGCGATTATCTCAAGAGTTTGTCGGAGTGGTACATCCAACTGTTGGCTGAATCGCTCGGCAAGCAGTGGGATAAGGAAGGCAACGAAGTTTGCGAAGGTCGCACGCCGTTGGTAGCCGTCGGTACTACCGATATGCATTCCCAAACTCAGCAACATCAGGAAGGCACGCTCGATAAGGTTGTGCAATTCGTCAAGGTCGCGAAGTGGGCGAACGATTTGACTATCCCGAACGTCTTCCCGAACGTCAAGAAGCTGGCGGACATTTCGGGCGTAACCATGGGCGACGCTCTGGAAGTGGCGCGTCAATCCAACGCCGACGCTCTCAAGTCCAACAAACGCTTCAACGCGTGCTTTACCCTCCCCGAAGTCAACGAATATCACCTCGGCGAATTGATGTATCTGTTGGCAATGTCGGTTGCCTACGAGGGCGAACTGCTCAACGTCGACGCGTTCAATCAGCCGGGCGTCGAGGCTTACAAGCGCATCATGGGACCGAAACTCCAAGAGCTCAAAGCCAAAGGATAATCTTTACACGCAAATAAATCAGCCTCTCGCCGAAAGATTTTTGGCGGGAGGTTTTTTTGCAATCGATAATTCGGATTGGAGGAAGCATTTTGGTAAAAGTAAGCGTAATCGGAGCGACGGGCTACGCGGGGGCGGAGTTGCTGTCGATTTTAATCAGGCACCCGCAAGCTCGGCTCGTCCACATAACCTCGGAAAGTCACACGGGGAAAAAAATATCGGAGCTGTATCCGCACCTGCGCGGAATCTGCGATTTGACGTTGGAAAGTTTGGCGGACATCGAGGCTATCGGTTCTGACAGCGAATATATCTTTATCGCCCTGCCGCACGGACACGCCATGGACGTCGGGCTTAAGCTGGAGGCGTTGCCCGTTAGGATAATCGATTTGGGCGCGGATTATCGTTTCGCCGACACTTCCGTTTACGAGGCGTGGTACAACGTGGCGCACAAGCACAAGGACGCACATCGCGTTTACGGCTTGGCGGAAATTTATCGCGAAGACATTCGCACGGCTAAGATTATAGGCAACGCGGGCTGTTTCACGACCGCCTCAATCCTCGCGCTGGCTCCTTTGGTTAAGCACCACTTGATAGAGGCGAATTCAATCATCGTCGACGCGGCAAGCGGTGTATCGGGCGCGGGCAGAGGGCTTAAGCTCGGCAACCACTTCCCCGAACTCTACGACAACTTTAAGGCTTACAACGTGGCTCATCACCGTCACACGCCCGAAATCGAACAAGCTCTTAAGGATTTGGGCGGCGAAGAGACGATTATAAACTTTACGCCGCATTTGGTTCCCATGTCACGCGGCATTTTGGCTACGTGCTACGCGACGATTAAGGAGGGCGTCTCCGACGACATGATTGACGCGGCGTTTCATAAGATGTACGCGGGCGAGAAATTTATCCGCCTGTTGGGGCGCGACGCTTATCCCGAAACGAAATTTGTTCGCGGCTCCAACTACTGCGATTTGGCGTGGCACATTGACGAGCGCACGCGGCGTGTTATAATCCTTTCCGCGATTGACAACTTGGTTAAGGGCGCGGCGGGTCAAGCCGTCCAGAACTTCAACATAGCGGCGGGCTTTTATGAAAGTGTCGGGCTTGATGTTGTACCCCTGTATCCGTGATTAGTAGCCGGTAGTTAGTGGCTGGCTGCCAGCTACCGGCTACCAGAAATAAGGAGGATTTTAAATGTTCAGCGATAATCACAAGACGGCGGGCGTCGCCTATCCGCAAGGCTTCACGGCGGCGGGCGTCCGCGCAGGTATCAAGAAAAACGGCAACCTCGACGTGGCGGTCATCTACACCGAACGCGAGGCGGCAGTGGCGGGCGTCTTCACGAAAAACCTCGTGGCGGCGGCTCCCGTTCACTTAAGCAAAATCGTCGTCAACACGGGCACGGCTCATGCTGTCGTAGCCAATGCCGGTTGCGCCAATGCTTGTACGGGCGAGCAGGGCGTTAAAGACGCAGAAAAAATGGCGGAGCTTACTGCCCGCGAATTGGGTTGCCGCGCAGATGACGTTATCGTCGCCTCAACGGGGCTTATCGGCTCCAACCTGCCCATGGACAAAATGGCGGCGGGCATTAAAGACGCCGTAAGCAAGCTCTCCAAGGACGGCTCCGTAAACGCGGGCAACGCGATTGTCACGACCGACACCTACTCCAAAGCTTGCGCGACCGAAATTGAGCTTGGCGGCGTTGAGGTTCGTTTCGGAGCTATCGCCAAAGGTTCCGGCATGATTCGCCCCGATATGGCTACAATGCTCTGCTTCATCACCACCGACGCCGACATCGACCAAAAACTTCTGCAGGCGGCTCTGCGCGAAATTACCGAGGTCAGCTTTAACTGCGTGTCGGTTGACGGCGACATGAGCACCAACGATATGGTTGTCGTGTTGGCGAACGGCGCGGCGGGCAATAAAAAAATCGTCGACAAAGGCGCGGACTATCAGAAATTTTACGACACGCTCAAAAGCATTTGCGTCGAGATGGCAAAGCGAATTGCGGCGGACGGCGAGGGCGCAACCAAATTCATTACGCTCAACGTCACGGGCGCAAAATCTTTCGCGGACGCCAAACAGGTCGGCATGGCTGTTGCCAATTCGCCGCTGTGTAAAAGTGCGATATTCGGTCATGATAGCAATGTCGGACGCTTTATTTGCGCGGTCGGCTATTCGGGCGTTAAAATCATTCCCGAAAAAGTCATTATCAAGTTTGGCGGAATCACAGCCTACGAAAAAGGACTTGTAACGAAATTCGACGCGGACGCCATGCGTAAAGTCCTCGCCGAACACGACATTGTTATCGATATTGAACTCGGACTCGGCTCCGCGCAAGCAACCGTTTACACGTGCGACCTCAGTTTTCAATATATCAAAATCAACGCAGACTACACAACTTAATAACAAAAATATTATATGTTGAATTTAAAGGACATGAGCAATGGCTAAAAAGATTGTCGGCATTTACCAAATCACTTGCGTCAAGAACGGCAAGCGATACGTCGGGCAGAGTAAAGACATCAAGCGGCGTTTCAATCAGCACAAACGTAAACCGCCCGCAAGAATGGTTGAGGACTTTGAACAATACGGCGTTGCCGAATTTGAATTTAAAATCCTCGAAGAATGCCCCCCCCCCGAAGAGCTCGACAGGAAAGAAACGGCTTACATTAACGAATTGCACCCGGAATATAATATCCGCACAGAGGGACAAGGTATGTCCGACGAGGGTCGCGAAAAACTCCGTAAGCTTAATACAGGCAAAAAACACCCCGAAACAAGCAAAAAAGTTAAATGTGTTGAGAGCGGCGAGATTTTTTCAAGCCAAAAAGCCGCCGCCGAGGCTTATAACACTACAACATCGTCCATAAGCAATGTTTTGCATGGAAAACAAGTTACAGTTGCCGGATTTCGTTTTGAATACGTTGACGGGAGTCCGAGCGAGACCCGCGAGAACAGATTGCTAAAGCCTGTCCGTTGCATTGAAACAGGAAATATTTTTCCTACCGTAAAAGAAGCGGCAAAATCTGTAGGCATAAACAGCCGAACAATCTCTGCCGCCTTACATGGTCAATCGTTCACGGCGGCGGGTTGCCATTGGGAATTTGCGGACGGGCGTCCCGCCAATATTCGACCCGAAGAAACAAGAAAACCGCGCAGAAAGCCTGTCCGCTGTATCGAAACGGGCATGGTTTACGAGAGTATTCGGGCGGCGGCGAATAGTATCGGAGTCTGCAGTACAACGATTGGTCATGCTGTAAACGGACGGTACGAAAAAGTTAGCGGCTGTCATTGGGAATTCGTCGATAAGAGATCACATAAGCCATACAAGGGAAATCCTCAACAGAAACGCGGCAAGGTTGTGCGTTGCGTCGAGACCAATAACATTTTCAAAACCATAAGCGAAGCCGCCATTCATGTCGGGATTTGTGTAAGTTTAATCAGTCAAGCATTGCATGGAAAAATTAAAACGGCAGGCGGTTATCATTGGGAATTAGTCAAGGAAAATCCTGCGCCGATACCCGTTAAAAAGTTGCCTAAAACGACCGCCAAAATCGTCCGTTGTGTCGAAACACAGAAAATATTTAACAGCGTTCGTGAAGCCGCCGAAAGTCTCGGAATTCACAGCAGCGCAATAGGGCACGCTTTACAGGGCAAGACAAAAACGGCGGGCAATTATCATTGGGAATATCTCACGGCTTAAAAATTTATCCTCTGCACAAAACGCAGGGGATTTTTGATTTACGCAGAAAAATTTTTCGGAGGAGGTAATGACATGAGCAAATATAAACTTTTGGCACTGGATATGGACGGCACGGTTTTGAATTCGGCGAAGAAAATCACTGCGCGGACGAAAGCCGCCATTAACGATTTGATAAGGCGCGGCGTGTATGTCGTCTTGGGCACGGGGCGCAACCTCGCCGAGCTTGCCGAATACCGCGACGACTTTGCCGGCGTAAACTGCGGCATTCTGCTTAGCGGCGGCATGATTTTCGACTTCCTACGCGACGAGCCCATTAAAATTCACGCCGTCGACGAGGAGACGATTCTTAAGCTTATCGACTTCGGGCTTGAGGAGGGCGCAATGATTCACTTGCACACCGTGCGCCAATCCGTAGCCCGCGAGGAAGATATTCAAAATATGTCCGCCTTCGACATGGGCATTTATCAGAGCATGTTCGATAAAATCTGCGTGCGTTGCGCCGACCCCAAGGAATTTGTTCGCGCTCACCCCGGCGAAGTTATCAAGGTAAATCTTTATCACCGCAGTAAGGCTTCCCGCGACAGAAACTTTGCCCGCATTGAGCCGCTCAATCTGTCAATCAGTTTCGCCGAGGCTTTTAATTTGGAGATGTCGCCCGCCAACGTCACCAAAGGTTCGGGCTTGCGCGAATTGTGCGCCCATCTGAAGATTGACCTCGCTGAAACCGTTGCGATAGGCGACGCGCCCAACGACCGTGAAATTCTGCAGACGGCGGGCGCGGGCGTGGCTATGGGCAATGCCTCCGACGAAATTAAAGCTCTCGCCGACTTCGTGACGCTCGACAACGATAATGACGGCGTGGCGGCGGCTGTCGATAAGCTTTTTAATTGAGCTTTTTGGCGGTGAACATAAAGGCGACGGCAAGAGGAATCAGTCCGCCAATCCACGCCATGGGAGCCGCCAGGCATGCGCCCAACGACCGTGAAATTCTGCAGACGGCGGGCGCGGGCGTGGCTATGGGCAATGCCTCCGACGAAATTAAAGCTCTCGCCGACTTCGTGACGCTCGACAACGATAATGACGGCGTGGCGGCGGCTGTCGATAAGCTTTTTAATTGAGCTTTTTGGCGGTGAACATAAAGGCGACGGCAAGAGGAATCAGTCCGCCAATCCACGCCATGGGAGCCGCCGGGCACGCGCCCAAGAATCCGAGCCAATCGACCAAAAATATCGCGGCGGCTATCCGCATGACCAATTCGACGATGCCCGCGACCGTCGGCACGACACTTTGCCCCAGCCCCTGCAACGTGAAGCGGAAGATAAACAGCAACGCCAATGCCCAATACGACAGCCCCGTCACGATTAGGAACAGCCGCCCGTATTCGACGACTTGAATCGCCTCCGCGCCCACGAACAGCTCGATTATCTCCGCGCCCAGGTAAATGTTGAACAGCGCGACCAATATGCTGAACGAACACGACATGAGGATACATTTCTTGACGCCCTCGACGATTCGTTCAAATTTTTTTGCGCCGAAGTTTTGAGCGGTATAAGCCACCATGGCGACGCCGAAGGACATCATTGGCATAACGGCAATTCCGTCGACGCGATGAGCCGCCGCGAAAGCCGCCACCGCCACGCTGCCCAGCCCGTTGAGCGCGATTTGCAACACGACCGCCCCGATAGCGATAATCGACGACTGAAAGCCCATAGGCAAGCCGATTTTCAAGTGCTCAAGCAGAAACGCCCTGTCGAATTTAAAATCTGCGCGGGTGACGTGGAGGTAAGAGACGCGCCGCTTAATGTAAATGACGCAGAGGATATTGCCGAGCGTCAAGGCGACAATCGTCGCGCCCGCTGCGCCGGGTATGCCCAAGTTTAAGCCGATAATCGCGACGGGTTCAAGCAAAATGTTTATGCAAAGCGTGGTTGCCTGAATGACGGTTGGCATTTTGCTGTCGCCGAGGGCGCGGATAAGATTCGTGAGCATTTGGAGGAAAATGAACATCACGATGCCGCCGTAAATAATGGAGATAAAGTCGTGAGCACCTTCGAGAATTTCGGGCGGGGTATCCATGGCAATAAGGAGGTCGCGGCAAAAAATTACGCCGATAACGGTCAGCACGAGCGCGGCGGCAAAGCTTAGGGCAATGCAAATGGCGGCACTCTGCCTTACGCCGTCGAAGTTTTTGGCACCAAAGCTTTGTCCCGTGCAAATGGAAAAGCCGCTTGTCATGCCGCCGACGAAGCCGAGCATAAGGAACATAAGCGGACCGGTACAGCCGACCGCCGCCAGAGCCTCGACGCCCAAAAATCGTCCGACTATCAGCGTATCGACGAAGCCGAAGAGTTGTTGAAAGACATTGCCCGCCAAAAGCGGCAACGTAAAGTAAAGGATAAGCCGCGCAGGTGAGCCGACGGTTAAGTCTTTGACAGCGGCGTCTTGAGCCATAGAAATTCCTCCCGAAACAAAAATCTCCGCCGATTTTATGACGGAGAAATTTTTATTGCAAGGAAATTATTTGCGGGAGCGGTGACGCGTAATTTCGACCAAACCGAGCGGCGTCATGTCAACGATTTTGGTTTTATTGCGGTCGCGCAGGGCATTTTGGCGGAGGAAATTCATAAGGCGGCGATTGTGCGCGTCGGAGTTCATATCGATAAAATCAACGATGATAATCCCGCCGAGGTCGCGCAGACGAATTTGCTTAAGAATCAGCGCGGCGGCTTCGAGGTTGGTTTTGAGTATGGTTTCGTCGAAGTTGTCGCGCCCGATGAATTTGCCGGTGTTCACGTCAACGGCGGTGAGGGCTTCGGTCTTATCGAAAACGATTTGCCCGCCGCCCGGCAAGGTGAGTTCGCGTTGATTGAGTTTCTTAAGTTCGTCGGCGATACCGAAGGCGTCAAAAATCTGCGCGGAGTCGTCGTGGAAGGAAATATTATCGGCGGGGACGAGTTCGCCGAGCCGTCGTTGGAGATTGATATTATCGACGATGATTTGGGCGTCTGGAGAAAATTCGTCGCGGATAATCATGTCAAGGAGGTCGTTATCGGAATAGAGCAAAGCGGGCGGCTTACGTTTGGCGTTGCGTTCGACAATCCTGCTCCAAATCGCGGTTAGCTTATCCAAATCGCCGAGCAAAGTCTGTTCGTCGCAAGCGGCGGCGGCAGTGCGGACGATTAAGCCCGCCTCCTTGGGACGAATCTTTTTAGCCAGAGCGTGGAGGCGGTCGCGTTCCGAGCCTTGAATCTTACCGGAGACGCCGACATAGTTAAGCGTGGGCAGGAATATTAAAAAATGCCCTGCGAGGCTGATATTGAGCGTGGCGCGGGCACCTTTGGAGCCGACGGGTTCCTTTTCGATTTGAATCAGGACATCCTGCCCGACGCGGAAATTTTGATTCGATTGGAGAAAAACATTCTTATCGCGCCCTATGTCGACAAAGGCGGCGTTCATGCCGGGCAAGCAGTTTTGCACGCGCCCTTTATAGATATTGCCGACGAGTCGCGGGGAATTATTGTTCGAGGAGTAAAATGCGTCGAGTTCGCCGTTTATCAGGACAGCCGCGCTCAAGTCGCCGCCCCTTTGACTTATCAGTATCCGTTTCATTGAATCAGCTCCCTTTCCGCAAATATTTTAGCGCACCCGGCAGAGGGTTGCAAAAAAAATTTCTTCAAGCCCCTTGCAATACCTCCCCCAAAAAAATCGTGTAATGATATTAGTCTTACGTATGGCATTCGAGCTTAAGCGGCGCGGATTCGATTCACTCAGCGGAAACGGCGTCACGGTTGAGGGCGGCGACGGCGACGATTTAATTTCCACGTATTATTACACCGGCAACGATACAATCGTCAGCACGACAACCAGGGGCATTCTATACCAATACGTTTCGGGCGACGGCAACGACCTAATCCAAGGCTTCCGCGGAAATGACACCCTGCAGATAATCGGCGGCAGTTACACGACCTCGGTCAGCGGCAACGATTTCATTGTAAGCGTCGGGAACGGCTCCATTATCCTCAAAAATGCCGTAAAGGATAAGTGGTCTAAGATTCGGCTGGCTAATTCGGCAGGAAAAGTCAGCGTTTGGAACGATTGGAGCATAATGAGCGGCACCGCCGGCAATGACACGTTCAATAATGTCAGCGACAAAGTAACCGTAGACGGCGCGGCGGGCAACGACTCCATTACAAGTTACGGCGAAAACGTTTCCATTTTCGGCGGCGACGGCAACGATACCATAACCAACAGTTACTATGGAGAATATGCCACAATCAACACCGGTGCGGGCAACGATTACGTCTACAACGGCTATTATGCCCACAGCTCCAAAATAAGCCTCGGCGCGGGTAACGATACCATTGTAAGCGATTGGAGCGAAGCTCTCACGCTGAACGGCGGTAAGGGTAACGACTTAATCCAAATGGATAGGGAACATAAGGGCAACGTTATCGAGTATGCCGCAGGTGACGGCAACGATACCATTCACGGCTTCAATCCCACCGACACCTTGAACTTGACGGGCGGCTCCGTAACAAGCTCCTCTGTTTCGGGTGACGACCTCATCTTGAAAGTCGGGACAGGCTCAATCACTTTCGTCAATGCCCGGAGCGTTAATGTCAACGGCACGATTTTTAATCCGACTTCAAACACGGGCACAAATGCGCACGACTTCATAACGAACTTTGATGACAACGCGACAATAAACGCGCTCGGCGGCGACGATAAGATTGCCAACAGCGGCTCCAACGTCCTAATCAACACCGGCGAGGGCAATAACAGTGTCGGCAACTATGGTGACAACACAACAATCGTAACCGGCAACGGCAACAATACCATTTACAGCGACACCACTTCCACGATTAAAGCCGGCACAGGTATGACGGCAACGACGGTAATTTTGAGGACGGCATATCGCATTACGGCTCCACAATTAACGGCGGCACAGGTAACGATACCATTTACGCTTACTCAAGCTGGGACGGCACGACGACTTACGAATACGAAACAGGCGACGGCAACGACGTTATCTACAGCTACGGCTCGACCGATACGATTAAAATCGTCGGGACTTACACGACCTCGACCGTCGGCTCGGACGTGCTCATAACCATCGGCGACGGCTCCATTCTGCTTAAGGACGCCAAGGGCAAGACGCTCAATATCGAAACCGTGGCACCCGACCCGAAACGTATCATCCTCACGCCCAAACCCGACACCTATAACAACACCGTCGAGGGCGTAACGATTCTTGCGCTCGGCGGTTCCGATTCTGTAAGCAACAGCGGCGCGGACGTTTCAATCGACGCGGGTGACGGGCTTGATACTGTCGACGGCTTCAAAGCTGACAGCACGCTTTTGACGGACGGCACATTTACCCTCTCGACCGTCGGCTCGGATGTCGTTGTAAGCGTCGGCGACGATTCCATAACCCTGCGCGGAGCCGCCAGCCTCTCCGCCGTCAAAGTTATTAACACGGCGGACAAAGGCGGCCGGACTTTCGAGGACGGACAAGCCTCCTACAGTCGGAACGGCGAAGTACTCTTTACGATTTACGGCATAAATCCTGCGGCGAAAGAGTCGGACATCAGCTTGGACGATACAACCGTTACCATTGCCAAGGGCGCACTCGGCGAGGAAGATGTTTTCCTCGAAGGCGAAGGCTACACTTTAAAATTGGCAAACGACATCCCTACAATCCCGAATTCGACGGTCGGTCAATGGAGTGCTCTTGTAAAAGGCAAGGCAACTTACGCGGCGGCTTCCCATGGTGCTTACTACACGCTCGACGATAACACCATAACCTACACGGAGGCAAGCAGCGGTAAACAATTCACAATCACCGGCATAACCTCGACGCTCTCAGGGGCGATTTCGATTGACACGGAGGACAACGTCGTTACTTTGAACAAAGCGGCGTTGGGTACCGCCAATGTCACGTTCGACAGCGAAGATTTCTCTCTTGCTCTCGGCGACGACATCATTACAGAGCCGGGGGACGGCGACGAGAAATTTACCGCCTTCGCGAACGGCACGGCGACATATAAGATTTTTGGCGCAAATGCTTTCTACACGTTGGAGGACGACGGCGTTACCTATACGCCCGCAACTGCCGATAAGACTTTCACAATCAGCGGGTTGGCTAAGGGCTTGACTTTGGACGACGGCGAGCTTGACGGTATCGCGGTAAATTCTTCGGACGACGGTGTTACTTTTGTTCTTTCCGAGGACGCTCTTGCAAACAGCAACGTCACGCTGACCGGAAAGGGCGGCAGCCTCGAACTCGACGACAATGTTAATACGACACCGACTAATCTCGACGGCCGGAGCGAGATCGTAAACGGCACTGCCTCTTACAGTTCAGGCGGCAAATCCGCATACTATGAGCTTGTCAAAGGCAAAGTTGTTTATCACGCGGGGACGACGGGCACTATTCAAATCACGGTCAAAGGTCTTGCGTCGACGGCAGTAAGCAAAGACGGCAAGATTGACGGGCTTGACGCAGATACAGCGTCTTTGAACGTCTCCGCCGCCGCCTTCGGGCAGGATTTCGCCGTGACTTACAATAAGAATAAGCGTGCGATAAATCTGGCAAGCGATATTAAAAATGCTTCGTTCACGGGCACTGCCGGGGCGGATAAAATTAACGTCGCGGGCAAAAATGTCACTGTCGACGGCGGCAAGGGCAACGATACCTTGAGCGGCGGCTCCGTCTTGACGGGCGGCGCAGGCAATGATGTCTTCGTCTACTCCGGCGGCGCACTCACCGTTACCGACTACACTGCAGGTGCCGATAAGATTTCTCTTGCCTCCGCGCAGATTGCAGACGCGGCTTTGAGCGACAATAATGTTATCGTGGGCTTCGGCGACGGCGATTCCCTCACGCTCGCCAACGCCAAGGGCAAGAAAGTCACCTTCCAACAAGGCAAGACCGTCCCGCAATATATTTTCGCAGACGACGCCATTCTTAACGCGGGCAAGACGGCGGCAACACTCCTGTCCTCGGCTAAGAGTTTCAACGCCGCCAATTACTCGGCTCTCGTCACCATTGACGCTGCCAAAATCTCCGACTCCGCGCAGATTATCGGCAACGCCAAAGCCAATAAGATTTACGCGGGCGCGAACGGCTCGACTCTAAACGGCGGCAAGGGCAACGATACCTTGAGCGGCGGCGCGGGCGAGGATGTCTTCGTCTACGCGAACAAGACCGGCAACGACGTAATTCAAGGCTATGCGGCGGGCGATAAAATCAGCTTGGGCGCGGGCGCGAGTATTTCAAGTTTCTCCGTCAGCAAGAAGGGCGATGCCGTCTTCAAGGTCGGGAGCAATACCTTAACGCTCAAAAAGGCAGACGGCGAAAATATCACGACCGACGGCAAGACAATTACCCTAATCGACGCGAGCAACAACGAAAAGACTTACACGTACTTTGCCGACAGGACGATTGGTGACGGCAGCGTAACGTTGACTTCGGGCTTTAAAGGCGGCACATTCAGCGCGAATTCGGATGTTATCATTGTCGACGCTGCAGTTGTCTCCAAAGCTCTCACGCTTGACGGCAACGCCCGGGATAACGTCTTGACGGGCGGCAAGGGCAACGATACCTTGACAGGCGGCGATGGTGCAGATAATATCAATGGCGGCTCTGGCAACGATAAGCTCTACGGCGACGCGGGCAACGACACGCTTTGGGGCGGCAAAGGTAACGATTCACTTTGGGGCGGCGAAGGCTCGGATACTTTCGTCTATGCCAAGGGCGACGGCAAGGACGTTATCTTCGGCTTCGGCAATGACGATCTGCTCCAAATCACGGGGCTCACCGGAGCGGTTACGGGTACCTTCAACAAGACGGGCACCGAGTTAACCGTCAAGGTCGGCTCAACGGAGGTCGCCGTGTTCAAAGACTTTACCGCCTCAACCTTCAACGTCGACCTGAACGGCACGCTCCACCAAATCAACAAGTAAATTCCTGCCGACAAAAATTTTATCCCCGTAAAAATTTGCGGGGATTTTTTTGTAACGAAGCTTGACGCCCGTCGTATAATGAGCAAAAGAACTTTGGAGGCTGATAACAATGGCGAACGAAATTCTCAAAGACGAACTGCTTGACGAGGAGCAACTGGATAAAGTGGCGGGCGGCACCTACGGCGAGACCTTCGCGGATATGGATTATCTTAAGCAGTGGTGCGGCGTCGACTTCCACGGCAGCGACAGCAGTAAGCGCGAACAGTTGCGCGACCTCCTGTGGCGTAACGGCATTAAGCTCAAAGACCACGGCGGCAGTCACGCCAACGAGTATTATCTCTTGAATCCCGACGGCTCGAAGGGGCAACAGGTTTCACGCGATTACGCCCTGCAATACGCCGGCGGCATCATCAATCAGAAGAGGTCGCAGGGCTTGCCCTTCTGAACCAACCAAAATTGAATATCGGGGAGCTTGCAGACAGGCTGAGAGGAAGGCAACGTGACGTTGCATCCGACGAGTATCTGCGGACAGGCTGAGAGGAAGTTAGACACTTCGACCCGCGAACCTGATTCGGATAATGCCGACGTAGGAAACATATTGACACGCAACGGGAAGGCTTCCGAATTCGGGAGTCTTCTTTTGCTTTGGAGGCGAATCGATGAGCAGGACAAAAAAATTGACGCTGGCGGCGGTGCTTACGGCTGTGGCTGTCGTCGGGAGCGTGCTGTCGTTCCCCGTGCTGGGCAGTCGGTGTGCGCCCGTCCAGCATATGGTCAACGTATTCTGCGCGGTACTTTTGGGTTGGCGATACGGTTTAAGCGCGGCGTTCGCGGCAAGCTTGCTTAGGAATTTGCTGGGCTTGGGCAGCTTGCTTGCGTTCCCCGGCAGTATGTTCGGGGCATTGCTCAGCGGCGTCGTCTACGCACGCACGAAAAACATTTTGGCAACAATCTGCGCGGAGGCATTGGGGACGGGGCTAATCGGCGGGCTTGCGGCTTACCCGATAGCGATACTGTTCATGGGCAAGGAGGCGGGCGATATGGCGTTTTACGTCTACGTCGTGCCGTTCCTGATTTCGACGGTCTGCGGCGCGGCATTGGCGGGGCTTATCGTCAAGCGGTTCAAAAAATTTTTGGAGGGTTAAATATGTCAACACAAATGCAGGCGGCTCGCGAGGGCAAAATAACCGACGCGATGAAATTGGCAGCCGAGGCTGAACGAATCCCCGCCGAGGAGATACGGGCGGGCGTGGCGACGGGCGTCATAGCGATTTGCGCCAACGTCAATCACGCGTCACTGAAACCTTGCGGCGTGGGCGCGGGCTTGCGCACCAAGGTAAACGCCAATATCGGCACGTCGAGTACTTTCCCCGACGTCGAGCCGGAACTCCTCAAGCTGGACGAGGCTGTTCGTTGCGGCGCGGATTCGGTCATGGACTTGAGCACCGGCAACAACATTGACGTATCGCGGCGGCGGATTATCGAGCATTCGCCGATTATGGTCGGCACCGTTCCGATTTATCAGGCGGCGGTGACGGCGATAAAAAATCACGGGGCGATAGTCGCCATGACGGAGGAGGATTTGCTCCGCACGATTGAGACGCAGGCTAAGGACGGCGCGGACTTCATGACGTTGCATTGCGGCGTTACGCGGGCGGCGATTGCCAAGCTCAGCACTCAGCGGCGCGAGATGGATATTGTAAGTCGCGGCGGCAGTTTTATCGCGGGCTGGATTCTGCATAACGAGCGCGAAAATCCGCTGTTTGCCCGCTACGACGACATTCTGGACATCTGCGCGGCTTATGACGTGACGATAAGCCTGGGCGACGGCATGAGACCCGGTTGCATAGCCGACGCCACCGACCGTGCACAGTTGACGGAGCTGATAACTTTGGGCGACCTGGTTGACCGTGCGTGGCGGCGCGGCGTGCAAGTCATGGTTGAAGGTCCGGGGCATGTCCCCTACGACCAAATTGCGGCGAACATGCAACTTCAGAAGCGGCTCTGTCGAAATGCGCCGTTCTACGTCCTCGGACCTTTGGTTACGGACATTGCGCCGGGCTACGACCACATTACGGCGGCGATTGGCGGAACTTTGGCGGCAGTCAGCGGCGCGGATTTTTTATGCTACGTGACGCCCGCCGAACATCTTTGCCTGCCGACGCTTGAGGACGTGCACGACGGCGTTATCGTGTCGCGGATAGCGGCGCACGCGGCGGATTTGGTTAAGGGCGTCAAAGGTGCCCGCGATTGGGATTTGAAAATGGCTCGCGCCCGCAAAGTCCTCGATTGGGACGCGCAACTCGACCTTGCCATTGACCCCGACCTCGCCCGTAAGAAACGCGCCGCTCGCAATTCGGCGGGCGAAACCGCTTGCTCCATGTGCGGCGATTATTGCGCGGTTAAAATCGTCAGCGAATACTTTGACGCGCCCGCTTGCCCCTGCAACGACTAAGCGGAGGAACATTTAGATTTTTGTAGCCGCGCTTGTTGAAACGGAAAAAGCCCCGACAAAGCGTCGAGGCTTTATTTTTTGCAACGTATCTGATAAAATGCCTGCGTCGTTGTCCGACCCCGATGTTTCAGACTTGGGATAAAGGGGGTGAGAACGACGTTGAAGTTAATCCTTGAAGTGCTTAAGAAAATCGTTGAGAGCATCATCAAACGCTCAATATACGACTGGTTCAAATCCTTATTTGAGGACAACGATTGAGCCAAAATTGCGCTGACATAGCGCAACCCCCGATAGCCTGTTCCAAGCAGACTGTCGGGGGTTTTTGCTTTGTGATAACGATGCTGAAGTAATCCTCAATACTCGACGCAATTATACACCGCCAAAAGATTTTTTGCAATAAAAATTTCTACATGAACGACAAAACCCCCAAACATCTTTCAACGTAAGGAGGCTTTGCCGATAATTGCCCGCTCAATATACGACGTGTGAATTATATCAGCCGCGCAAAATTTTTCAAGCGTCGAAGTCGACTTCGGGCAAATTGTCTACGATGTCCAATGTCTTCAAGCTCACCGTGATACAGCTTAGTATCAAGTCTAAAATGTAGCGCGGATTGCCGTGTTCAATGCCCCAAGCGTTCGCGTCGTTGACCAAACCGCTCGCTTTGTCCTCTTTCACGCGATAACGGTCGATTATCCACTCAAGCGGGCTCCGTCCGTTCACCACGTATTCAAAACTGCGCGGCGGGATGTTCCGTATCGTGATGTGCTCGTTGTAGTAAAGCGTCCGCTTATCCTTCGACAGCCGCAACTTGTCGACGCGATAATCGCCTCCGCCGATAACTTCAACCTGCGCGGGCTCTTGCGTCTCGTAATTCAGATGAATCGCCGCAAGCTCCCGCCCCGCCTTCGACAGCCGCCAAAACGTTTCGGGCTCCGTCAAGATGATTCGCGGCAATGACTTCTTCAGCTCCGCCGCAAATCGCTCGCGATAGCTCGAAAGGTGCAAGAACCCATACACGTAATAGAACACGTCCTCACGCGTCACGTCGCCATATAGTTTTCGCGCCTCGTTCAAGATATAATCGCTGATTCCGTCCCGCCGCTCCGAACCCGCGTACCAATACAAAGGAAAACAATGCGTGTCGCCGTTAAAATGACGGTCGGCAATTTTATTCGTCATAATTACGGAGAATCTTTTTTCGTCGCCAGAAGTGATACAGATTAAAAGATTCTCCTCGTTGCCCGTCGGAAAGAACTTCGGTATTTGATACGCACGTTCGATTAAATATCGTTCGTAATAAAAATTTGTCTTGCAGAACGGGCGATAGACAGCCTTGACAATCTGCGCGGTGTTGAAGACATATTCGCGTCCGCGATTTTTATTTTGAATTGCGCTGTCGTTCCAAACGATTTTCGTCGGGTCAAGGTCGGTCGGCTCGTGAGTGTTGTAGTAGTCAATCGTCGTGCGGATATTCTTTTCAAGTTCGGCTTGCGAAAAATTGTAAACCCAAGCGTCGCGAGCTGTGTTGACACCGCACGAATTAGCAACGAAGAACGAATTAGCCGCGCCGTCGAATTTATTATCGGGCGCAAGCGGAATGAACGTATCGAAGTCGTCGCCGCGCTGATTGAGCCAATCGCCCTTGTCGTTCGGAGTGAGCGGCTTGAATTCGTCGCTTAGGACGTTCGGCGTCCGTTGAAGGATTTCAAGCTTTTGTTCGCGGTTTAGATAATCGCCGACCTCGTGATAGAAAATCTGCGCGGAGCCTTTGTGAGCGGGAGCTTTAACCAAAATTGTGACGGCAATGGGAGCACGTGAGCCGCCGCCGAAAACGTTGCCAGATTCTTTACGACGCAATTCGCCTTGAGTTCGAGCGTTGCCGCGCAGATTGAAAACGTAAATCGCGCTGAATTCGTTGGCGAAACATTTGCGAAGCCCGTCCATAGCCGCGCCGTCGAGCCAGCCCGCGTTGGTGACGAAGCCGATAACGCCTCCGCCCGCAATTCTATCGCTAGCCCAGCGAAACGCCTTGATATAGCTGTCGTAGAGGGAATTCTTATTGGTGGCGTTGGTCTTGGCGGCGTAGGTGGCTGCGATACGCGCCTCCAGGTTGGGATAATATTCGTTGCGGTTGTCGTCGTTGGCGGAACGTTGCCCGACGGAATAGGGCGGGTTGCCGACGATGACCTCGATGCGCGCGGCTTGC
This sequence comes from uncultured Selenomonadales bacterium, assembly GCA_937877545.1. Taxonomy (GTDB): domain Bacteria; phylum Bacillota; class Negativicutes; order Selenomonadales; family Selenomonadaceae; genus Quinella. The sequence continues at coordinate 10,298 of CALFJE010000126.1, read as the reverse complement.
TGTTCGTTGACGCGTTCGGAGTTCTTCCTCATGGGGTCTGCGAAGCTCAAAATCGTTTGCCCGCGTTCGTAGAGCTGAAACGTATCCGTGAAGCAAATGCCGGGGAAAGGGAGATAATCAACGTGCGCGGCGTCGTGGAAGGCGTTTTCGACGTTGATAGCCGCGATGTAGTAAGCAAGCAGGACGAGCTCATTGGCGTGGAGTTCGGATTGATATTTACGTTGCAAGTCTTCGGGACGAATCAAGCCGCTCTGAATCAAACGGACGATAAAAGTTCCGGTGCCGGTGAACGGGTCGAGGACGTGGACATTCTTATCGGACAACGAGCGATTAAAATGCTTCTTCAACACGGCGTCGACACTGCGCAGGATAAAATCAACGACTTCGACGGGCGTATAGACGATACCGAGCTTATCGGCGGTTTTCTTGAGCGCGATGCCAAAGAAACTGTTGTAGAGGCGGATAATGATGCGTTGGCGGCTGGCGGCGTCGCCCATATTCTTGCAGCTGTCGCGGACTTGGTCGTAGAGGCGATTGAAGATTTCGCGGTCTTTGCTCATGTCGTCGCGGTCGAGGCGTTCGAGAATCTGTTGCATGGCTTGGCTGACGGGATTGTTCGCGGCGAAGGAATAATTCTCAAACAGAGCCTCGAAGACGGGACGGGTTATCAGATGTTGAGCAAGCATGTCGACGGCTTCATCGTCATTGACGGACGGATTGAGGTTTTTCCGCAAGCCCGCCGTGAATTCGTCGAAAGCGGCTTTGGCGTCGTTATCGGTGTCGATGAGCTCCTTAATGCGTGCGGTGTGGCGTTCAACGATGTCAGCGACCTTGTAAGCCCATTGAATCCAATAGAGCCGATTGCCGACGTGCTCAACCATGCGAGCGTAAATCTTATCGCGCAGTTCGTCCCACGGCAGGAGCAGTTGGAGTTGGACGGGCGTATCGGAGCCGCCGCCGTTGCCTTCACGAATTTTGCCGGGGATAACCTTGCCGCTTTCGCCCGTATTCTTGATTCGTTCAATCTCAACGTTCATGGCGTCATCGTGAGCGCGCAGAGCGTTAATCACGTCCCAAACGATATTGAAGTCTTTACTCTTAGCCAAAGCGTCTTCGGGCGACTTTTCGAGCGGCACGACGACGGGAATGATGATGTAGCCGAATTTTTTATTGGGAGCCTTGCGCATGACGCGACCGACCGCTTGAACGATTTCGACTTTAGATTTACGGGAGGAGAGGAAAATAATCGCGTCGAGAGCGGGAACGTCAACGCCTTCTGAAAGACAGCGCACGTTGTTGAGGACGCGACAAACATTAGCGGGCGGAGTCTTGAGCCAATGCAATTTGCCTTCGCGTTTGACGGAAGACATTGTGCCGTCGATATGAGCCGTTTCGATTCGGACGAGAGAATTTTTTTCGGCGTCGTTCATTGTGCGCAGATACTTTTCTTGAACGTCGGGGAAAATCTTCTTGACGCGGTCGGAGTCTTTGATATTGCGATTGAACGCGACGGCGGTACGCATAAAGTTTGGGTCGTCAGCGATAAACCGCGCAGATTGAGCGTCCATGTTCTTCGACAGCGCGTTGATACAACCGATGAGCTTCAAGACCTCGTCGGCAGTGAGCGTTGACTGTTCATCATCAATCGCCTTGCGCAATTCGGAGTTAAGGTCGCGTTCGTCGACGGTGAGGATAAAAACTTTGTAATCGGACAGGCAACCGCGCTTAACAGCCTCGGCGAAACTGATTCGATAAAATTCCTTGCCGAAGAGAGTTTCATTGCTCATAGACCAGGCAGTCAACTTTTCCTCGTCGGTGGTATCTTTCTTTACGTCAGTCTTGGCGAGCTTGGGCGTGGCTGTCATGTAGAGGCGATGCTTGGCGCGAATGAAATCTTTATCGTGGACTTTGGTGAAGAGCGTGGCGTTTTCTTTGAAAGTCGTCGTCCGATGCGCCTCGTCGCAGACAATCCAGTCGAAGGGAATTTGAGCGGCGGCAACCTTTTCGAGCGATTGATACGTCGAGAACACGACAGTCAAGCCCGCACGTCCGTCCGTCGACAGCTGAGCTTTAATCCTGTCGGTGTCGGTGGTGACCGGGATTAACAAGTTCACGTCAACAATATCGTCGTCAATTTCGGCGACCGTGCCGTCGGAACAGACGCAAACGGCATTGACGGGCGCGACGGCGTTGGCAGACCATTCTTCGAGCGTTTGATTGAGCAAAGAGATTGACGGGACGAGGTAAAGAATCAGCCCGCGTGAATCGGTTTCGCGTTCGACGATTTTCAGCGCGGTGAACGTCTTGCCGGTGCCGCACGCCATGATAAGTTGTCCGCGTTCGTTGGCGTGGAAGTGTTCATGCGCGGCGTTGAGGGCGTCGAGCTGATAATCGCGCAGAAATTTTTTGATGCGAGCCTCTTTACCCGTGAAGCCGTTATCGAGGCGCGACCAGTTGACTTGAGCACGACGGAGCGTTTCGAGGTTGATGACTTCGACGGCGGGCGATTGGTTCTTGAACATTTCGCGGGCGTTATCGGTGTAACGTTCGGTTGTTGAAATCCAAAGGCGTCGCGTGAAGTGATTATCGCCGTTGAAAGTGCGTGCGCTGTTGGAAATGAACGAATCGACGGCGGGCTTATCAATCGTGGTGGTTTCGGCGTAGAATTTGCATTGGACAGCCCAAAATTCGCCGCTAACAGTCTTGGCAACGAGGTCGATACCCAAATCCTTGCCGCCGAGGTCTTGACGGTGCGGAAAGTCCTTCCAACGCCAGACATTATCAACGACGCCGCGCCAAACGGGATACGTCAGCAAAAAATTGCGCATGAGCCGTTCAAAGCGTTCGCCCTTTTCGACTTCGGTCATTGCAAAGACATCGCGATAAATTTCAAGCAGTTCATCAATCGTCATGAGCCCGCCTCCTCCTGAAAAATACTTTAAGTCGCATATGGTTTTGAAAATATTTTGGACGACGAGGCAAAAATCGTCGCCGAGCTGATGAAACTCTACGAAAAGCTGACTAATCTTGACTGAGAATTTCGGTGTTGTCGTCCATTATGACATCTTTAAACGGAACGCCGCCGATTAAAAATTTTTCCGGTAAGTCTTGGAATTTTTCGTAACGAGCAATCACTTCAAACCGGTCGGCGGTGGGATAACCTTGCGATTCGCAGTGCATGACGTAGACGTAATAAAATCTGGGCTCGCCGTCATTTTCGGCGGGCTCGCAGCACATGCGATAATAGACGCCGCGATATAAAAATTCAATGCCCATGAACTTGCGCCCTTGAGTTTCTGTAGAGGGTCGGCGACCGCTGTCGTACTCGTAAATAAATTCGTCCAAACTGTTGTACTCATTGATTCTCATTTCAATCCGAACCTTTCTTTAATCTCATTGAGCAAAGCTTTTTCTTTTTCAGATAGGGGAATTCCTTTGTCAGAGTGATCCAAATAAAAATGTTTGTGCGGTTGAACGCCATGATGTGCGTGTTGTAAATCGATGGATACCGCCTGTTTATGATTTTCATCTTAATAGGCAAGATGTTTCAATGCACCGTTTTGAACAATAGCGTAAATTCTTACATTTTTAAATGAACTCCTGCTAACCATAACAATCACGTCCTTTCAAAAATTGGCGAAACCTCGAAAAGCACTCCTTGAACACAGCACGGAATTTTAGGTTGGAAAGAATCTTCGTAACGAAAATTTACGAACCGACCAATCATTTCCGGCAACATGTCTCCGTAAACGATAATTAAAGGCGGTTTAATTCGACGAATCATCTCATTGTAACCTCGCATAAAAGAATCTACATCTCTTTTGCTGCCGAGAGTAGAAATCACGACGACAGAACCTATTTCGATACTGGCAAAACTCAAATCGTCCCATTCTTCCGTTGTCCAGCCGACACAGGGCAAAGCCGTAATGCCATGTTTTTGCCAAAAACACCCAAGCCGACGATTTTTATAAATTTGATGAAGATATGATACTACGTCCATTTGAGGATGCAGACTGTAATCCGGCGTCGCAACTGCGTAAGCCGACTGAAAGCGAGGGATATATTTAAAAGGACTATTGTAAAAACGCTCTATTTTATCGTCTTCGGAAAATCCCAAAACAAGTTTGCGTGTATTATTGTTTTTAATGGACAGATTTTGAACATTCAATGGTTGAACGTTAGCAAAATTTAATCTGTCTTCTGTGACCTTGTTCATTATCGGAATGCCAAATCGATTTAACTTATGCTGATAAAGAGGATGAACCAAATCAAAAACTTTTTATTCTGAATTTTTTTGTGTCATATAAACCTCCATTTAAGTTTCCGGCCATTTGTAATAAAGCAAAGTTGACGACAAACAATCCCAGCCGATGATTCCGTCAGATTGCAAACGTCCCGTGACGATACAGGGTAAAACATTTTGGTTTGCTGCAAATTTTTTCACTGCGCTCTCCGAAAAGTCGTCCGTGTTCAAGAAATTTTTATAAGCATTTTTGTCGAGTAGAATGTCTCTTGCAAATTCGTCCGCTCGTGCTTCAATCTCGGTTTTGACTGACGAAAAATCGACAAATCGTTCATCGGCATCGTTATTCAAAACGTGCGCAATCTCATGGAAGAGAGTAAACCAAAAAATATCGGCTCGTGCTTGTCGAATCGTCATGCACAAGATTAGCTGTCCGCGTTCTGTATGCTTTATGAAACCTTGCACAGGAGCTCCGCGAAAATGTTTTACTATGCAAAACGCAATGCCGCACTCGGCAAAAATTTCTTTTAGCTGTTTCTGCATGACGTTCGCTTCGGCGAACATAAGACTTTTAATTTTCGACAATTTGTCGCGCAGTAAACTTTTATCCAAAGTGCTGTCAATAGGGACTTTTTCTGCCAAGCGTTCACACAGACATTGCCAAGCGTAAAGTACGTAAGCATCGACCGCAACGTTGTTAGAAATCTGAGCACGATAAGCCGCGTCGTAAGGAATTTTTGATATGACTGAAAGTGAACTGATCCGCAAAAGTTTCCGAAGTTCCAAAATCTTTTCGGGTTCACTTAGAGTTTTGGGTAACAGTTGAAATTGGTTCATATAATCTAAAATGTCTTTGAGCGGCTTCAAAATTGCAAGTTCATCTGATGAGATATTATTTTTCTCTTCATAATCCAAAAGAGCACTGTCGTATTCATTCTGCCGGTTTAACCAATCACTTGCAGGAATTTTGAGAGCATATTCGAGCTTCTTGGCAAAGGAAGGCGAAATGTTTTTTTGCCCGTTTATGACGGTGCTGACGTGTTTTTCAGAAAAACCTGTGCGAATAGCCAATTCTTTACGAGACATGGATTGTTCCCTTAACTTATCAGCCAGATACTTTCCGGGATGAGTTGTTCCCAAATTTTCGTTACCTTCCATAGCAATCACCTTACTTCAAACAGTTACCTTATCGGTACAATTTTTACAACGTAAATTTTACTCTGTCAAGTATCTTGTATTCGTATATTGTCTTACTTGTTCATTCTTTCCTTTGATTCTTTCAGTTAATGCCCCACTAAATGCCCCACAAAACGGAAAAAGCCCCGTCGATTGACGAGACTTTTTTATTTCGATGTATGGCGCACCCGGCGTGACTCGAACACGCGACCCACGGCTTAGAAGGCCGTTGCTCTATCCAACTGAGCTACGGGCACAAACTTTTAAAACCGCGCAGATTATACTAACCGCCCGCCAAATTGTCAACTTAAATCAGCAAATCCTGTTCGCGGAGGTACGTAATGAACGCGTCGAATATCTCCTCGTTGCGTTCGATAATGTCGCGCTCCGTGAAATCGTCAAGATTGTTGGCAAAGAATTGAAGTTCAGTATTAAATGTGCCGTGCTGATATTTCTTGCCCGACGGTTGCCAACCCAAGTAATATTTCTTTTTGTCAGTGAAACGATAATCCGCCGCGCCGATGTTTATCCGCTTTTCCAACAGAGCCTTGTTGCCCAAAGTTTCCAGGAGTTCGGGATTGTTCAGCGGCTCGAAATCGTGGCGATTCTTCGCGTAGATGTGCTCTTGATGAAGCTCGGTATTGAGCGGCGGCAAATTTTGTTCGTGGTCGCTGAACATCCACCAAGCCAGCATTGCACGCGTAACGGGTTTGCTGTTGCTGAATCGCGTTTCCGTCAATCGTCCGCGCAGAATTTTTTCTTCCCGTTTAAACTGCTCGTCGAATTCCGGAATCTCTCCGTTAAAAATATCCTTGAACTCCAGCACGAACGGGCGACGGATATTTTGTTTGCCCAAATCTAAAATCGCATTCATCAAAATCATCGCCATGACCTTATCCGCGAAGGCGCAGAATTTTTCCTCGGCAAGCTTGCGGTGAATCATGAAGTAAAGCGAAACTACATATTCCCAAATGTTGTAAGGCGAATAGCTGAGCACATAAAGCTTTTTCAGAACCGGCGGCGTGAAGCGTTCGCTACGATTGGCAACGTCTTCCCAAAACTGCGCCAGCTCCTCCAAGTCCTTGAAGGTCTCCGCATTGCGAAGAAGTTCGTAGTTGTCTTTAGCGTAGAAGTCACGCATTTTATCGAAGGTGTCGCTTATACGTTCTTTGAGCTCGACAGCCCGCCGCGTCTTGGCGTAATACATATATCGCCTGAACAAATCGTCGAGTGCCGTGCCTCTGCGCGGGTGGAAATTTTTATCGCACAAATCCCGCAAAGCCTTCCAGCGTCGCGTGAAGTCGTCCTTCGATTGTTTGCCGTCCTGCGCGAAAAGTTTATAGAGTTGCGCCCTGAAGATGTCCGAATCGGTGAGAGGCATACCTCTGTCGTTGAGCGTCGTAAAAATCCTGAGCGCGGTGTTTTGCGAATCAACCTCAATCGGCAACAGGATACAGTTGTTCAGAATCCTCATGGGCAGATAGGAAAAGCCGGCGGGGTTATCGCTTTTGAATTTCGCAATCCATTTCTCGAACAGGCGATAATTCTCGGCGTAACTGCTCTTGTTGCTCTTGGCGGCTTTGCCCGTCTCCAAAATCTTTTGGAATCGGTCAATGTCGTCCTCAGAGGCGACTTCGGATTTGAGCTTGATGCTCGTTTTGTTAATATTGCCGAACTCGTCGGTGTGCCAAACGCATTGCCCGATACTCGACAGGACGCGCTCCTTGTTGTCGAACTGAATGTTCTCCGCCGCCGCGTAGAAAGCTCGAAGCATAAGCAGGAACGTTATCAAACGCTGTTGCCCGTCGATAACCTCACTTTGATATGAATCGTTTTGAAACGTCAGAATCGTGCCGAGGAAATACTTATCGTTGTTTGAATCAAACTCGTGATCGAACGGGAAGGCAAAGGCGGTGATGTCGTCCCAAAGAGTTTCGCACTCTTCGCGCCCCCAAGAATACGGACGCTGATAATCGGGAATTAGGAACTTGACGCCGCGCTTGCCCAAAAGTTCGCCAATCGTCTTTTGTTCGGCGTTGAGTTGCTTTGCCATGCGTGGTCTCCTTAAAGATTGAGCGCGAGGATTTTTGCCGTGATGTCGTTAAGTTGTTGAGCGGTCGGGACGTTGGCGACGCGGATTTTGTCGAGGATAATCTCCACGCCCGAAGCCTTAAGCTCCTCCTCGACCATGCCGATACTCTGCCCGCCCCAGCCGTAGCTGCCGAACGCAAAGCCCTTATGATTCACGGGGCGCAAGCCCTTCAGGTAGCACAGGAACGCGGCAATCGTCGGCATCATCTGGTTGTTAATCGTGGGCGAACCGACCGCCAGATATTTGCTCGTGAAAATGTCGGTGATAATGTCGCTGAGCGGCGTCGCCTTGATGTCGTAGTAAGCGGCGGGGATACCGCGCTCGGCAAAAGCCTCGGTTATCGTCTGCGCCAAAATCTCAGTGGAATGCCACATGCTGTCGAAGACGACGCAAGCCCGCTCCTCGACCTCGCCCGCGCTCCACGACTTGTAAGCGTCCAAAATTTTATCGATATGCGTCCGCCAAATCACGCCGTGTCCCGTCGCTATCATGCGAATATCCAAGCCGCCCAGGGCATTGAGCGCGGTCTGTGCCTGCTTGCCGAACGGCATTAAAATATTGGCGTAGTACTTCTTCGCCTCGCGCATGATAATTTCCAAATCGTTTTCGTCGTCGAAGCGCATGGAGGTCGCAAGGTGTTCGCCGAACGCGTCATTGGAAAATAAAATTTTTTCTTCGGGGCAATAGGTGACCATAGAATCGGGCCAATGGAGCATGGGCGTCGGAACGAATTTAAGCGTGCGCTTGCCGATTGAAATCGCGTCGCCCGCCTTGACGGGCTTGTAGTTCAACTTGCCGTAACGCGCCGTCAAACCCTTCAAGCCGTTGGGATTGGTCGTGATAATCTGCGCGTCGGGCGCAAGCGCGGCAATATTCCTCAACGCGCCGCTGTGGTCGGGTTCGACGTGGCTCGACACGATAACTTGAATCTGCGCGGGGTCGACGACGGAGGAAATACGCGCAATAAGCTCGTCCTCGAAGCCCGCCTTAACCGCGTCGATGAGCGTGATTTTGTCGTCAAGAATCAGATAGGCGTTGTAGCTGGAGCCGCGCCCCGTCTCGTAGCCGTGGAAATTGCGCATCGACCAATCGACCGCGCCCACCCAATAAATCCCGTCGCTGATTTGAATCGCCTTGCAGTTGTTCATATTGAAAGCCTCCCGAAAATTTTTGCCAATATTATCACAGACGCCGCGCCTTTACAAACCGCGCCCCGCTTTAAAAGCGGGAGAACAGCAGTCGCGATTAGCCGCCCGACTTTGGAAACCGACTTGCCGCGCCTTTATAAATTGACCTTTACACCAATTTTTATTATAATCGCCGCCGTAAGGAGTGATTCTTGTGCAGATAAAAAAAATCCCCGACGGCTCGGCAATGACAATCCAAATAATCGGACGCCTCGACGCCGTCACCGCCCTTGAACTCGATAAGGAATTGCAAGCCACCTTGAGCGGCGTCACCGATTTGACGATTGACCTCGCCGACCTGGAATATATTTCCTCGGCGGGCTTGCGCATGTTGCTCAAAACTCAAAAGCGCATGGACAGGCAAGGCTCCATGAAGATTTGCAACATCCGCGAAAATGTCCGCGAAGTCCTCGACATGACGGGCTTTAGCGGCTTCCTCACGCTCGCCGAAGACAAAAAGGCGAAATTCTCCGTGAGCTTTTGAGGTGTCGCCATGATTAAGAATTTGGACTTTGACAATCTCTATCTGCGCTCGAAGGTCGCGATACCGTTCGTGGAGGATAATTCTTTCCTGCCCGAAAAAGTTTTCGTCGACGGCATTTTTCCCGCCGGTACCGTCTTCAAGTTCCTGGAGCCGATTTGCAGCAAGAAAGTCAACGCGTTCGGCGACCAGGTCAACGATTATTGCCACGCGGCGTCGCTCCTGTACAGCAACAAGTTCAACGGCGCGTCGCCCGACGAGGACGAGTACACGATAATTTTCCACGTCGACCTTAGCGCGTTGTTCCTGATTGCCGACCCCTTTGACGCTCAAGGCAGACGCATTCAGCTCTGATAATAAAAAAACCCGCCGGGCGTTTGAACCTGAGCGGGTTTTAAATTTATTTGACGGCGCAAATCGCGAACAGCGGCACCGAATCATAATCGCAACGTTTATCCTTGTGGACGGCGTGCGATATGTCCTCGTCAAGCCGCACGCTGAAGTTTATCCCCTCCAAAAAGCCCGCGTCCCACATGGGGCGGCGTCTGCTACTTATCGCCAACGAATTCTTAATCGCGTCGCACTCGCTTAGTTGCGCGTCGCTGACTTTGGATTGTGTATAGAACTCGTCCGAAAATATTTTGTCGCCGTAATCCGAGTCGAAATTCATCAGCACGCCGCCGACCTTCAAGACCCGTCGCCACTCGCGATAAGCCGCCTTGACGTCGGGAAGCGTCCACGTTAAATTTCGCGTGACCACCGCGTCAAAAGTTTCGTCGGCGAAGTCGAGGGCTTGAGCGTTCATGCGCTTGAATTCGGCGGGCAGTTTCAGCTCACGCAAATTCTTTCGCGCCTCGCCGAGCATTTTAGCCGACATGTCTACGCCCGTGACCTTATGCCCCAACTTGGACAGAATCGCCGCGAAAAATCCCGCGCCCGTCCCCACGTCGAGAATCTTCAAGCTCTTGCCGGCGGGCAGATTTTTTTTGAAGATATTACGCCACGCCGCGCCGTCAACGCCGTCAAGCTCCAAGCGGCGCGACTTGCTGAAATCCTTACTGCGCCCGTCCCAATAATTTTCAATCCGCCGCGTCAAATGCTCCATGCCAAAACCTCCTT
>CALFJE010000125.1 GCA_937877545.1 uncultured Selenomonadales bacterium | reverse complement strand
CGACGCCCATAAGCTCGGAGCCTTTCTGCGCGGCAACAGCAGTTTTATCCGACGTGTCGCCGACTATGATTGACTTTTCCTCGACGCCCTTGATGTCGGTAAAAATCGCGTCCACGTTGACTTTCGCCGCGTTTATGTCGTTCATTTGCTGATTGATAGCCTCCGAAACTTCGTTGACTACCTCGGCGACATGAACGGACGCGTCCGCCGACGACTGCGAGCTTGCCGTAAGTTGTTCCGAAGCCGCCGCTACCTGGTCTGAATTCGTAGACATCTTCATTATCAGCTTGTGCAAACTGCGTTTCATTGTGTTGAATTCGGTCGTCAACGCGCCTATCTCGTCACCCGACTCGACGGGCAAATCGTTCATCTTCAAGTTGCCGTTAGCCAACTGTACCGCGTAGCTTTCCAGCTTGGCGACGGGCGTCGTGATTTTATCGGCGAAGACTCTGCAAATGCCGAACGCCAAAATCAAGCCCACGACGATAAAAATCCCGAACATCCAGCGCAAGCTCTGCAACGAGGCGAAAACTTTATCGGCGGGCGCGGTTATGCCGACGAGCCAACCGGTAGCCGGAACAGTGGCGTAGGCAAAAACCGTATCCTCGCCGTCAATTTCGACCTCGAAGTAGCCGCTGCCCTTGCTTACCATGGCGTCGAAAAATTGCCCCAAGCCGTCAATGTCCTTGAAACTTTTGGAAGGCTCGCCGAACTCGGAGGTCGCCAAAATGGTGCCGTCGGGCGTGACGATAAGCCCCGATCCGTCGCCGTGATAATTCATTTTCTTAGCCTGTTCCGTCAAAGTCGCAAGTGAAATATCCAAGCAACTCGCGCCGATAAATCTGCCGTTCGCCTTAATGGGCGTGCAAACCGACACAATCAGCGAACCGATATTGACATCAACATAGGGCGCGGTGAACACGGGGGAGGTTGCGGTGCCGGCGGTTTGATACCAGGGACGTCCGCGAGGGTCTACCTTGCCCGTCAAATCGCCAGCGTTGTAGCAGCAAAAGTAGCCGTCTTCAAGCCCTATCGTCATCTCCAAAATTTCTCTGTCGGAGGTGGCGTTGCCCAAAATTTCCTTTGACTTAAGCAGAGCCATGTTCCCGTTGAGGTTAGTCATAACGTTAGCCGCGCTTTCGCCGAATTTGCTTTTTTCTTCGAGCCAACCGTTAAGTTGCGTGGCTTCGCGGGCGACAGTCATGCGCAATTCGCTGTCGGTTGCTTCTTCCAGTTCCGCGCTTGCGAAATGGTAACTTACCGCGCACACCAGAGCTATCGCCGCCGCCATAAGGCACGCCAACAGCATAAATTTTTGTCTGAGTTTCATTGCTCATCCCCCTGCCTTTGGTTTTATCTGCAATGTTTTTCGTTTTGGACTTTCATTTTCCTGCAGAGCCGCGTAAAAAAATCCTCCGACCGGCGGCAGGAATCGGACAAAACCCAAGCTTACGGCTTATCGGGCAACGATACCCTTATCAACGACAACAAGCAGGACGTCCTGCTTATCGGCGGTTCGGGCGATGATACCTTGGTCATGATGGGCGGCAACGGTACCCTAAGCGGCGGCGAAGGCACAGATACCTTTGAGTTTACTTATTCCGCGACCAAAGCCCTGTCAGCGGTGATTGAAGACTTTGTACCGACGGAGGACAAAATCGTCGTCAACTTCGACGGCAACACCGAGCTTCAGCTTACGAGCGTCAAAAGCGGCGATGACGTTGTTTGGCGCGACGGCGGCGGCAAGTTTAACGTAACGCTAAAGGGCGTCCGCGATAATGACTACTTTGACGGCGACACCCCCGAACAAGTTTGGGACGTTCTGCGGCTGACAAACAGCGTGCGCGGAGCATCGGGCTTGCCGCTCCTTACCCTGTCCGAAGGCTTGATGACGGGCGCGTCTATTCGTGCGAAAGAAATCGTCGAATCCCTAAGTTACACGCGCCCCGACGGTACGCCCTATTACACCGTGCTCGACGGCAAGTATAATTATCACAGCGAAAACCTCGATGGCGGTGCCTCGTCGCCCGTTGTCGTCTTGCAAGATTGAATGAATTCGTCCTCTCACCGCACCAATATTGTTAATCCGAATTTTACCAAGCTCGGCGTCGGCTATGACTACGACGCAGCGGGCGAATCCGAACGATATTGGACGCAACTGTTCGTCGACAGCCTCAAAGCTTCCGAAACATTAAACGTCTCAAATGCCACCCTCGATGTCAACGTCGTTACCAAAGCCGTAACCCTAAGCGACGACGCCGAAACTTACGCCAACGTCGACTACGGCGTAACGATAGACGCGCTCGGCGGTGACTAGGACGATTATATTTTCAACGACGGCGCGAATGTCACAATCGATGCGGGCACGGGCGATGATTCCGTTGACAATAGCGGCTCCAATTCAACGATTATTGGCGGAGCCGGCAATGATTCTATCGATAACCGTGCTCGAAATGTTTCAATAATTATTGGAGACGACGATGATTACATTTACAGCGGTGGAGCAAATGTTACGCTCGACGGCGGCGCGGGCGCGACTGTTGACGGCGGTACAGGGGACGATTCGATTCGCAACAACAACGGCTCAAGAGTTTCCATCAACGGGAGCACGGGTAATGATTCCATCAAGAACAGCGGAACACAAGTTACAATCCTTGGTAGCACAGACGACGATTCCATTTATAACGATGGCGGCTATAGAGTTAGAATTTACGGAGAGTCAGCAGCTTGGGTATCCGGAATAATTTCATTCGCTATGCCGACGGCGACGGGCACGACACCGTTTGGGGCATCACCGCAAACGATACCCTAAACATTTTGGCGGAGCAATCCGTAACATCTTTGATAATCAGCGGCAATTCGTCGGGCGGCAACGGTTACAGAATCGGCATTTACAGACGCAAAGAAACCTCTTCCTCGACGACTAATCCGACCAACTCTTACGGAACTTCGACCTCGACGACGCACGCCGCCAATCGATACTTTTACACGGGCGGCGACCTGGTCATCTCCACCTGCGAAGCGGACGAAAAAATTATTTTCGCCACGGACTACACGGGCGCAATTTATGACGGCGCGGGTGTCGTAGAAATTCGCCCACGCCCGTCCGTTGTAAGCACTCGCGTAATTTTGACCCAACTCAATCGCACGCCCGTAATCGGCTATCGCCTCGCGCATCTGATTCAGCCACGACTTTGCCGCCCCGCGATTGTGCCACGCCAAGAAATTATCGGGATTAAGCTTTATCGCCTCGCTGAAGTACTTCGCCGCCCGCTTATGGTCGCCCTCATCGCGATACTTATTGCCCTCGCGCAATTTCAAGTTCGACAGGAAGACTTTATCCTCGCGGATAATTTTTCGGGCAATGGATTCTTTTTCCGCCGGCGTCTCTGCTTGCAATACGAATGAACTTTTCATTGGCGACTATGCGGGAAATTTCCTCGGCGTCCTTTTCCATAAACTTTTCCACGTCGCCGGTATCAATGTCCGCCTTGACGGTCGCACGAATGACGTAGCCGTCCATGTAAACGCCCGCCTTTTCACCGCCGCGCCGCCTTGAAGTCAATAAAAAACCCTCAAGTTATCGGCTTGAGAGTTTTAATTTTGCCGAACCTTGCCGCCTCAACTTTTGGCGACCGTTTTTATCGTGCCGAGCTTTTGAATGTCGGTGTCCTTCCTGTCGCCGTGAATCGTGATTTTCGCAAGGGCGGCTTCCAATTCCGCAAGCTCCTCGACGCTTAGCTCCACGTCAGCCGCGCCGAAGTTTTCCTTAAGCCGCTCGTCGCGTCTCATGCCGGGTATCGGGACGACGAAATCATTTTTGCACATCATCCACGCGAGGGAAATCTGCGCGGGCGTCGCGCCCTTATCGGCGGCGAATTTCTTCAGCAGGTCGAGCAGGGCTTGATTGGCGTCCATATTTTCGGGAGCAAAGCGCGTGATAACTCTGCGCACGTCGTCGCCCTCGAATTTGCTCTGCGAAGTGTACTTGCCGCTGAGGAAGCCGCCCGCCATGGGCGAAAACGCCACGAAGCCGATATTCAGCTCGCCGCACAAAGGGATAACCTCCGCCTCGTACTTGCGCTCCATGATTGAGTATTCGCTTTGGACGGCGGTAAGCGGCGTGACGGCATGAGCGCGTTTAATCTGCGCGGGCGTCGCCTCGGATACGCCCCAACTGCGGATTTTGCCTTCCTTGATGAGTTCGCCCATCCACTCGGCGACCTCCGCCACATCGCGATTGGCGGGCACGCGGTGCTCGTAGTACAAATCGATATAATCCGTCTGCAGACGTTTGAGCGAAGCCTCCAGCGCGTTGCGAACACCCTTGCGGGAAGTCTTACCTTCGGGAATTTCTTCAGTGGTTATAAAAATTTCAGGCATGAACTTCGTGGCGAGGATAATCTTATCGCGGAACGGTTTAATCGCCTTGCCAACGAGAATTTCGTTTTCGCCGGCACTGTAACCTTCAGCCGTGTCGAAGAAAGTACAACCGTAGTCCTCGTAAGCCGAACGAATCAGGCGAATCGATTCGCTTTCGGGCGGGCACGCGCCGTAGCCGTGACTGAAACCCATGCAACCCATACCGACCGCCGAAACCTCCAGTTCGCGCAATTTCCTTGTCTTCATGCAAAACACCTCCGCGCAGATTATATCAGCTTTGAGCCGCTCTAAGTCAAATTCCCGTTGCCAAGAGTAATTTTTATGATAGAATTTGGCGGGAGTTGAGGATATGAAGAATTTGATAATAATCGGCGTCGGCGGCTTCGCGAGGGAAATTTATTGGCACGCGCAAAAATCCGTCGGCTTCGGTGACGCGTGGCGTATAAAGGGCTTTCTTGACGGCGATGTTAAACTTGCGGCGGCGGAGTATGAACTTTTGCCGGATAAATTACTCGGCGACGTTGACGGCTACGAAATCTGCGCGGACGACGTGTTTACCTGCGCGGTCGGCACGCCCAAGGCTCGGAAGGCGTTGACGGATAAAATTTCGGCTCGCGGCGGCGAATTCGTGAACATAATCAGCACGTTAGCTTACATTATGCCGACGGTTAAGCTCGGTCGCGGCGTGATTATCGCTCCGCACGTCTGCATAGGCGACAGGGCGCGGCTCGACGACTTTGTTGCGGTGAACGCCTCGGCGATTATCGGGCACGACGCGCAAATCGGCAAATTCGGTTGCGTCATGCCTCAAGCGAACGTGGCGGGCAAGTGTCAAATCGGTCCGGAGGTTTTTATCGGTAGCGGCGCACTTATCCTGCCCAAAGCCAAGATCGGCGACGGTGCGACTGTCGGGGCGGGTTCCGTCGTGCTTAAGAGAGTCCGCGCAGGTGTCAAAGTTTTCGGCAACCCCGCTATCGAGATTTAGGAGGTGAAAATTTATGGCGGCAACAGAATTTATCGCGAAACTGGCGGAGCTTATGGACACGGAGGCGACGCTTGAACTCGACACGCGGCTTGCGGACGCGGCAGATTGGGATTCGCTGAGCATGGTGTCGTTTTTTTCGTATTGCAACACGCTGGGCAAAAAAGTATCGCCCGAACAGATAAAGACCGCTCAAACCGTGGCGGATTTGTATAAATTGGCGGGAGGCGCAGCATGATAAAAAAATATCGCGACGGCTTGTTCAGGGATTATTTCAGCGACAAGCGTCGGCTTTTGGGGCTTTGCAACTTGCTGACGGGCGAGGATGCAACCGACCCGAACGAAATTATAATAAACACGCTCGACGGAATTTTTTTCGATGAGCTTAAGAATGACATTTCGTGTATATTTCGCGGGAAATTTTTGGTGATAATCGAGCATCAGAGCACGATAAATGAGAATATGCCGCTCCGAATTTTATTCTACGCGTCGGAACTTTTGCGTCAATACGTGGACGAGCACAAGAAGAAAATTTATTTGGAGAAGCTCGTTAAGTTGCCGCAACCGGAGTTTTTTGTATTCTACAACGGGCGGAAAAAGGAGGCGGCGCGACGCGAAATGCGCTTGTCGGAGGCATTTGAAAAGCCGTCTTGCCTGGAGGTCGTCGTTCAGCTTTACAATCTCAATGACGCGGCGAATGACGAATTCATATCGTGCGACGAGAGCTTGAACAACTATTGCACGTTCGTCAATTTGGTGGAGAAGTACAAAGCGGCGGGCATGGATAACGAACACGCCTTGGCGATGGCGTTTAAGTATTGCCTGGAGCGCGGAATCATGACGGAATATCTTTCAGACAAAAGGAAGGAGTTGGCCAGCATGTTGGCATTGGAATACGATCCGGAATTGGCGCGTCAAGCGTGGCGTGAAGCAGGCTTGGAGGAAGGACTTGCCGAAGGACTTGCCGAAGGACTCGCGGAAGGTCGTGCGGAAGGTCGTGCCGAAGGTCGTGCCGAAGGTCGTGCCGAAGGTCGCATCGAAGCTAAAGCCGAAATCGCAAAGAACCTGTTGGCAATGAAATTGTCCCTTGGCGATATTGTCAAGGCGACGGGTTGCACGGAGGAACAGGTGCTGACCTTTGCCAAGGAAATTAACGGAGCAAATCATGATTAAGGCGATTTTGCTCGACGGCAAGGACAACGTGGCGACGTGCACGGGCGCGGTTAAGATTGGCGACGTGATTCAAATTATCGGCGGCGGAGAAATTGTTTGCGCCGAGGACATTCCGATTTGGCATAAGGTTGCGCTCCGTCCGATTGGCAAGGGCGATAAGATTTTCAAGTACGGCGAGATTATCGGCGAGGCTTTGGCTGACATTGCGGCGGGCGGTCGGGTTTCGCACGAAAATATTTTCAGCGTGCCCAGAGATTATGCAAGCGAGATGATTTAGATGAACTTTTGGGGCTATAAGCGTGCGGAGGGTCGTGCGGGCATTCGTAACCACGTTTTGATTCTGCCGACGTGCGCTTGCGGCAGTGAGACGGCGCGTATCGTGGCAAGTCAAGTTCGCGGCGCGGTCAATATAATTTTCAATACGGGTTGCTCCGACGTGGCGGCGAATACCGCGCTGTCGCAAAAAATTTTAACGGGCTTCGCGCTCAATCCGAACGTCTTCGGCGCGGTGATAATCGGTTTGGGTTGCGAGACGGTACCTCATGCCAAACTGCGCGACAAGATTCAATCGCTGACCGGCAAGCCCGTCGTATCGTTCGGAATTCAGGAGGAGGGCGGCACGCTTAAGACGATAGCAAAAGCCGTGCGAGCGGCACGCGATTTGGCGGCGGAGGCGGCTCTTCAGCAAAAGGAATTGTGCGACATATCGGAATTGCTTATGGGCATAGAGTGCGGCGGCTCCGACGCGACGAGCGGCATCGCCTCCAACCCTGCGGTCGGCGAGCTTAGCGACAAGTTAATCGATTTGGGCGCGTCGACGCTTATGAGCGAATCGATTGAGTGGATAGGCGGCGAACACGTCTTGGCGCGGCGTGCGGCGACGCCCGAACTTCACAACAAGATAATTCAAATCTGCGCGGACTACGAGGCTCATCTCAAGGCGGCGGGACAGGATTGTCGAGCAGGGCAACCGACGCCCGGCAATAAAGACGGCGGCTTGTCGACTATCGACGAGAAAAGCCTCGGCTGCATACGCAAGGGCGGCATGCGTCCGATTGTCGAGGTCTTGAATCAAGCCGAACGCCCGACCAAACGCGGCGCAATCGTCATGGACACGGCGGGCTACGATATTTCGTCGGTGACGAGCATGGTTGCGGCGGGTTGCAACGCGATAATCTTCACGACGGGGCGCGGCACGCCGACCGGCAACGCGATTGTTCCCGTGCTCAAAGTCACCGCCAACGCGCAAACTTATTCGTGGATGGAAGACAACATCGACGCGGATTTGAGCGGGATAATCGCCGGCGACCTGACGATTGCCGACGCGGGCGATTTGCTTTTGAGTAAAATTCTTGACGTTTGCAACGGGCGGCTGACCAAGGCGGAAGCTTACGGCTTTTCGGACATTGTGGTTGACCACGTTTGCAGATTCGTTTAGGAGAGAGGAATTTTGAGCGTAACGTTTGATTTTAAGGGCAAAAATTTTGTAGTGGTGGGCGCGTCGTCGGGTATCGGGCGGCAAACGGCGATAGAATTATCACGGAGCGGCGCGAACGTCTTGGCGATAGGCAGGAACTTGGAACGGCTGGCGGAGTTGCGCGAAACGTCGCCGATTAGTTTAATTAAACACCCGCCGAGGATATTCACCGAGCAACTGGACGTATTGACGGCGACGCCCGACGATTGGGCGGAGGTTCTGGGCAATTTCACGGCAACGGTCGGCAGAATCAACGGCGGAGTTTACACGGCGGGCATTTGGGGCTTGACGCCGCTGAATTCATTCGACGAGACGCTTGCGCATAAAATCTTCGACACGAGCTTTTGGGGCGCGGTGAATTTCGTCCAGACGGCTACACGTAAGAAATTTTCGGACGGCGGCGCGTCGTTCGTGCTGATGAGTTCAGTAGCCGGCGACTTCGCGGGCAAAAGTTTATTCGCTTACTCGGCGGCGAAGGCGGCTGTTCAAACGGCAGTCAAATCGTTCGCGGCGGAGATAATCCGCAACAAGCACCGAATCAATTCGGTGGCACCCGCGCTTGTCAAAACCGAAATGACGCAGAACGAAATTTACTCGGCGATAAGCTTCGACAAAATGTCTTCAAGCCAACTGCTCGGGCTTGGGACGGCTCGCGACGTGGCGGGCATGATTTTATTTTTACTGAGCGACCGCGCCGCCTGGATAACGGGGCAAAATTTCTTCGTAGACGGCGGCTACACTGTCGGCTCCTATAACTGAAACAAAATCCCCCCTCCGATTTGGAAGGGGGATTTTTTATTTGCCACGCCTTGAATCTACTTGCCTTTGATGTCCGAGGCGCAATGCGGGCACTTAACCGCGTCGTCAGCCACGACCTCTTTGCAGTAGGGGCACTTGCGCGGGTCGGGCGGCGGCGGCGGCGGAGCCGGCATGAAACGATTGACCTGCTTAATCAAGATAAAGATCGCCGTCGCGACAATCAGGAAGTCGAGGCAGACGTTGAGAAACGCGCCGTAAGCGATGATTGGTGCACCTGCCTCCTTGGCGGCGGCAAACGATTCGTATTCCACGCCCGACAAATTTATGTAAAAATTGGAGAAATCTACTTTTCCGAGCAACATCCCAAGCGGCGGCATCAAAATATCGGACGTGAACGAGGAAACGATTTTGCCGAACGCGCCGCCAAGAACGACGCCGATGGATAAATCAATTATGTTTCCGCGCATTAAAAATTTTTTCCATTCGTCTAACAAAACTTTTCACTCCTTGACTGATAAAAAATTGATAAAAAAATTCTCCTCCTGTAAACTTCATGTGAACTCAGAAAACACAGGAGGGAAGTTCAACCCCTCGAAAGGAGCTTTCACATGGAAGATACTAGCAAAAACACGGCGGCTTGTCAAACGGTCGCGCTCTATTCGGTCTATGTTATGTGGTGTAGCAAAACCGACATGCACTACGTAGGCGTCACCCGACAGCAGGTCGCAACGCGCATCCGTCAGCACAAGAAGGGCACACAGTTCGTCGACAAGCAAATCAAAGAAATCGGCTGGGAACACTGGAAATTTTGGGTCGTTGAGGAGAACGTTCCGCCTGAGCTGATTAGCGAGCGCGAGCAATCTTGGATAAAATTCTTCAACTGCGTCTACCCGAACGGTTATAACAAGACGTGCGGCGGAGTCGGCAAAACTATCATGTCCGAAGATACTCGCAAAAAGATTAGTGCGTCACGTATTGGCAAGCCGTCACCTAACAAAGGAAAAAGTCCCTCAGCTGAAACCAGAGCCAAAATTGCCGCTAAGCTGAAGGGAGAAAAAAGCCCCAATTACGGTAAACCGCCCGCGAATAAGGGCGTTCCTCACACCCTAGAAGCCAGAGCCAAAATATCTGTTGCACATAGTGGCGAAAAAAATCATTTCTACGGCAAACATCATACGGACGACACGAAACGAAAAATCGGCGACGCCAAACGCGGCAAACCTGGAGCAAATAAAGGTATCCCGTGCTCTGAGTTCAAGAAAGCGATTTTGCGTGAAAAAGCTCTTGGCAGAAGACTCACGAAGGAAACCAAAGTCATAATATCTGCTAAACTTAGTGGCGAAAACCACCCACTGTACGGCAAGCACCACACCGAGGAAACGAAAGCCAAGATGCGCGAGAAAGCCCTTGCCAGAGCCGCCGCGAAACGAGCCGCCAAAGCCGTCGCTGAAGAAAATCTTGCCGCTGCCAATACTGCGCCGACGAACCTGTCGAATCTACTTGACGCTGTAATACTTCAGCAATGCTTGCGTTCCAAGATTGCCCTCGCCTGATTCTTCTAGCTTGCGGACTTCGTGGAGCACCATTGCAAGTATCGGGAGCGACGCGCCGTAAGCCGTGGCGGTTTCGTTGCCGATAGCCAAATCCTTGCCGAAGTGCTTAAGCATGAAACCGGGATTAAAATCGCCGTCGAGACCCTTGCGAGCGACGCCCGTCATTTGGAAGGAACCAGCCGCGCCCGTCGAGATTGCGTTATAAACTTTCTCAATATCAAGCCCCGACGCTTTGGCATAGGCAAAAGCCTCGCAGACGCCCGCCAAAGTCCCGGCGATAGCGATTTGGTTGCAAGCCTTAGTTTTCTGCCCCGCGCCCGCCGCGCCCTCGTAGACGATATTTTTGCCCATAGCCGCAAAGACGGGTTGCAAGGCGTTGAAGTCTTCCTCCGCGCCGCCGACCAAAATCGTAAGCGTGGCATTTCGCGCACCGACGTCGCCGCCCGTAACGGGAGCGTCAACCGCGTGCAGACCTTTGGCTTGAGCCGCCGCGAAAATCTTTTCGGCAAGTATCGGCGAGGAAGTCGTCATGTCGACGATATACGCGCCCGCCCGCGCAGATTCGACGATACCGCCCGCGCCGAGGTAAATCTGCTCCACGTCCTTGGGATAGCCGACGATCGTTATCACAACGTCCTGACCCGCCGCGCATTCGGCAACGGTGTCGCACCAACGCGCTCCGCGTTCGATAAGAGCTTGCGCCTTAGCCTTCGTGCGATTGTAAACGCTGACGGAAAAGCCCGCGTCCATTAAATGCCCCGCCATAGCCGCGCCCATGATGCCCGTCCCGACGAAGCCGATTTTCTTCAAAGCCTTCATGTTTGAATCACCTTCTTTCATGCGGCGAAGTGTATCATAATTTTTTCAGCTTTTCAATAGGAATTGTTGACAGGAAATAATTCAGCAAGTAAAATTGGCGGCGAACGGAGGCGGTTAAGCTTGAAATATAAACGTGTGGTGCTGAAGTTGAGCGGCGAAGCTCTTGCCGGCGAAAAAAGTTTCGGAATTTATCCGCCGGTCGTCGAGAGCATAGCGCGGCAGATTAAAAAGATACACGACGCAAAGCTGGAAGTGGCGATAGTCGTGGGCGGCGGGAATTTCTGGCGCGGGTTGAGCGGCGCGGCTAAGGGCATGGACAGAGCCTCCGCCGATTACATGGGCATGTTGGCTACCGTCATGAACGCGCTCGCCCTCCAAGACGCTTTGGAGCAACTCAAAGTTTTTACGCGTGTGCAAACGGCTATCGAAATGCGCGAGGTCGCCGAGCCTTATATCAGACGCCGTGCAGTCCGTCACCTGGAAAAGGGGCGCGTCGTTATCTTCGGCGCGGGCACGGGCAATCCGTATTTTTCCACCGACACGACGGCGGCACTTCGGGCGGCTGAGGTCGAGGCGGACGTTATTTTAATGGCGAAGCGCGGAGCCGACGGCGTCTACGACTGCGACCCCAATCGTTTCCCCGACGCAAAAAAATTCGACACGATAAGCTACATCGACATCCTCAACCTCGGCTTGCACGTTATGGATTCGACCGCGACCAGCCTTTGCATGGACAATCACATTCCGCTGGTTGTCTTCAGCATTGACGATTACGAAAACATTTATCGCGCCGCGATTGGCGAAACCATAGGCACAACCGTCAAATAAGGAGGCTTTAAAATGACTAAGGACGTTATCACATCGGCGGAGGACAAGCTCAAGAAGACGCTTGAAGCCCTCAAGAAAGACTACGGCACGCTCCGCGCAGGACGCGCCGCGCCCAGTTTGCTCGATAAGGTTATGGTCGATTATTACGGCACGGCGACGCCCGTCAACCAAATCGCCAACGTCACTGTCCCCGAACCGCGCATGATTATGATTAAGCCCTACGACCGCGGCTCGCTTAAGGACATCGAACGCGCCATCCAAAAGAGCGACCTCGGCTTGACGCCCAACAGCGACGGCACGACGATTCGTTTGGCTATTCCTCAACCGACGCAGGAACGCCGTAAGGAACTCGTCAAAGTCGTCAGCAAAAAGGCGGAGGAGGCTAAGGTTGCCATGCGCAACATTCGCCGCGACGCCAACGAGTCGATTAAGAAACTTGAAAAGGGCAAGGAAATCACCGAGGACGACCGTAAAGACGCGCAGGAGGAAATGCAAAAGCTCCTCGATAAGTATATCAAGCTGGTTGACAGCGCGAAGTCGGGCAAAGAAAAGGAAGTTATGGAAGTTTAAACTATGTGGGAAAGCGACGGCGGCTTGCTTGCGCGAGTCGATAGGACAAAAATGCCGCGTCACGTGGCGATAATAATGGACGGCAACGGGCGATGGGCTTCTGTTCGCGGGCTTATGCGGAGCGCGGGGCATACCGCCGGCGTCAAAACACTCAAGCGCATATTAAAGACGGCGGTCAACCTCAAGCTGGAGGCTCTGACGGTTTACGCCTTCTCGACGGAAAATTGGAAACGACCTCACACCGAGGTTGATTTTTTAATGCATTTATTTTCGGATTACCTGGAGCGCGAAAAGCAGGAGATGCACGCCAACAACGTCCGCATAAAGTTTTTGGGGCGGACGGAGGATTTTGCGCCGGCGTTGCAAAAGCTAATGCGCGAGTCGGTCGAACTTATGCGGAACAACACGGGCGTTAAGTTCAACGTGGCGGCGGATTACGGCGGGCAGGACGAGATAATTCGAGCGGCTCAAAAGTTGGCGCGGCGCGTACAAGCGGGGCAATTATCGCCCGACGATATTTCCGCGCAGATGTTTGAAGACGAGCTGGACACGGCAGGTCAACCGCCCGTCGATTTGCTAATTAGGACGAGCGGCGAGTTGCGCGTCAGCAATTTTTTATTGTGGCAAGCAGCCTACGCGGAATTTTGGTTCACCGATACGCCGTGGCCGGAATTCACGCCCGAAGAGTTCATCGACGCCCTTATCGACTTCGGCAAACGTTCCAGACGTTTCGGCGCATCCAATGTTTAAGGAGAAAATTCTATGACAACTACTAATCCCCCCCCCCC
>CALFJE010000124.1 GCA_937877545.1 uncultured Selenomonadales bacterium | reverse complement strand
TTTTGTCTGCAATGTCGCCGACCGCGCCGGGAATGCCCAGGCTTTGACCGTCCTTAAAGAATTCGACCGCCCCCGCATTGCCCAGGCGGAAGCTGATATTGTCCTTGCCTTCCCAGGAAAGAGTTTGTCCGCCCTCAATGACGCCCTCTTGAACAACTGCGCCGTCAACGGTGACGAGCACCCAGCAACGGTCGTTGAAACGCGCTTGTATTGCTACGCTGTCGCTCGGAGGCGCGGGAGCCGCTGTAGCTACGGTCGTCGGATTATCGGCAGGAGCCGGCTCCGTTTGCTCAACCTGTTGCGCAGGCGTCGGCTCGACTTTGGCTACTTCGCCGTCGGAACTTGACAGCCACGACCATAAGCCGCCCGCCACGACCGCAATCAGCACCACTGCCGCCGCTATGATTAACTTGTTTGGCGAGGAGCCGTTGTCTATCTGTATGGAATGACCGAGCGGTTTCTTTTCGGCGCGGACGGGCTTGACTTCGACTTTGGCGTCGGGAGTCTGCGCGGTGTCGGCTGTCGGAGCGGCTTCGGGCGGCGAAAGCTCGGCTATGTCGCTCAAGAATTCTTTGACAAGCGTGTCGGCTTCCAAGCCCAGAAACTTCGCGTAATTCTTGATGAAGCCCTTCGTGTAAACGTTGCCCGGCAACTTGTCATATTCGCCGGCTTCAATAGCCTCTATGTAAAGAGCGCGGATACTTGTGCCCTGTTCAATGTCGCTTATGTTTAGATTTTGTCGCTCGCGCTCTTGGCGCAAAGTGTAGCCTACCATTTCCAACAACTCCTTTCACCGCGCATTATAGACGACCGCTTTTAAAAATACAAGTCTATTTTCCCGTGAGACGATTAGCGCAAGCCGTGAACAATTAGCCGAATTACGCGCTTTAATTGACATGAACAAATAAATTGTATATGATTGCGAAAAATTTTGACCGATTTTAAGAAAAGGAGTGAACGCTATGTTTAAAAAGTTTTTCGTCGCCGTTATACTCGGTTTGCTCGTGATGAGTTCGCAAATCGTCTCCGCCGCCGATATTGATTGGAATTCTGCTCCGCGAATCAATTCTAAGGCTCAACTCGCAACTTATATCGAAGAAGGACGCCTCAAAGGGCAAACGAAGTTCTATTTTACTTTTCCAAGCGTGAAAATTAACAATGAACAGGAACGTAAAGATTTTCAAGGGGAACTTGTTAAATATATTGCAACTGCCCCTTCAGCTAAATTAGATGTGGACGGCGGTTTCGGAACCGGAAGATACATTTATACAATATATCAAGAATATCTCGGTGCTCGCGTTGCAAATGCTTATCTTAGTAGAAATCAACAACAAGCTTGGATGAATCTAACGCCCGAAGAGCAAAAACTTTACAATATTGCGGTCGGTATCGTCTATGAAGCAAATAAACGTTCGTCAGAAATAGAAAAGGCTCGTTACATTCACGATTTCATATGTGATAGTGTATACGAATATAAAAACGAAAATAATCGTAACGAAACAGCGATAGGAGCGTTAATTGACCATTACGCGCAATGCGGAGGCTATTCTGATGCATTTTATATGCTCGGAAGAATGGCTGGTTTTAAAGTCAGAAGTGTTGGTGGAAAATTTGGAGATGGTTGGCACTTTTGGAATACAATAACATTATCTGACGGCAGAAGTTACTGCATAGATGTGACAATGGATGACGGATACAATACAGACGAATGGTTTTTAGCGAATTTTGAAGTTATGAAGCGTCATCATTCGTGCGATTGGTCTGTAATCCCGAACCTGCAATGAAAATCTAAATCCGAACAAAAAATCCCCGTTGAAGTCCTCAGCGGGGAAATTTTTTATTGCATGCATATTCGCAAGCCGCGTTTCGGTTTGACGGAGTTTAAGTTTCGTTTATGGAAGGCTGAATTCTTTGCAAAGGTTAGGAATCTTTTCCGGTAAGACGATTGGCGCA
The DNA here is from genome assembly GCA_937877545.1 of uncultured Selenomonadales bacterium. Classification (GTDB taxonomy): domain Bacteria; phylum Bacillota; class Negativicutes; order Selenomonadales; family Selenomonadaceae; genus Quinella. The sequence goes on along the minus strand of CALFJE010000124.1, from coordinate 4,047 downwards.
AGCTTTGAACTCCGCAAGGATTTTTTCCGCGTCAAGCGTCTTTAATTCGCGATTTTGCATTAAAATCTTTCCGTCAACGATAACCGTATCCGCAGACGAAGAATTTGCCGAATAAACGAGTAGCGACGCGGGATTATAATTCGGTTGCCACTCTACGCCGCTCATTTCCCATAAAACTATATCAGCTTTGTATCCGACTTCCAATTTCCCGACATTTTTTAAGCCTAAAGCCGCCGCGCCGTATTCAGTCGCCATTTTTAACGCTTGATTCGCCGGAACTGCCAACGGATTCATGCTTTCGACCTTCGCAATCAGTGCCGCAAGCCGTATTTCTTCCAACATGTCCAAATTATTGTTGCTCGATGCGCCGTCCGTGCCCAATGCCACCGTTATTCCCGCGTCAAGCAATTTTTTTACGGGTGCAATGCCGCTCGCAAGCTTTAAATTGCTTCCGGGATTGTGAGCGACGCGAATTTTCTTCGATTTTATAATTTCAATCTCCGAATCGCTCAAATGCACGCAATGCGCCGCCAAAGTTCCGTTTTCAAACAGTCCGGTATCCAAAATTACTTCAAAAGGTCGCTTGCCGTATATTTTTATGCTTTCTTCAATCTCGGTTTGCGTTTCGTTCATGTGGATGTGAATCTCCGCGCCCAATTTCGACGCCTCAACCGCAACTTTTTTAAGATAATCGGGCGGACAAGTGTAAATCGCATGCGGTCCGAGCATAATTTGTATCCTGCCGTCCGCCGCGCCGTGAAAATTCTTATAAAGTTCGACGTTAGAGGCTAATTTCTTGTCTCCGTCGGCAAAACTTATCAAACCTTGACTTAAACTGCCGCGCAAGCCAGATTCGGCGACGATTTTGGCGACTTCTTCCATGCAAGGACCATACATGTCGGCAAAAGCAGTGGTGCCGCCGCGAATCATCTCGATTGCCGCCAACGCCGCGCCCCAATAAATATCCTTGCGCTTCATTTTCGCTTCGACAGGCCAAATATCTTTCTGGAGCCAATCCATGAGCGATTTATCATCGGAATAACTGCGCAGGAGCGTCATCGAGGCGTGAGTATGGGCGTTTACGAGTCCGGGCGTCGCGAATTTGTCTTTTCCGTCGATAATGTGGTCGTGAGTGACTTCGCCGCGAGTTATTTTGGAAATTTTATCGCCGCTGACGTGAATATTGGCGATTTCGACTTCGCCGCTCGGTTTAAGCATCTTCACGCCGCTGATTACGAAATTATTCATGAATATCAGTCCTCATTTCTTGTTTTTGAGTATCATACGCGCTGAAAATCATTTTTGCAACGGAAAATTTGTTTGAAACGCCTTTGAACGTGTTTTGAGTGCCAAAAATCGAGTTTGATAGGCGTTTTGAGGCTCATTTGACAAAATCCAATATATTGGATTTTTACAAGTTGCTAAATGGCGTCATGACGCCAACCTCACAAAAAAAGCCCTGCATCGAGCTTGAGACGACCTGAAAAATCCCATATACAGGATTTTTATCCGATATACTGGATTTTTACAAACGAAAAACCCTCCGACACTTGCCGAAGGGCTTTTTTTGTCGATTGCGACCGTCCAAAGCATTTTTTGGTTATCTTATTTTAGTCCACCAACTTGCTTTCGGATTAATAATCAGATTTGAAGCGGTGTTTTGGTCGTTGGCGGTGTTCTAATATGGTTCATACATTCTACGAGGTGCACCGCCTGCGACCTGTTCGAGCTGTTCATCGTCGAGTTTTTCCAGTTCCTCATTGATTTTTTTGATGTTTTCTTCTCGTGTTGCCATTTTTATCAGTCTCCTTTAGTTAAATTTTTCTTTCTGCCTATTATACGCTCCGAATCCGAGTTCGTTACAAAATCTAGCAAAAAAATTTTAGTTTGTAAACGGAAAAACCCTCCGACATGCGCCGAAGGGCTTTTGTTTTTATTTTTGGCGCATCAACTAAGCGAGATTCCTAAATGTTTAACTATTTAGTGATTCTTACTATATCTTTAGCAAGCGATACTCCTAAATCTTTAACGCTTTTTGCGTCTTTAACATCATCATAAATCTCCCTAGCACCAAGACCAACTGCCGCACCGCCAACAGCAGTCACAATCCACGTTCCAGAAGCAATTCCTATTACTCCGCCCAGTGTGCCTCCGACTGCTTTAGCCAATCCAATCAGCCAGCCGCCGCCTGTAACCATGTCGAGTTCTTCGTCTGAAAGCTTTTCGTCGTCTTTATGCAATGTTTTTAACGCCGCCGCAACAACTGTTTTATACACATTTTCAAATTCCTCTCCTGTGTAGCCCGTAGAAACTGTTTGCGCCGCCTCATATGCCGCTTTGCGGTTTTCGCCGTAAATTACTTTGGCAAATTCCTCGTCAGCAGCGGCCTTTTTAAGAACTTTGATGATTGCGACAGATTTTGCCCGTTGTTCATTGTAAAAAGTCTCGAATTCCGCCCTATCGCAAGGTACGACCGCATTTGCCGCCTGATATGCCGCTTCAATATCTTTTCCTAATACGATTTTGGCAAGTTCCGTGTCCTTTTTGAGTTCCTCAATCAATTTATTCATTTTTATCATCCTCCAATTTGTTTTCTGCCTATTATAAGCTCCGAATCCGATTTCGTTACGACTTTAGCAGAAAATTTTTCTCTTGCCAATAAAAAAGCAGGCGTCCGAAGACACCCGCAAAGAATTTTTACGTTACAAGCCGAGATATTCGCGTTGAGCGTCGGTCAACGTGTCGATTTGAACGCCGATTGAATCCAATTTAATCTCCGCGATTTTGGCGTTAATCTCTTCGGGCATGAGGTAAACTTTGCGCTCAAGCTTGCCGTGATTGTGGAGGATATGCGCCGCGCTGAAGAATTGAACCGCGAAACTCAAATCCATAATCTCGGCGGGGTGCCCGTCGCCCGAAGCCAGATTGACAAGCCGCCCCTCGGCAAGCAGATAAATTTTGCGCCCGTCGCGCTGTAAAAATTCCTCGACGTTCTTGCGGACAACCTTGCGGCTGACCGATTGCGCCTCAAGTTCGGGAATATTAACTTCAACGTCGAAGTGCCCGGCATTGGCAAGCATCGCGCCGTTTTTCATAAGCGGATAGTGTTCGCCCGTGATAACGTCCTTGTCGCCCGTGAGCGTCAAAAAGATGTCGCCGACCTTAGCCGCCTCGTTCATGGGCATAACGCGGAAACCGTCAAAGACCGCCTCAATCGCCTTAATCGGGTCAACCTCCGTGACAATGACGTTCGCGCCCAAACCGCGAGCACGCATTGCGCCGCCCTTGCCGCACCAGCCGTAGCCCGCGATAACAACCGTCTTGCCCGCGATAACCAAATTCGTCGTGCGCATAATGCCGTCCCACGTCGATTGCCCCGTGCCGTAGCGATTGTCGAACAGGAATTTGCAATAGGCGTCGTTGGCGGCGATCATCGGGAAAGCGAGCTTGCCTTGACGTTCCAAAGCGCGAAGTCTCAAAACGCCCGTCGTAGTCTCCTCGGAGCCGCCGATAATATTTTTAAGCGCGTCGCGCCGCGTGGTATGAATAAGCTCGGTGAAGTCGCCGCCGTCGTCAATATAAATATCGGGCGCGAAGTCCGCCGCCTTGTTCAGATAGTCGTTGTACTCCTCCGCCGAACAGCCGTGCGTCGCGTAGACCGTCACGCCGTCCTCGACCAATGCCGCCGCCACGTCGTCCTGTGTCGAAAGCGGATTGGAGCCGGTTATAACCACGTCCGCGCCCGCGTGCATGAAGACTTCCGCCATGTAAGCCGTCTTCGCCTCCAAATGCAACGTTATCGATATGCGCTTGCCCGCGAACGGCTTGGATTGCGAAAACTCTTTATCTATCGCGCTCAACACCGGCATGAAATTTTTGACCCACTCGATTTTGTCGTGCCCGCTCGGAGCCAACGACATATCCTTTACGATTGACATAAGCAATGCCTCCCTCAAAATCTGACCTCAACGCCGCGACTTTGCAGATATTCTTTGACTTGGCGAATCGGCAACGTGACGTTGCATCCTATGTTCGCGCCGCAACGAA
>CALFJE010000123.1 GCA_937877545.1 uncultured Selenomonadales bacterium | reverse complement strand
AAAAACATTTTCGCCGGAGCTTATGATTGTATCGTTGCCTTTGCCGGCCGTTATGTTGACTTTCGCGCCGGTATCTTCAACGACAACCAAATCGCCGCCGCCGAGTGTAACATTTTTCTTGCCGGTCGCGTCCGCCTCGATATATGCAACATCATAATCTGCCTTGCTGAGATCAATATCCTGATTGCCGCCGCTCGTGACTGTAAGAATTTCATCAGAGTCGAAGTCGTTGATAATTTCGTAGCCGCCTCTGCCGGCGGTAATGTACTCACCCGCTTTGGCGTTAAATTTAATCCCGTTGACTTTGTAAGTACCTGCCTCCGAAACTTGCAAGCTTGCGCCCGCGTCAAGCCCGACAATTTCCTTATCGCGAATCCAAATGCCGTCGGCGTCATTAGTCAGCGTTAAGTCGTTATCGTTGAGAGCAAAAGACGTGCCAAGCATTTGGAGCCAAATTTTATCTTCGTCGCTTGTGATAAGTGCGCTGCCGTCTTGCGCGTCGTGAATATAAAGTGCGCCGCTGTAAGCACCAATCGAAGAAAATTCGCCGCTGAATGTGCCGTTTATGCCGTTAATTGACAATGAAGCGTTCGTTTCGCTGAAAATAAGATTGCCTTCAATGTTCGTTATGCCGGTGATAGATTGTGCATCGTCTATTTCAAAAGTAACATTGTCGTCGCTCTGAACAGTGATAGCAATCGAATTATTTTCCGTCGCTCCGAATGTGAAGACGCCTTCCGTGTCGGTATGAACTTTCGAGACGCCGCCCAAGCTCGCTAATGTTGCGCCGCCGCTCACGCCGAAAAGTTCCGTGCCGCTATCGTCTGCCACAATGCTAATCAAATTGTCGCCGCTAATCAAAATTGACGCGCCGCCGTTGATTGAAACCGCATGTTCGGTGAAGTCGCCGCTTACTGTGCCGCTAAGCCCGTCAAAGCCGATTGCCGCGCCCGTGTCGTCCGTGTCGAAATATGTTTCGATTGTAACTGCGGAATCGCCGGCGATTGTGTACGTTTTATCAGCAACGGTGAATGTGCCTTCGGATTCTGTGACGACGTAAACTCTATGCTCATCAGCTGTGCCGTCAAGATCCGCGCCCCCCGTCATCGTCGTGCCGCCGGAAATGCCGTTGACTTCCAGCAACCCGCGCAGTTCAGCTTTTACGCGGTAGGTGTTGTCGCTCGACGTGAAATATTCCGTGAAAACTTTGCCGACTGAAGATTCGTCCTTGTCGGCACGCTGTACCGCTTCTTCGGTTAAGGTGCTTGCGAAAGTGAAACCTTCTTCCGCGCTCGTGACAGTGATACCAAGCGGAATGTCTTCGATAAGCTCGAAAATTTTTCCGTCGACAGTAACGCTGCCCGTCTCTGTCAATACGAAAGAATTTCCTTCGCCAAAGCCCGTCGCCTCAACGCCCGCGTCCAAAACGACGTTATCGGCTGTGAGGTTGACATTGCCCGTGCCCGTGAAAGTCATTCCGTCATATGCAATCGTATTGTAATCGCTGAGTTGAACTTTAACGTTGTCTTCGGTCGTGGTGACGTTCATGCCGTTGATTGTGTAGTTGCCGGCTGATAACAAAACGAAATCCAAGAGAGGAATTGCCGCGCTAATCTTAGAGCCGGGAGTCAAAGTGTATAATAACTCGTCGTCAAAGTAGCCAAAAGCTATGGTGCCGTCCGACATAGTCCAACCGTTGCCGGTTGCGGAATTGAACATGGTAGTCGATGCGCCGGTCGCAGGCGTAATGGAAAGTTGAGTTAAATCGAAATCAATAGCAGTATCGCCGCCGGCGGAGCTGAGTGAAAAACCCAGTAGTGGAGCCACGTTGTAATCAAAAGTCAAAATGCCCGCAAAGGATGCGCCGTCGGACAGAGTAATCACGCTGTTACTGTAGGCAAGGGTGCCGGTAATTTCGTTTAAATCAAGTTCGCCGGTAGCGTCGTGCCCCTTCAAAACAAGATTGAACGCGTCGGAGGTGGCGGGCGTGATTGTCAAACCTGTTGACGGATTGAAAACGATTGAGCCGCTTGCGTCGGTTAAGGCGGTTATCGTCAAGATGTTGCCGTCCTCGAAAACATTTTTAACAACAGTACCTTCAGCCAAAGAAATCGAGCCGTCAAGCTTGTAAGTTAAAGAGCCCGTCATATTTAGCGAAGTCGTGCGCGTCACGCCGTCGCGAGTAACGGAAAGTTCCAAGCCGCCGTCTTCCGAGTTGGGCGTGAAATTAATTCCGTCCGTGCCGAGAGAGAAAGTGCCGCCCGCCTCGTCCGTCGTCTTGAATTTAACGGAATAATCGTCGCTGAAAGTAAGTTGTATTTCGGTATCTTTCGCGACAGTAAACGCGTCGTTTTGACCGATAGTAAATGAGCCGTTCAAAACTTTTAAGTTGGTACTCAAAGAAGTTGTTCCGTTGTCGAGTGTAAGGTCGAGCGAGCCGTTGCTGTCGGGCGTTAAAGTTATTCCGTCCTGCGAAAATGCAACGCTGTTTGTGAAGTCGCCGTTGGCAGTCGCGGTTAATTTGTAATTGTTGAAATCAAGGTTAATGGTTGCGCCGTCCGCCAAAGTAACAGCCATATTTTCACTGTCGAGAATAACTTTGCCCGTTATCGAAGCAGCACCGCTGAAAACATCTTTGTCGCCGCTCCCTATCGTCAACAGCATTGAATTATAGTTCTCGTTGTTGAAGTCGAAAGTAATTTTTCCGTTATCATCAACGTCAAGTGCCGCAAAGAAAGTATCGCCGTTCGTGGTGAGTTTCAAACTTTGAGTGCCGAGCGCAATTTTAATATAAGAATCGTGAACGTTGTAGGTATTAGAATCAACCGGACCGGTTGTGCCGGTGGCGGAGTTATAGGCAAAAGCCCCGCCGAGCGTTATCATGCCGTTAAAGACTTTCTTATCGGCAAAAGTCATTGTCGTATCAAAGAGAGCCTCTTCGTAGGAGTGAAGGTAGATAACAGTTCCATTCCTCATCCAAAGTCTGCCGTTAATGTCATCTTGAATGACAGTATCAAAGGTCATGCCGTTTTTCGTGAAGGAAAGAGCCGTGCCCGCCGTGATAGATATACTCTTCAAGCCGTCCGAGTCGGTTGCGCCCATAGTTATGGTGCCGCCCGAAATTGTAAAGTCACTTGGCAACAGCGAGTCGCCGATAACGTCTTCAAGCGGAACTGAAACTTGGAGTGTGCCGTTTGTCGCGTCGTAAATTATATTTCCGTCGTCGTCGACAGTCACGGAGCCTTGTCCTTCCGAAACTGAAGCAGTAACGTTCAAATCATTTCCGCTGATCGAAGTTGCAAGATTGGTTTGTGTATCTTCGCCGAATTCGACAGTATTATAATCGCCGAGCACAACTTGAACATTGTCTTTAGTCGTGGTGACGCTTATGCCGTTAAGGGTGTAGTTGCCCGCCCTTTCCAGCGTGAAAACAAATTCGTTGTCATTGGCTCTGAAGTTGGAGCCTTCGGAGATAAGTTCTATCGCGTCTTCCGTTTCTGTGGCATAAATGTCGCTGAAGGAGCCATTTTGAATTTCAACCGTTGAGCCGTCAAGATAGTCAAGGACGAAAGTTGCGCCCTCGTTAGCGGTGTAAACCGTTCTGTCTTCGGTGAATTGCAAGGAGGCAGTGCCGCCGCTGACTCGCAATTCTGATTCCCAAGTGTCATAAATCAAAAGATCAGCCGCCGCGCCGTCGGAAACCGTGACAAGTCCGCCGCTGTAGTTAATCGTGCCCGTGATTGACGAGAATTGGGCAACTTCCAAATCGCCCGTCGTCAAGGCAACTGTCAAAGCGTCGGCGGTCGAAGGCGTGATTGACAAGCCGCCTTCGGGATTGAAAACGATTGAGCCGCTTGCGTCGGTCAAGGCGGTTATTGTTAAGATGTTGCCGTCCTCAAAAACATTTTTAACAACGGTATCTTTGGCGAGAGTGATTGAGCCGTCAAGTTTGTAAGTCAACGAGCCGTTCATATTGAGCGAAGTCGTGCGTGTCACGCCGCCTTTAGTCACGGAGAGTTCCAAGCCGCCGTCGTCCGAATTGGGCGTGAAAGTAATTCCGTCCGTGCCGAGTGAAAGATCGCCGCCCGCATCGTCCGTCGTCTTGAATTTAACGGAATAATCGTCGCTGAAGGTAAGTTGCATTTCGGTATCTTTCGCGACAGTCAACACGCCGCCCTGTTTGAGCGTGAAGGAGCCGCTTAAAACTTCCAATTCGGCAGTCATTGAGGCAGTGCCGTTGCCGATTTCCAGTTGCAAAGTTCCGTCGCCGGTGTTCGGCGTGATAACCAAGCCTTCATCAACGATAGCAAATGCGCTTGTCGCGTCGCCGTTCGCCGTTGCCTTGAGAGTATATCCACCGAACGCCATTTCGGAAGATGTGCCGTCTTTAAGGGTTAGCGTTCTGTTTGTCGGGTCGAGGACAACAGAGCCGTCAACTGAAAGTGCGCCGCCGAAAATCGCTGTGTCGTCACGCGTGACAACCAAGTTCATTGTGGAATATTCTTCGCGAGGATAATTGAGAGTGACTTTGCCGTCTTCGGAAGTTTCAAGTCCGACAACAAAAGTATTGTCGGGCGTGGCGAGTTGGATTTTATAATTGGCAAGCCCAATCGTCATGCTGGCGTTGGTGTTTTGATTTGCTTCGTCGCAAACAAGCGCGAAAGTTCCTGCGCTCGGCAAGTAGCTTGTTGTACCGGTCACGTTGGCGGGGAGAGCAATGACGGTTTGTCCGTCGCGAATCATCGACAGCGTGAAGTTGGTAGTGTCAGCCCAGTCGCAGTAGATTATGCCTTCGTCGTCGGTGCGTATGGCAGCGGAAGTATCCTCAAGCGCGGTAACCTGCAGTTCAGAATTACCTTGCGCCATAGAAATGACTGTGCCCTTTTCAATGGATAAAGTGTTGTTCGTCCTGTCGAAAGTGAACGAGCCGCTTGTCGTGTCGAAGTCGAAAGCCGCGCCAAGCAAGCCCATGTTCACGTTAGCTTTGCCGCCCGCGCAGGCTATAGAGTTTTCGCCGATTGTCAGCGTGACATTTTCATCAAGCGGCGTGTAAGTAATGCCGCCGACGTAGATTGAATCTTCTCCGAGTTGAACTTGAACGCCGTCGACGGTCGCCGTGACGTTCATGCCGTTAAGCGTGTAGTTGCCCGCCTTCTCCAGCGTGAAAACA
>CALFJE010000122.1 GCA_937877545.1 uncultured Selenomonadales bacterium | reverse complement strand
CTAAGTGCCTTTCTTTTTGCTACTTTTTCTTTGGCACCTCAAAGAAAAAGTAGATAATCATTCAAAATACCAACCGAAGATGTTGCGTATCTTAACCTTGAAGCCGTCCAAAACCGCCACCGGCACTTCCGGCTTGTATTGAGCCTTAAGCTCCGCCTTTTCCTCGTCGGACAAATCCCTTGACTCCTCCAGCTCAGCCAATTCGTCGTCGCTCCAATTTTCGTAATGCCCGTCGAGTTCATACTTGCCGCCGCGCAGGAGGTAAACGTCGACGGTCTCACGCCACGGGTCGATAATCCAATATTCCTTGACGCCGTTGCGTTCGTAAATGTCTTTTTTTATGCCCATGTCGCGTTTCATTGTCGATTGGGAAAGAATCTCCGCGACCATATCGGGCACGCCGTGAAGGGTTCTGCGTTTGTTTTCCCAAAAAAGTTGGGCATTCGCCGCGCTGATGAAAATGAAGTCGGGCTGGAACAAACTGCCGTCGGGAAAATGAACGTCCATGTGATCCCCAAAGCAAATGCCGAGCTTGTTTATCTTGACGTAAGCTCCTATAGTTGCCGATAAATTCATAACGATACTGCTGTGCCCCATATCCGGACTCGGTGCTATAATCTTTACCCCCTCGATAATCTCGTAGTCGTTGCGAGTGTCTGAGACCAACATGTACAATCGCCTCCTTTGGCATAGGATACAGACAAATTTTCAAGCAGTCAAGCAACTTTACTTTGGCGCGGCAATGTGTATAATACTTAGAAACAAATTAAAGGAGAGCGGTGCCCGCCAATGGATACTGCAGAAAATACAAAATTAAAGCCTTACTTGTCGCCGCTGAATGTCTGGGCATTATCGTTCGGGTGCGCGGTGGGCTGGGGCGCGTTCGTTATGCCGGGGACGACCTTCCTGCCGATAGGAGGTCCGCTCGGTGTCGCGCTGGGTATGGCGGTCGGCGGCGTCATCATGCTGATTATCGGCTGCAACTACCACTTTATGATGAACAAATACCCCGACGCCGGCGGCACTTACGCCTACGCAAAGAGAGTCCTCGGCTACGACCACGGCTTTTTGAGCTCGTGGTTTTTGATTCTGGTTTACATAGCGATAACGTGGGCGAACGCGACCGCCTTGCCGATTATCTGCCGAAAGCTTTTGGGGGCGACGTTTCAATTCGGCTTTCACTACACGGTTGCGGGCTTCGATGTTTATTTCGGCGAGGCACTTCTGAGTTTGGGGGCGTTGTGGCTTTTCGGGGCGGTCTGTATGCGTGGCGGGAAATTGGCGGCATGGGTTCAAACCGCTGCGGCGATAGTTCTTTTCGGCGGCGTGCTGATAAGTATGGGCGCGGTCGTCGCGAGCGGCATAAATCTCTTTGACATTGCGCCCGCCTTTCCGCCCGATAACAACTCCTCCTTTGCGGCGATTTTCGGTATAGTCGTACTTGCGCCGTGGGCTTTCGTCGGCTTCGAGTCGGTATCGCAGTCCGCCGAGGGCTTCACCTTTTCCGTTAAGAAGACCTTCGCGATACTTTTCTGCGCGGTGGTGGCGGCGGCTGTGGTTTACACTTTCCTTGCGATACTTGCCGTGAGTGTCTTGCCGCCGAATTGTGCAAGTTGGGCGGAGTACATTGACAAGCTCGACAGCTTCAAAGGGTTTGCGGGCTTGCCGACTTTTCACGCGGTCTATTCGCTCATGGGTGACGCCGGCTTGATAATCTTGGGAATGGCGGTTATCGGCGGCGTCATTACGGGTTTGGTCGGCAACTACATAGCCGCCAGCCGCTTAATCTACGCCTTGACCCGTGACGATTTGCTCCCGTCTTGGTTCGGCAAGCTCAACGCAAATCATTCGCCCATGAACGCCGTCCTGTTTATCATGTTGCTAAGCTTGCCTATACCTTTCCTCGGACGCACGGCTATCGCGTGGATTATCGACGTTAACACAATCGGCGCGACCATTGACTATACCTATACCTCAATCGTCACGATTATCACGGCGCGGGCTGTGAACAGGGGTTTGCCGCAAGTCACGGGCATTATCGGCTGCGTCGTGTCGCTGATTTTCTTTATCTACTTCATGGTGCCCAACGTCTGGACTGTGAGCGCGATGACGACGGAAAGCTATCTGATTCTGATTATCTGGAGCATTTTGGGCTTTGTATTCTTCCGCTACATTTTCCAGCGCGACAACGAGCAACGGCGTTTCGGCAAGTCAACCATATCGTGGATAGCGTTGTTGTTCCTGATTTTCTTTACGTCTATGTTGTGGGTTAGGGAGACGACCAACGACGCCGCGCAGAGAGTTTTGGGCAACTTGAGCGAATACTACACCGAGGAAATGAACGAACGCGGCGTGCCGCCCTCCGAGCGCGAAAGAGCCGACTCCGCCTATTATCTGCAGAATCAAATGGAAATTGTCAGCGAATCGTTGACGCGGCATAATTTCATGCAAATGGGGCTGATAACGATTGCGCTGTTTATCATGTTCAATATCTACAATTTGATGATGAAGCGCGAAAAGGACATGGAGACGGAAAAGGTTCGGGCGGAGCGGAGCAACAAGGCGAAGTCTACTTTCCTGTCGAACATGAGCCACGACATACGCACGCCCATGAACGCGATAATCGGCTACACCAACTTAATCAAGAAGGAGCCGGGATTGCCGAAAAAGACGCGGGATTATCTGGACAAGATAGAGGCGTCGAACAATCACCTGCTCGCGCTGATAAACGACATCCTTGACATGAGCCGCATTGAATCGGGCAAAATGGAGCTTGACCCGCAGAAGTCAAATTTGGTTAAGGCGTTGAATGAAGTCCGCGACCTGTTCGCTACGCAAATGGAGGGCAAGGGCTTAACCTTCAACGTCAATATCGAACACGTCATGAACAAAACGGTTATGTGCGACGTGCCGCGCTTAAATCGGGTGCTGTTGAATCTTATAAGCAATGCGTTCAAGTTCACCCCGCAAGGCGGCTCCGTTACGGTGACGCTCACTCAGACGGGCGGCGACGAGACCAAGGGCAGTTACGAGTTGCGCGTGAAGGATACGGGCATGGGCATGACGCCCGAATTCGCCAAGAAGGTTTTCGCGGCTTACGAACGCGACCGCACCGTCAGCAACATACAGGGCACGGGCTTGGGCATGAGCATTACCAAAAGTATCGTCGAGCTTATGGGCGGCACCATTGACGTTGCGACCGAGCTTGGCAAGGGCACCGAGTTTATCGTTAAGGTTGACTTCCCCATTGTCGACGAGCCGGAAGAGGTTGATTCCGCGCAGATTGACGCCTCCGCGCAGGAACTTGACTTCAGCAAGATTAAGTTGCTTTTGGTTGAGGATAACGAGGTCAATCGGGAGATAGCGTCGCTGATTCTTACGGAGTTCGGCTTTCAACTTGATACGGCTGTTGACGGCAAAGACGCTTACGAAAAAGTTGCGGCGTCCAAGCCCGGCGATTATGACGCGGTGTTAATGGATGTGCAGATGCCGGTCATGAACGGCTACGAGGCGACGGCTAAGATACGCGCCCTCAAGGATAAGCGGCTGGCGCAGATACCGATAATCGCAATGACGGCGAACGCCTTCACGGAAGACATACAGGCGGCTAAGGACGCGGGCATGAACAGCCACATTGCCAAGCCGCTCGACGTGCAAAAGATGATTGAGACGCTCACGGAGGTTTTGAAATGAAACGTCTGCTATTGTTAATCTGCGCGGTGTGCTTGCTGACAGCGGGTTGCGGGCAAGCAGTCACGTATAAGCACATAAGTCACGACGAGGCGCGGGCAATGACGGCCGCTCAAGCCGATGTGATTTTATTGGACGTGCGCACGCCGCAGGAGTACGAGAAGAAACACTTACCCGACGCCGTGTTGTTGCCGATAGAGGACATACGCGCCGGCGAATTTTCCAAGCTGTCGGACAAGAAGGCGACGATTCTTATTTACTGTCGGACGGGGCGGCTGGCGGTGGAGGCGGCTGAAATCTTATCCGCCAACGGCTACGAGAACGTCTTCGAGATGGGCGGCATTGTCAACTGGTCGGGGTCTGTTGCGGGCACCGACATTGAATAATTGGGAATGGGGAGTTCAATCCCTAATCCCTAATCCCTAATTCCTAATCCCTAAAAGGAGGCTGATTGTCATGAGGAAACTTTTAATCGCGCTGATGACTTTGTTGCTGATAATCTGCGCGGGTTGCGGCAGTGAGCCAAAAGACTCCGCGCAGGGCAACGAGGCTAAGCAGGAGCAACCTAAGGTTGAAGTTTGGCGGATTGACCAAAACAAGGCAATGGAACTGTTGGCGGCTGACCCGAACGGCAGGCTTTTGGATTGTCGCTTCCCCAAGGACTTTGAGCTTAGGCATATCCCCGGAGCTATAAGCTTTCCTTTGGAGTTTGCCGTGGCTGACAAATTCGAGGCGATACCCGACAAGAACGCGACGCTTATCACCTATTGCGGCGACGGCAATCGCGGCGGGCTTACCGCCAAGGTGCTAATCGAGAAGGGCTACACCAACGTCTACACCATGGGCGGCATTATCGATTGGGAGGGCGAAGTCGAGGGCACTGCCGTTGACGCCGAGGCTCAAGCTCCAGCCGAGGATATGACCAATCCTTAATCGAATCTGCGCGGCGGACGATTTTGTTCGTCGCTTTTTTATTGTAAGCGTTATGGCTTTCACAAGCGGCGATTGACGGGGCGAAGTTGACGGGTGCAACTCCTGCGAAGAATCTCAAGCAAATCGCTGAAAGGAACCCGCGCATATTTAAAAGAGCCGCCTACTCCCTAATTCCTAATTCCTAAATAATGACTGAAGTTGCCAATCGTTAAGTTCGGGAATGACGCCTCAAGCTCGCGGAGGAATTCTTTGGTGCCGATAAAATTATCGTCGGGCGGCATGACCTTAAAAAATTCGTCGGGGTCGTAGTTCAGATTGCGGACTTGAATCATCTGCGTGGGCAACTCCGTAAGGAAAGCCTTCCACGCCGCAAGCTCCGCCGCCCTGTCGTTAAAGCCCGGCATGTAGAGCATATTCAGCGACACGTGCACGCCGCCGGCTAAGGCATAGCGAATCGACGCCTTGACGTTATCAAGCGTGTAGCCTGCGCGGTAATAGCGTTGATAGTTGGCGGCGTCCGCGCTGATAATCGACACGCGCATACTGTCAAGCCCCGCGTCGACGAGCCGCTTAATGCCGTCGGTGAAGCCCGCGTTGGTGTTGATGTTTATCTGCCCGCGATTAGTCGCCGAACGAATCTTTTTGACAGCCGCGCAGATTGTCTCCGCCATAAGGGAAGGCTCGCCCTCGCAACCCTGCCCGAAGCTGATAATGCCCTCGTCGGCGTGCGTCAGGTGATAAATCCCAACGTCAGCTATCTCCTCGACCGTCGGCTTAAAGGTGATGCGGCTCTGCGGGCTGGGACAACACTCCGCCGCTTGCAACGATATGCAACCCAAACAGTTGGCGTTACACGTCGGCGACGTCGGCACTCCGCACTCCCAACGCCCGTAAAATAAATTCTGCGCGGTCAGGCAATGCCACTTGAGCGAACACTTAGCCACCTGCGCCACAATCCGATTATCGGGCAAATCCCGCTTGACGCGCCGAATCCGCTTGGGCAAATCGCGGGTGTTGTAATGAGCGGGGTTCCATTTGTGATTCTCGTCGGTGTAGAGCGCGGCGGCGTGCAACTCGTCCTTATACAGCACGACGGCGGTGTAGCCGTACAGCGGCAAAGGCGGCGCGTTCAAGGTACTTTCAAACGCCGGCAAATGTGTTCTTGTGTAGCCTTGCGGCAATATCGCAGACACCGCCCGCCCTTGCAAGTGAACAATTTCCCCGCGTCGAAAGCCCAATGCACTCCGCGCAGGTAAATACATCAAGTCCGCGCTGTCGGGCAGCTTGATTAAGTCTTCGGGCTTGAGCTTGACGATTTTATTGCCGACCCGCCCCGCGCCCTCCGCCGTCGGCTCGTCGAAGATATTGCCGCGTTCGTCAGCGATTAACGCCGTGATTCTTTTGCTCATCCGCCGCCCCCCAAATTTAAAATTTGCCTTTGATATAGTTGACGTACATATCGTCGAAGCGCGTCTGATTCATGCTCGCCATAGCGCGACGGAAATTGTCCAACACGGCGGGCAAGCGGCGTTCGTACTCCTCGACGGTGCAACGCTTAAGGATATTCTCAATGTGGTCGCAGTCTTCAAGCCCGATTTGAATTATCCCGTCGGTGTTGAAGAATCTGCCAATTTCGGTCGCGCCCAAGTAAATCGGTATCGTCTGGGCGGCGAAGCAGTTCATAATCTTTTCGGTGAAGTAAAACGGCTCGATACCGTTCTCGACGACGATTGAGTAGCGATACTTTTCAAACGGCTCCTCTATCTCACAGTAAGCCCCGCCGTCAAATTTTCCGTAAGTGTCGGCAAGCGATTCGTTTTTGCACTTGAACGCCAGCTTTTTCCTTACCAAATGCATCCGACACAATTCCTTTTGCGACGCGATTATCGAAACGTCTTTGGTCTTATGCTTGTAGTTTTCGGGCGAGATGACGAATTGTTTTGGCGCGTCGACACCGGGCAGGCCGGACCTTATTGCGTCAGCCATACCCCCCCCCGTATTGGTTCCATACCATACAACTGCGGCGAAAGCCACAAAACGGGCATTCTTGATGTTGGCAAGGAGTTGGGCATTGTAAGTGAAAAGCAGAGCGAAGTTCTTTTCGATATAATCCTTGTGCTTCAAGACGTTGACATAGGATTGCGGCTTAATCGTATGCGGCTCCAAAAGCATGGCGAAACGTCTCTTGGGCTTGCCGACCGTGCGAAAAATTTCGTCGTGGGTATAAAAGTGCGTTTCGTTGCCGTAATTGTATCTGTCCCAAAGAATGTAGCGCGACCGCCCTGTATTGGGCTTATGAGCAAATTCACGGTCACTGATAAAAAAAATTTGCATCGGCTCGCCGTACTGATTAAAGACTGCAGGATAGCCGTGCATTGGCGTAAGCGTGGGATGATAATACGGGATAAATTGGCGCGGCTGAGTATCAAGTCCAAGACGATTTTCAAAGCCGACCTGCCGATTCATTATGGCGTTCGCCCATTGGAATTCCTCGGCGTGCTTGCGCGTCAAGTTGGCGTTGAGCGCGTCGAGCTTGCCGTTGAGCTCCTTAAATTGTTCGTCCGTCAAGTTAAAGCCTCCTCCTGTTTTTTGCGTTTCGGATTGAATTTGTTCATGGCGGCGTCGATGCCCTCGGTAAAGATACACTCCACGGCGGGGATAAGCTCCTCCAAAGTCTTGCCAATCTGCGCGGAATCTTCGGGCGTGAAGGGGCTTAGCACGTGGTGATTAACCGTCCAATTATCGGGCGGACGCCCCACGCCGATCCGCACGCGAGGGAAATTCTGATAGCCCAGATGTTGAATAATCGACGCAACGCCCCGATGTCCTCCGCCGCTGCCCTTGGGACGCAAGCGTATCATTCCGAGCGGCAAATCCATATCGTCATGCGCGACAATCAGATTTTGAACGTCGATTTTATAAAAATTCATAATCGGAGCGACCGCCTCCCCGCTCAAGTTCATGAACGTCTGCGGCTTGACGATTAGAATTTTTTCACCGCCAAAGAAAGCCTCGGCGATAAGCGCGTTAAATCGCTCGTGCCAAGGCGCGGCGTCGAGGTGCGCGGCTAACCTGTCAGCCAACATAAAGCCGACGTTGTGCTTGGTCGCGGCGTATTCGGGCGTCGGGTTGCCCAAGCCTGCGAATATCTTCATGATGTCACCTCGCTTGCGGCGGAGCCAATTCCCCGCGCTGAACTTGAAGATTGAACGCCGCCTCCATAATCTGTCGCCCAATCGGGACAGCCGAACTCGCGCCGAAGCCGCCCTGCTCCACAATCACCGCAACGCTTATCGTCGGATAATCAAAGGGTCCGTAGCCTACAAACCAACCGTGGTCGGTGCCCTGCGAATTTTCGGCGGTGCCCGTCTTGCCCGCTATGTCGTAGGGGAAGCCGATAAAGTTCCTCGCCGCCGTGCCGTTGACAGTAACGTCGTGCAAGCCCGATTGTACCAGCTCGATAACCCACGGCTCAACTTGCAACGTGCCGACCAATTCGGGCTGAAAGTCGCGGACGACTTCCTTGTCCTGCGTGACGATTTGCCGTACCAAATGCGGCTTGAAACGTTTGCCGTTCGCCGCTATCTCGCCCATTACCATTGCCGCTTGCAACGGCGTCACCAGGTTGAAGCCCTGCCCTATTGCCGCGTCCATTATCTCCGACAAATAAAATTCGTCGCCGTAAACGTCCCACTTGTATTCCTTCCAATCGGCAAGCCCCGGCGATTCGTAGGGCAAATCAATTCCCGTGACACTGCCAAGCCCGAACATACGCGCATAACTTTCCAGCAAGTCCGCGCCCAAACGATTGCCCATCTCGTAAAAGTAGACGTTATCCGAATGCGACAGTGCCGTATGAAAATCCAGCCAGCCGAGAGCCTCGCCGCCCGCATTGCCCTTGGGAACGAGCCAGTGCGTGCCGCTGTCGAAAATCAGCTCGTCGGGCGCGACTCTGCCCGTAGCCAACGCCGCCGTGCCCGTCACAATCTTAAACGTGGAGCCGGGCGGGTATTCGCCGGTGATCGCCTTGTTGTCCATGGGGTGATAAGGGTTGCTGTTAATGGCGTTCCAGTCCTTGGTCGATATGCCGTGCGCGAAAAGATTGGGGTCGAAGGCGGGACGACTTACCAACGCAAGTACTTCGCCCGTCTGCGGATTGAGCACGACAGCCGCCGCCGCGTTGCAACTCAACTGCGCCAACATGTCGTCAACGGCTTTCTCCGCCGCCTCCTGCAAATCTTTGTCTATCGTCAATATCAAGTCGTAGCCGGGCTTAGGCTCCTTCTTGCCGAGGATTTGAACGGGTTTGCCCGCAACGTCGACCTCGACTTGCTCGCCGCCGTTTTCGCCGCGAATTTCTCTATCGTAAATGCGCTCCAAGCCGAACTTGCCCACGATGTCACCCGACTTGTAGCCCTGGTCTTTTTTAGCCTCAAGCTCCGCGTCCGAAATTTCGCTGACGTAGCCGAAGGTATGTGCGCCCTCCTGCTTGAGCTGATAATTGCGTATCGGCTGAACTTCAATCACGACGCCGGGATAAAGCGACTTTTGCTCCTCGATTATCGTAACGATGTCTTGCGTGACGTCGGGGCGAATGCGTATGGGGTCGAAGCCCGAATGTACCGATATTTTTTGCTGAATCTCTTCCAGCGGGACGTTGAGGAGCTTGGCGACGCGCTCGACGACTTCGGGCTTAATCGGCTCGGTGAGCGGCAGGAGCGACACCGTAAAGCCGGGGCGATTCGTAACCAAGAGCTGTCCGTTGCGGTCGTAGAAAGTCCCCCTCGGTGCCATTGACGGGATTATCCGTATCCTGTTCCCGTCGGCAAGGTGCGCGTAATATTCCCCGTCGTATATCTGCAGGTAGCCGACCCGCGCTATCAGTATCCCGATAACCAGCGTCACCATTATCGCCAAAGGTTTGAGTCGCCCGATATATTCTTCCCCGTTGTTAGAGTTGTCTATCACTTACAAGCCTCCTTACGTTGCCTCGCGGCGATTATAACACGTTTCAAGGGCGGCGCAACATACGCAACAAAAATCGCGAACTTTGGAGCCGTCATGGATGACGGCTCCCTCGCCGACGCATTTGCGTGATGCAAATACCGTCGGCGCACAGGAGCTTAAAATCATTTCCAAGTGCGGGGCATGGACTTTCGCCCCTGCGAGGCACCCTTTCTTTTGTAACTTTTCTTTGGGTGAGCAAAGAAAAGTTAAACAAATTCCGCGCTTTATGAAAAGGGGGAATAAAAGGGCTTTGTACTTTTCGGCGATACCTGTTATAATCATGAAAAAAGTTGGGAGTTGATGCAGATGATGAGGATATTGCTCGCCGAAGACGACGCTCGCCTCGGCAAACTGATTGAGTACATGCTGGCGCAGAACAAGTTCAACGTGGAATGGATAACCAACGGCGCGGACATTTTTGAATACGCGATGTACTCGGAGTACGACATACTTATATTGGATTGGATGATGCCGAACGTGACGGGCTTGGAGGCTTGCCGGCAATTGCGCGAGGCGGGCTACGAACGTGCAATAATCATGCTGACGGCGAAAGACACGGTGGAGGACAGAGTGCTCGGGCTCGACGCGGGCGCGGACGATTATCTGATAAAGCCCTTTGAATTCGACGAATTGCTTGCGCGGCTCCGTGCTTTGGGCAGACGCTCCACGCAAAAGATTCAGCAAGAGGTTATCGAAATCGGCGACTTCACGCTCAATCGCACGACCAAAGTCCTCATGCGCAAAGACCAGGTTATTCAGCTGTCGCCGCGTGAATTCCAAATCTTCGACCTGCTCGCGCAGAATTTGGGCGTGGTTGTGCCGCGTGACATTATCCTCGACCGCATATGGGGCTTGGAGCGCGACATCACCTCCAACAATATCGATTCGTACATGAAGATTTTGCGCAAGAAGTTGACGGAGGTAGACGGGCGCATTGCGATTAAGACTGTGCGCGGCATCGGCTATCGTCTTGAGGCTTAAACCTCATGGAAGTATTCGGCAGGAGTCGGCGGCAGCTTGCCTTTGCCTACGCGCTAATCATGTGCCTGTTCCTGGCGATTTTAATCTTCGTGGTGCACATGGCAATGAATTGGTCGATGTTCTCCGAGCAGGCGCAGGAGCTGTCCGACGCCGCCAACGGGGTTGCAGAGGCGCAGATTTTCTACCTGCAAAATCCCTACGCCGTCGTCGACGAGAATCGCTATTACAAGTCCGTCAACGACCGCTTGTTTTTTTATATCTTCGATGAGGATATGCACTTGGTGCGCTTTGAGCGGGCGTCTTTCCGCTTGGAGCCGTTTGTGCTTGACGTGATAGAGGATTGGCGAATCGACGAGGGCGAGGTTGAAGTTTTCCAGCACACCAACGAATCGGGGCGGCTTTCAACCGTCATGATGACTTCCAAGCGCATAATCACCGCGTCGACCGCGCAGATTTTATACGTCGGCAAAGACGTGACGGTACTTTACAGCGGCTTACGGAAGGCGACCTACGCGCAAGTGGTTTTGGGCGTGATAGCAATCGTGCTGTCGAGCGTGGGCGGCTATTTCATGGCGGGGCGTGCGTTAATGCCGATAAAGGAGGCGTACGACCGGCAGAGGCAATTCGCGGCGGACGCGTCGCACGAGCTTAGGACGCCGTTGGCGGTATTGCTTGCCTCGTCGGAAATATTGCTCATGGGCGAAGCCTTAGCCGACCCGTTCTTGCGGCAAGTGGCGACCGACATGAAATCCGAAGTCAAAAAGATGAGCAACCTGGTCAGCGAGCTTTTGGAGATAGCGCGGAGCGACAACGGGCGTTGGGAACTCAAAATGGAGCGCGTGGAGATGTCGGCGGTCTTGGGGCAAGTGGTACGTGTCATGAAGCCGTTGGCGGAAAAGAAGGGCTTAGACTTGTTAAGCGATTTAAGTCGGCGGGAGGTCACGTGCGATGAGCAACGCTTAAAGCAGTTGGCGTTGATATTGATGGACAACGGGATAAAGTACACGTCGGAGGGCGCAGTCGGAATCAAGTTGACACCGCGAGGCTTTTCGGTCTGGGACACGGGAATCGGAATCAGCGCGGAGGACAGGGATAAAATCTTCGAGCGTTTCTATCGGGTAGAGAAATCGCGTTCGGCCGGCGGCAACGGTTTAGGCTTAGCAATAGCCATGGAGATAGTTAAGCGACACGGTTGGCAAATCGAAGTTCATTCGGAGGAAGGGCAAGGCAGCGAGTTCGAGGTTATCATGCGAGCCGCGCAGATTTAAAATAAAAAAAACAGCCCCGCTCGGCGGGGAGTTTTTTTTGTCAGGTAACTGTCATTCCAATACTTTCTTCGCGCCGGGGTTGATGGAGATGAATTCTAAAGCGTTGAGAGCAGAATCTTTGGAGATGGCTTTAGCGGCGGCGTGAGCGTTATGGAGTTTATCGAGGTTATTAAAGATGGCGTTGGTGATTTGTTCGCCGAGTTGGTCATTGATTTTGGAATTGGCGACGAGGATAGCCATAACGGAAACGGATTGGACGTCGGAGGATTGTCCTGCGTAGGTATTGGCAGGGATGGTGACTTGAGAATAGAAGGGGTATTTATCAGCGAGGGCTTTGGCGTGCGCGGTGTCGACGGGCAGGACGGTTACGGGGTTTTGAGAGGCGACGTCTTGAACGGAGGCGGTAGGGAAGCCTGCGGTAACAAAGGCGGCGTCGACGGTTTTATCCTTGAGGGCATAGGCGCCCTCGGCGAAGGAGAGAAATTGTTCGTCGAGGTCGTCATAGGTGAGGGCGTAAGCTTGAAGGATTTGGCGGGCATTAGCCTCTGCGCCCGAGCCTGCCGCGCCGACGGCTACGCGTTTGCCTTTGAGTTGTTCAATGCTCGTTATGCCGGAGTCTTGACGGACAACGAATTGGCAAGTTTCGGGGTAGAGGGAGGCGATAGCGGTTAAGCCTTCGACCTTGCCCGTTTCCTCGAACATTTCAGTACCGTTGACGGCGTAATAAGTAATATCGTTTTGGACAATGGCAAGTTCGACTTGATTATCGCGGAGCATATTGATATTGGCGACGGAGGCGCCGGTGGATTGAGCGGCGGCATTTAGCCCCGACTTATTGAGGATGTCGGCTAAGGCTCCGCCTATGGGGTAATAAGTGCCGGCGGTGCCGCCCGTGGCGATATTGATAAAGGTTTGCTTTTCGCCCCCGCAAGCCGCGCAGATTAAGGCGAGCAACATCACCGCTACGGTCAATCGTTTCATATCAATCACTCCCTGTATTTTTGTGGTATTTTAGCAAAAAAAAACAGCCCCCGCAAGTGGGGGGCGCAAAAAATTTAGGGCTTAATGGCGTTGAAACGTCGAAGGCGGCAAGGATGATGGGGCGGTGTAAATTGCTCGTAGGTAAAGGCATTTAGGGCGGCGTAGAGGTTTCGCCCGTCGCGGTAGTCGGCAAGTTTATCGCCGTCGTAGACTTCCGCGCCGTTTAGATCGTGCCCGACCATTTGAACGGCGTCGTCGGGCAAGACCAGCGTGTAATACTCGGTTTTGTCGGCTTGGGTATAGCGGAATTTCACGGTTTTCATGATGGGTCTCCTTTGCTTAGATGTTACCTGGGGTCGGGCGGCTTAAAGGACTAGCCTGCCCTCTTTCAAAGTTTTTCCGAAGCGGCTACGGCGTGGTGCTTGGCGTCGTTCAAGCCCGGCTCGAAAGACGCCGTATTAAATCCTCCGCCGCTAAAGCGCGAAAACCGCCGCGCCGCTTCTTCGCGGCGAGTTTTCAAGCGCGCTCCTCAGAATCAATCAATCCCAATCATTACATTATGATTGGGATTATTGATTAGGATTAGGGGGCGACGGAGCGCGTATTTACGCCATTTATCGGGCGCGATTGTACGAATATTGATGCGTAACTGTTCGACAACCGGTGCATAAAGAAACAGTGTTCGAGCAGTGTTCGTACAGTTAAGCGGCGCGGGTTTTCAGATTGCGAACGTCTTCCTCCAGGCGGTCAAGGCGTTTATCCATGTCGCAGGTTAAGCGGTTAATCGCCTCGGTGAGCTCCTTGAGCGTCTGATTGACTCTGAACAAAGTATAAAAGCAAATGGCGGCGGGGACGCCCACGTTAGCCAAGGTTTTAACTATCAGCTCCTCCGGCATCGGAATTCCTCCTTTCCAAATCGGCGAGGCGGCTCATCAAGTCGGTTAAGACATAATCGACGCCGAGGTTTAATTGTTCCTGAAATTGAGCGTCTTCGCGGAGATATTTTTGGTCAAGCTGTTCTTGAGAGACGGGTTTTTGAATAATCATGACGAGCTCCTTTCTTAAAGTGCGAAGCCTGCGACGAAGCCAGTAGCGGCGTGTTGTTCGCCCTGCCAATTGCCCGAAAACTTAACGGTCTTGCCGGCGGTGGCGACGAGTGTAAGGATATTAGAATCTTGGTCGTAGGAATAATCGACGCCGCCGGTGACGTAAAGTTTGGTCATGCGGTGCGGCAAGGCGTATTGCTGAACTTTGCCCGTGGCAACCCCGAGGACGGTTGAGGGCTGAGTGCCCGAGGTGCGCGTGAATTTAATGCGGACGGCGGCTTTGGAATAATTATCGAGAGTGGTAGAAAGAGCGAATCTGCTTGAATAAAAATCGTCGTCTGAATTGGGTTGCTGGTCGGAGGAACGCGACATTGGCAGCCAAACCTCCGCGCCGCAATTATAATCATAAGACACGGCAACGGCAGAATCACGCGGGGCGTTCAAGGTCACTTCGTTGACTTCCAAGTTAAAATCAAAGTCGTTGGTGAGTTCGCCGTCAACAAAAACCTGCAGAGTAGAATGGTCAATCTGAGTGTCGGGGAGGCTGAAAGATTCTTTTGAACCTGAAGAAATGCCGAGCTGATACCTTTCTCTGTGAGCGGGAGCGGGCAGAAAGCTAACGTCGGCGTCGATGGTTGAATCGATAAGGCGTTTATGTTTGACGACGAGGTAAGCGGTCTGCAGCGGAACTTCAAAATCAAGATAGGGCGTGAACAATTCGGCAACGTCGCCCGAAACGGGAGCCTCGCCCGTGGTATATCGAATGGTGACGGCGTTAATCTGCGCGGAGTCCTCGCCAATATCGACGACCTTCAAGACTATGCGGATCTGAAAGAATGTGACGGATTGATTTTGAGCCTCGTTGAGCGGGAGCCATGAAGTCCAGGCGCCGTTTTGATAGAGGCGGATGTTGACGGTGCAAGTGGCTTGCCCCTCGGTGACAAAGTCGGCGTTAACGTCGGCAATTTTGGGATTGTCGCCCTCCAGCTTGGTGACGGCGGAGTATAACGATTTGGAAAGCGCATCGGTGGTAGTATGAGTCTTCAAGCTTAGTTTGACGGTAGGGAAGTCCGAATCGTAAGGCGCGGTCAAAGCGATAATGGGGTAAATCTCTTTGCCGAGCCATGAGCTAAGGTCGGTGACGGCAGCCAAATCGTCAGATGTGTTGCCATAAGCAAGGATATTGGCAAGGGAGCCGTCGCCGGAATAGGCGCGCGGTGAGCCGTTGAAGAATTTATAAATAGTGTCGTCGACTTTGAAAAGAAACCTGCGGTCGGTACCTGCGGGGGCGGTACCTTCGATTTGAAAGCCGTCGATGTGAGTTAAGTTAGTGGCGTCGAGGGGTTGTTTAGCCTCCAGGCGCGCCGATTTGACGAGGGTCACTTCTGGGGTAGAGCCGCCGCCGGGCGTGGTTGTTTGCGAACCGAAAATATCAGTACCGAAACGCATAGCGTTGGAAATGAGCATGTTATCAACTCCTTTGCAGCAGATAGTCTAATTCCTAATTCCTAAGGAGCGCGGGGCGAAATAAAAAAAGCCCTGTGGGGCGTTCAGTGCGGCGAAGTCATTTAAGCAACGTGAGCACGAGGGCGATAAGCGCCCCGACGACGGTCGCGGTCAAGATTTGCGCGTGCTTGACGGAAGAATCAACCTTGTCAGCAAGCTTATCGATTTTGTCTTCGAGCCTGTCAATGCGGATTTCTACGCGGTCAAGGCGTTTTCCCATTCCGTCCAGCCGCGCTTCTACCTTGGCAAGCCGTTTGTCAATATCGTCAAGCTTGTCCGCCCGCTCTTTTGTCTCGGCTGCAACCTTACTTCTTAGTTGCGTTTTCATTAAAAATCACCTCGCCGCCATTATAGCACGGTCAGCTAAGGTCGTAAATCGTGCAAACGTTGGTGATTTTCTTTGCGGACTTGAAACGCTCAAAAGCGGCTCCGTCCTTGTCGCCGGTAAAGCAGTTATTGTTCTTGGCATAGGTACCAATGGCGTTAATCTGCGCGGCGGTGACGGTCGCCTTGGGGTTGTCCAGGGTGAAGGTGCGGTCGTCGGAGTCGTAAAACTCCATGACGAGTTGGAGCGATTTGCTGGTCTTGACGGTATCAGCCATGTTAATTCCTCCTTTCCTTAAGACGGGTCGTAGCTGAAGGTGGCGGATCTGGCGGCGTAGTTTTCGCCCTCTGTGGCGTAGACTGTGCCGGAGAAGGAGCCCGGCTCTAAACTGTTGTCGTACAAGATATAAAGCGTATAATCATAGATAAAGCCGCACGGATGCGGCTGTCCCTCCGCAAGATCCTCGTCGTCGATATGGTCTATGTTAAAATAGAGTTCCCCGTCGCCGTTGTAAGTAATCAAGCCAGTCACAAAGCCGACTCCATATAGGTTCTCTGGTTCAAAACTGCCAATTTCAAGCAGGGGCGTGAGCTTTTGACCGGCAGGTTCCTCGGTGTCGCAGTTGATGCGGTCGATGCGGTCGGTCTTTTCGTAAGTGTTGGTGGTGAGTGCGTTGAGCTGTTGCGCCACGGACTTAAGCACGCTGGACGAGGCGTTGGCGTTGGCATAGGTCAAGGTCTTTTGGAGCTTTTTGTTATTGGTATCGGTCGATGTGATAATAATCGAAGTTTGAGCCATTGTTTATCCCTCCTTTTATGCGGATTCGTTGAGGTTGATGACTTCGACGTTGCCGATGTCGGATTGAGCGGCGATGATGCCGGTGAAGTTATCGCCCTCGTCGGAGAGGAAGAAGGTCGACAAGCCGCCGTCGGTGCCGCCCGCCAAGGATTCATTGATAGCCTTAATGCGAGTGACAATGCCGCTGAGCCCGGCGGCGGAGACGTCCTCGAATTTGTAACGGCGTGTGAAGTTGGTATCCTCATAGCCGAAAGTCAAGGTAACGGAATTGGTAGCGGACATGCTTATTCATCTCCTTCCTGCGTGATGGTGCGGGTCATGCCGTCCGAGACGATGCCCTTGTTGACGATGTAGAGGATTTTGTTGATTTGCTGAGCGGCATTGGCGAGTGTGGTATTGCCCGATGTGACGCCGCTGACGGAAAGTTGCCCGCTCTGCCCGCTGTAGTTAGCTTTGATGGTGGCAGTGGGTCTGCTGATGAAGTTAGCCATGGGTAAAGCCTCCTTTGGAGCCCCGCGCTCCTTAGGAATTAGGGATTAGAATTTACAAAATAATGCCCGAGGTGTCTTGGTCGGTCACGTTGTTTGCATAAATGAAAGCGGTCCCTGCTCCTCCTCCGCCGCAACGTGATGCCGAGTGGGGGGTATCGGTGCCTTCTTTATAAACGGTAAAGCCGCCGCCGCCCGCAATATAGCCGCCGCGTCCGCTGCTGACATATTCATTGGCAGTATTTTTATAGTAGCCGCCCGAGCCGCCGTAACCCGCGCCGCCGCTCGCGCCGACGAAACCGGAGCTGCTGCTGTTAACAGTGGTGTCGCCGCCCGTGGATATGGCAGAAATATTAAAGCCCGTGAGCGAATTGGCGACGATAAAGATATGAGCGCCCTGCGCGCCGCTTTTATTATTAACGGCAACCGAGTTTGACGCATAGCCGCCGTCGTAACCTTGGGGGTTGGTGCCTTTCTTATAAGGGGCTCCGCCGGTGCCGTGCCCCGAATCGGCGAGGTTATAAGACGCAAAAAAGTCGACGCCGTCTTTGCCTTTGTAGCCCGAATAACCCGCGCCGCTATAAGTTCCGCCCAGGCGGGTTGAGGCGTTCATAATCAGATTATTGGCGAGGATGAAAAGCGAGCCGTGCCCCGCGCCGATTGGCAAGTGGAAAGCATTTTGGACGTTGCCGTAAGTCATGGCGGAATTGGCGTTGAGCCCGTAGCCCGCGCCGAAAGGATAACCGCCGCCTTTGTCATACAGATTAAAAGTGCCGCCGCTCAAATTGCAGGTGCCTTTGACCGCCAGAGCGCAAATCCCGCCCTTGCCGTTTTGGAAAGCGGGCGTCTTATCGTGAGTGGACGAGAGGGTAAAGTTGTTGAATTGCGGAATGCGAATAATCTGCGCGGCGTACTTAGTCACGTCAATTGTGGGAGGAGCCACGTCCAAAGCGATTTGATAACCGTCGTCTGAAACAACATGCGCCAAACAGAAACGCCCCGCGTATGTGCGCTCCGCGCCGGTGTAATTGAAATGAATCATGACAAGGTCGTCGCGATTGAAGAGGTCGGATTTGGACTTATCGGCATAGGTAACGACTTTCTTGTTAATTTCAGTGATGCGGGCGTAGACGTTCCAATTATAGTTGACGTTGCTTTGATTGGTGAGGTTGCCGCTTGAGCCGTTCCCGAAATCAGAGACTTTACAATAGGAGGCGAGGCGCGTCGAATCGCTGATTAAATCGGCGGAATATAAGCCTTCGTCATTGGCGAGGCGATAAGCCGAGGCGATATAAGCGCGAGCCAAACCTTTGCCGGCGTCGCGGTGAGAATCGCGATATTTGGAAATAAAATCGGGCTTAAAGCCGGTGATGGCTTTGGCGGCAATTAAAATGGTAGAGCCGCCGATGTTGGTGACGTCGCCGGGCTTATTGGGCGAATCGGAGGCTCCTCGGCAAAAGCGCACGCCCTTTGAGGCGGTGTAGCCGATTCGGGCATTCGAGCCGATTTTAAGATTATTGGTGAGCAGGCAAGCGGCGCCGTCCCCGACGTTCAAGACGAATCGATATTGGGTTTCCGAATTTTCCCAGCCCGCCCGATTATCGGTATCGAGAACATTCTTATCGGAGGGGAGTTCGCCGCGCAGATTGGCATTGCCGATGCCTTTATCGGCGAGGTCAATCTTGCCGTTGAGTTCGATCGTGTTTGCCTTCAAAATAAAAATGCCGCCCTTGGAGCCGTCGAAAGCGGGCGGTGCGAGCGTCACGTCTTCGGGAATTGTGAAGGTATTATAAATCGGGACGGTGACGCATTGGCAACGGTAAGCGGTCAAATCGGCGAGGGCGGTCAAATCTTTATTTATAGTTAAAGTCGTGCCGGACTTGGCGGTTACGGTCGCGAAGGCGTAATGCCCCAGGTCGTCAACATAAGAAGTGGAATTGCCCGCCGAGACGTGGAAGAGGATATGATCACCGACGAGGAAATTGGCGGCGTCGTCCAAAGTAACGGTGGTTGAGGTCAAGGCGGTAACCGCGCCGTAAGAATTGATAACGTCCGAGGCTTCGGCGGTGTGATTTTCGGTTGAATCGGGAATGCCGCCGCAAGCGTTCAAATCGAAAGCCATAAAAAAACCTCCTTAAGCGAGAGTAAAGAATCCGTTGGCGTCGAAAGCCGCATTGCCTTCAAGGTCAAAGGCGTCCGAATTGGATTGAGTAGTGTTAAGCGTGATTAACTGTGATTGATTGGCAGAGGAGCCTTGCCACGTTGAATTGAAGGCTAAGCGATTGTTCCTGACGGTGCCCGCGCCGAGGGCTTGACCGCCGCCGGTCAAAACAGAGGAGCGATAAAGATAAGTGGCGGTGAGGTCGTAAGTTTCCTTAATGGTGTCGTAGAGTGTGGCGACGTATTTATCGGTATTCTTGGCAACGGCTTTGACGCGAACCAATTCAGAGCGGATGCCGTCGGAAAGCTGATACCAGGAACCTGCGCGGATGCCTTCCAAGGAGGAGACTTCCAAATCGTCAACGCCCTCAATGGCGACGATAACTTGAACTTTAAAGAGGTCGCAACAATCGAGCTGATTAAAGTCTTCAACCATGAGGAGGTTGGCATTGAGCCCGAGTTCGTTTTGAGCCTTGAGTTGAAGGAACAGATTGGCGATGTTAATTTCGGTCTGATTGACTCTGCCGTTAAGTTGGTCAAGGGTCGTGGTTTCGCCGAGGATTTGTTCAGCCAGATTATTCAGAGGCAACTTGTGAAGGTTATGATCGGAAGTGGTTGCCGCTACGATAAATATGTACAAAATTGAAAGAAGTGATACATATTTATACAGTGA
>CALFJE010000121.1 GCA_937877545.1 uncultured Selenomonadales bacterium | reverse complement strand
GCTCGCCGCGACTTGAAACCCGGAAGGTTTCATAGCGGCACAGGCGGTATCGGGTAGCGCGGACGTCCGAATATCAGACGGTATCCGCCCCTGCGAGGCGAATTTCTTTGCTACTTTCTTTATTCGTTGAAAGAAAGTAGTTCACGAACACGATTCTTTGAAATCTTTTTTGCGAGCAAGAAAGGTTAATGCCCCCACGCTTATTTGAAGGGGTGACGAGCCGCGCCGAACGCCATAAGCAACTCCAAATATCGGTTCATCTCGACGAACGCCTCCCAACGCGAATTGCGCCGCAAATCGGTCATGAGCTGCTTAAGGAAGTCAATACAATTCTTCCGAATCTCCTCGACGGCGGGATAGGGCAAGGCAAGTATCGGCGGCAACGCGTCCAAAGTCAGCATGACCTCAGCCAAAGTCAGCCGCGTGACGTGCGCTCGATTTATCGCCTGCAATGCCGCCTCCTCGAATTCGGAGCCGCGCTTATCGTTGGGGAACAGCCGCCGCAACATGCTCGCCAATGCCCGACACGTCAGGAACGTCTCCAACTTGTCCTCGAAAAATTCGGGCGGCGTATTGGCGTGCACGGCTCGCGATAAATTTCCCTCCAACGCCTTGTAGTAACCCTCGGCGTCAAAAGCCGGCGGCTTTACCGAATCTGCGCGGAGGCTCCGATAATTCAGAATGCCCTCGTCAAGTTCGTCGTTGCGGTCGTTTTTATCGAAGACGCTCATATCTGCGGTATCAAAAATTTTGGCATCGACGCCCGTGCGCCCGCGCCCCATTTTATTTTGGAATTCCTCCTTGGACTTGGTGAGGTAGTGATTGACGACAAGCTTATCGGCGAGGACAGGCTCGTTGCCCCAATGCGTCACGCGCCCGCCCGCCGTGTTGACGGCAAATTTCCCGTCGAAATAGTAGGCGTAATGCGGATTGACGATGTAGCGGATA
The DNA here is from genome assembly GCA_937877545.1 of uncultured Selenomonadales bacterium. GTDB lineage: Bacteria > Bacillota > Negativicutes > Selenomonadales > Selenomonadaceae > Quinella. Next base: position 691 of record CALFJE010000121.1, on the reverse strand, counting down.
AAGCGCGGATTGGCAACGGTCTTGATGTGAATGTTGCCGACGGGCAAAGTCGCTCGCGCAGGCGGCTCAAACCAATCGCTCGGAGCGCGGCGCGTAAACCGTTCGAGGACGCCCTTGGAGTAGTCAGCCGTTTCCTGCCCGTTGGAGCCGAAAACTTGCCAATTAACCGCAAGCCCCGCCGCATTTGGATTAGCGGATAAAACCTCGTCGACGACCTCGGCGATACCCTGCTCGGTCTTCGGGAAAAGGAATTCGTCGCAGTCCAGGAACGCCAAATAACGCGTCGCGAAACGGAAACGGCGCACGGCGTCATTGTAGGCGGGCATTTGAGCCAATTCGCCGGGCACGGAGAAATAATTAACCTGCCCCGCCTCCAAGTAAGGCTTGACGACCTCGCGGGTATCGTCGGTGCTGTCGTTGTCGTAAAGATAAAAGTGGTCGACGCCCGCCGCCAAATGATAATCCAGCCACTCCTTGAGATAATGCCCCTCGTCCTTGAGGATAGCCGCTATCGACAAATCGTGTAAGAATAAATTTTTATCAATCATCGAATCCCTCCGAAATCAATTTATCAGGCGCAGGAGCCGCCGAACGTAAAGCATTTTGGCTCGCGCCTGCCAATCGTGGAATGTCTTTAACGCCTCGCAATAAGACGGAATGACCGTGTCTTGAATCAAACGCTTCAGCTTGC
>CALFJE010000120.1 GCA_937877545.1 uncultured Selenomonadales bacterium | reverse complement strand
GGAATGACATTGCGAATCGGGACGCGGGCAAGTCGCCTGGCGTTGTGGCAAGCCGAATTCGCGGCGACGGAGCTTAAAAGATTTTTCCCGACGCTTGAGGTTGAACTCGTCAAGGTCAGCACGACGGGCGATAAAATTTTGGACGCACCGCTTGCGAAAATCGGCGGCAAAGGGCTGTTCCACTGGGATTTGGAATTTGAAATGAGGAATTTGGAATGACATTGCGAATCGGGACGCGGGCAAGTCGCCTGGCGTTGTGGCAAGCCGAATTCGCGGCGACGGAGCTTAAAAGATTTTTCCCGACGCTTAAGGTCGAACTCGTCAAGGTAAGCACGACGGGCGATAAAATCTTGGACGCACCGCTTGCGAAAATCGGCGGCAAGGGACTGTTCACCAAGGAATTGGAATTGCAACTGGCGGCGGGCGCGATTGATTTGGCGGTTCACAGCCTCAAAGACGTGCCGACCGAATTGCCCGCAGGCTTCCGAATCGCGGCGATAACTCGGCGGGCGCAGCCCTTCGACGCCTTCGTAAGCAACAACTTTCCGACGTTCGACGCGTTACCCAAAGGCTCAATCGTGGGGACTTCAAGCTTGCGGCGGGCGGCTCAAATATCGGCGTTGCGCCCCGACCTCCGAATAAAAAATCTGCGCGGAAACGTCGAGACACGGCTCAGGAAATTGGACACGGGCGAATTCGACGCGATAATTTTGGCGGCGGCGGGCTTGGAGCGGCTGGGTTACTCGGCGCGAATCGGCGAAATTTTAACGGAGCTGATACCGGCGGCGGGGCAGGGCGCATTGGCGATAGAAACCCGCGCCTCGGACGCGGAAACATTGCGGCTCGTGCAAGTGCTCAATCACGCCGAAACCTGCGCGGCAGTCGCGGTCGAACGGGAATTCCTTAGGGAAGTCGGCGGCAGTTGCCAAATTCCGGTCGGTGTCTTCGCGAGGATTGACGGCGATAAAATCAACGTTCGCGCCCTAATCGCCTCCCCGGACGGCAAGCAGGTCGTCAAAGCCTCTGAATCCGCGCAGATTGATTCTGTCGGCTTGGGCAAAAAAACAGCCGCTCGTCTGCTTAGCGACGGCGGTCGAAAAATTTTGGACG
>CALFJE010000119.1 GCA_937877545.1 uncultured Selenomonadales bacterium | reverse complement strand
TCGGTAAAGCAAAGGTAAACGGCAAGCGTCCCGCTCCTCAAGCCGACGGAAATGTTGTCGCCTTCAACGCGGTTGCTGACGGCGTTTGGTAAAGCTTGCGTCAAGGTCGCGCCGTCAAGCTCCCAATGCAGATTCTTCGTCGTGACGCCCGCGCATATTGAGCTAATCGGCAACAACGACACGGCAAGCGGCTTGTCAAAAAATTTAACGCCAATCTCCTCGCCGCCGCGCACATAAAAAATAACTTCGCGCTCGTCGGCAAGGATAATCCGTTGACGCGCCGCCGCGCAGGTGAAAATCGTGCTGTAAAGATGATCAAAGCGTCCGCCGAAACAGCCCGTCAAAAGCGCGACGTGCTCACCGAAAATTTCAGCGGCTCGACGCAAGGCAAGTTGCGTGTCGGTGAAGTCCTTATCGGCGGGGTGACGCTCGACGGGAATATTTTCGGCTTGCGCCCAAGCAACGGTGTCGCGGCTCGCGCTGTCGAAGTCGCCGATTAGAAAGTCGGGGACAATCGCGCAGGTTCGGCAAAGCTCCAGCCCCCTGTCTATCGCGAAAATCTTCCGCCCGCCCGTCACGCTCAAAAAAAATTCGCGGCTCGGAGGACGTCCGCCGCCCACGAAAAGGCAATTTGGAATTGGAATTGAGGAATGGGGAATTATAATTTCACATTGCGGCAACTTCATGGCGTCACATTGCGAATATCGAAATGCCGTTGGCGTCGGCGAGGGCAATCATTTGTTCGCGCTCAACCAAAAGCGTCTTGCCCGCCTCGATAGCCAAAGCCGTTGCGCCGACCTGCGCCATTTGCTCAATAGTGCGATAGCCGACCGTCGGCACGTCGAAACGATTATCTTGCTGAGGCTTGGAGACTTTGGCGACGACCGCGCCGCCGCAAGCCAATTTTCCGCCGCGCTCAATGCAAGCGTCGGTACCTTCAATCGCCTCCAAAGCCATAACCGCCAAATTCTTCACGACGACCGTCTGACCGATGTCTAGGCGTCCGAGTTCCTTGGCTATGCGGAAACCGAATTCCATATCGCGCCGCTCCTGCTCCGTCGGTTCGCGCCCGGCGATATTGCCACGCGGCGGCATGAGCTTACGAATCAGCTTGGTTTGGTCGAACGTTTGAATGCCCGCCCTTGCCAATTCGCGCACGAACGCCATCATTATCGTATCGTCGTTGCGGTCGGGCAGGCTCATGATAAGTTGCAACATGCGCATATCGGGTTGCACCGCGCCGTTGAAGAGGAGTTCCTTCGTGACTTTGCCAATCAGCGTGACATTTTGAATTTGGTTGCCCTTTAAGTAATTCAGAATCGCTTCCAGTTGCGCGACGCTGATAAATTGATAATCCGTGGCGAAATGCGCAATGGCAGGGTCGCTGTCGGCAAGCAAGCCCACCGCGTAGACCTCATAGCCGAGTTGTTTGGCGGCACGAGCGCATTCAACGGGCAACTTCCCTGCGCCCGCCAATATTCCGAGTTTCTCCATTAACAAAACCTCCGATTTAAACTTTAACAGCCGGCAAAGTATCGGCGATAATTTCAGCCTCCGCCTCCCGCGCCCGCATATTGCTTGCGACGAAATCGGGGAACTTTGAGCACAAAATCATAAGCGCGGAGCAGACCTCGTTCAAGGTATTTGTCTCGTGGCGACGCCGCTCCAAAATTTTTTGAACCGTAAGCGATGAACTTTCGAGGGTAATTTTCGCGCCGCGTTGCCAATTCAGCAAATCTGTTTGAACGTATTCGCGGATAATGTCCTCGCCCGCGTCGTCAAGCTGTCTGCCGTCGTAAGCCAACGTGTCCTTGATTGATTTTGCCGTCCACGCCGCCAATTCGGCAATTTCTTTTTTATCCATATCATTTGTCCTCGAAGTCGCGCCGCTCCCGACAAATGCCGCGCTCGGCATTGCGTAAAAATCGCAGGAAATGTTCGACCTCCTCGCAAGAGTCAACCTCCTGCTCAATGACCGCTATCGCCTCCGGCAAGCTCAAGCCCGACCTGTAAAGAATCTTGTACGCCTGCTTGATTAGCCGCCGACTTTCAAGCGGAACGCCCGCCCGCGATATGCCGACATTGTTTAAGCCCACGACCTTGGCGGGGTGCCCGTCGACAATCGTATAGGGTACCACGTCTTGAACAAGCTTACTCATGCCGCCGACCATTGCATTGCGCCCGATTTTAACGAATTGGTGAACGCCCGCCATGCCGCCGATAACAACCCTGTCCTCAACCGTGGCGTGCCCCGCGCAACTGGCAAGGTTGCTCATTATGACGTGGTTGCCCAGCGTGCAATTATGCGCCACGTGAATATAAGCCATAAGCAGGCAGTCGGAGCCTATGCGCGTCTCGTTGCCCTCGCCCGTGGCTCGGTGAATCGTCGCGCCCTCGCGAATCGTCGTTCTGTCGCCTATGACCGTGTAACTGCGCTCGCCCTTGAACTTCAAATCCTGTGGCGCGGCTCCCACGCTGGCGAATTGGTAAACTCTGCACTCCTTGCCGAGGCTCGTCCATTTTTCGATAACCGCGTGCGGACCGATAATCGAACCGTCGCCAATCTCGACCTCGTCGCCGATAACGCAATACGGCAAAATCGTCACGTTTGCGCCCAGGCGTGCACTCTCCGCGATAACCGCGCTGGGATGAATCTTGCCGACGGCTTCTGCGTTGCTTTCAAGTGTAATCATAACATTTACTCCCGATTAAAGCTCCTCGCGACCTTTAAGCACGAAAGTGAAATCGGCGACGGCGACCAATTTGTCGTCGACATAGCCGTCGGTATGGAGCACGCCGAACAGTCCGCGCACCTTGACAATCTCCGCCTTGGTTATTAGCGTGTCGCCGGGCACGACCATCTTTTTGAACTTGATATTATCCATGCCGCCGAAGAGCGCGATTTTCCCGCGATGTTCTTCCGGGTAGAGCATAGCCACGCCGCCGACTTGCGCCATTGCCTCCAACTGCAACACGCCGGGCATTATCGGATGTCCGGGAAAATGCCCCGCGAATTGCGGCTCGTTCATTGTGATGTTTTTTAAGCCCGTCGCCGATTTGAACGGGTCAATCTCCAAAATTCTGTCCACCAGCAACATGGGCGGGCGGTGCGGCAAAATTTTCATGATGTCTTCAATTTCCAATACCATTTATATCGCTCCTTTAACAGAAGTCCGCGTAAATTTTTTTGGCGAGTTGAGTATTGAGCGCGTGCCCCGACGCCGCCGCCACGATATGACAATTAAAAATGCCCGCAAGCCGCAGGTCTCCTATTACATCCAAAATCTTATGGCGGACGAGTTCGTCGGGATATTTGAGGGCGTTAAGCCAGCCGGCGTCGTTGTAGACGATGACATTTTCAATCGTGCCGCCCAAACCCAAGCCCGCAGAGCGCAGCGCATCAATTTCCTTTTCGTAGACAATCGTCCGCGCAGGCGCAATTTCACGCGCATAAACGTCGGCGGTTATCTCAAAGTCGCCGTATTGAATGCCGATAAGCGGGTGCGGATTGACCGAAACGAAACTGACGCGGAAGGTGTCGCAGGGCAGAGCCATTACGAAACGCTTGCCCTCCTCGCCGTCGACGCGATAAATTTTGTCAAGCCGAATAATCTTGCGCTCCTTGCCCTGTTCGACGACGCCCGCCTGTTGAATCATGTTGAAAAAGTCAATCGAATTGCCGTTGAGTACGGGCGGCTCCTCGGCGTCGAGTTCAATCTCGCAGTTATCGATTCGGCAAGCATTGAGTGCGCTCATCAAGTGTTCGACGGTAAAAACTTTCGCGCCGTTTTCAGATAAAGTCGTGGCGCGGAGCGTAGCCGTAACGTTGGCGGCGGTAGCGTGGATAATCGGTCGGTCGGGCAAATCCGTCCGAATGAAGATTATTCCGCTGTCGACTGCGCCGGGTTTCAGCTCAAGGCGAACCTCTTTGCCCGAATGTAAGCCGACTCCCACACACGATATTTTACTTCCTAAAGTCCGTTGTCTCTGCAAGACTAAGCCTCCTTTCAGAAAATTTCCCGCACATTATAGCATTAAGGCTTTTTATCGGCAACGGCAACGTGACCTGCCGCGTAATTTGGAGCCGTCATGGATGACGGCTCCGCCGCCGGCGCATTTGCGTGACGCAAAT
>CALFJE010000118.1 GCA_937877545.1 uncultured Selenomonadales bacterium | reverse complement strand
GGCAAGTCGACGCTGTTCAACGCGATAACGAAAGCCGGCGCGGAGGCGGCGAATTACCCGTTCTGCACGATTGAGCCGAATGTCGGAGTGGTAGCCGTTCCTGATCCGCGTCTCGACGTGCTGACCAAACTTTACAGCTCCAAGAAGACTACGCCCGCAAGTGTCCGTTTCGTCGATATTGCTGGGCTAGTCAAAGGCGCGTCCAAGGGCGAAGGGCTCGGCAACAAATTCCTTGAACATATCCGCCAAGTTGACGCGATTGCCCATGTCGTGCGCTGTTTTGAGGACGAAAACATCACGCACGTAGCTGATACCATTGACCCGTTGCGCGATATTGATACCATTCAAACGGAGCTGTGCCTCGCTGACCTCGACGTTGTGGATAAACGGCTCGCCAAAGTCGCCAAGCTGTTGAAGTCGGGCAGTAAGGAAGCTAAGCTTGAGGCGGCAGTGCTCGAACGTGTGAAAGCCGCCCTCGACGAAGCTAAACCTGCGCGGAGTCTCGATTTGACGGACGACGAACTTGCCGCCATTCGGGACGCCAATTTGTTGACGCTCAAGCCCACGCTTTACGTAGCCAACGTGTCCGAAGAGGAGCTCGCGCAGGATAATGATTACGTCAAGGCAGTGCGCACGCTCGCCGCGCAGGAAGGGGCTCAAGTCGTCGTCATCTGCGCGAAGGTCGAAGAGGAAATCGCGGAGCTCGACGCCGAAGAGGCTAAGGAATTCCTTGCCGATTTGGGCTTGGAAAGTTCGGGGCTCGACAGGCTGATTCACGCGGCGTTTGACTTGCTGGGGCTCATGACGTTCTTGACGGCGGGGGCTGACGAATGTCGCGCATGGACTATCGCCAAAGGGACGCCTGCAGTCAAGGCGGCGGGCAAAATTCACAGCGACATCGAACGCGGTTTCATTCGCGCCGAAATTGTCAACTATGACGATTTGATTCGGCTCGGCTCGATAAACGCCGCCCGCGATAAGGGGCTCGTCCGCCTCGAAGGCAAGGATTACATCATGCAGGACGGCGACGTTACTTATTTCCGCTTCAACGTCTAAACGACCAAGCGACCTCCCGCGCAGGGGGGTTTTTTATTTGCATTGCCCCTGCCGATTTGATACAATGCCATAAGCGTAGATTGTTCGGATAAAAATTTTGACACAAGGAGGAGATTTTATTTGAGAAGTGACCAACGAAACGACAATAAGCTGAAGATAATTCCGTTGGGCGGGCTGGGCGAAATCGGCAAGAACATGACGATTATCCGCTACGGCGACGAAATGATTATGATTGACGCGGGGCTGATGTTCCCCGAAAACGACATGCTCGGCATTGACCTGGTTATCCCCGATATTTCCTACGTTATGGAAAACAAAACCTGCCTCAAGGCGATAATCCTAACGCACGGGCACGAAGACCATATCGGCGCGTTGCCTTACATACTGAAAAATCTTTCCGTCCCCGTCTACGGTACGCGGCTCACGCTCGGCATTTTAACGGGGCGGCTCAAAGAGGACGGCGTCGAATGCAAAAACCTGCGTGCGGTCTCCGGCGGCGAAATCGTCATGATTGGCTGTTTCAGCGTCGGCTTTATCCGCGTGAATCACTCGATACCCGATTCGGTCGGCTTGTCGATTAAAACGCCCGTCGGCATGATTGTTCACACCGGCGACTTCAAGCTCGACTACACGCCCATTGATGGCAAAATGACTGACTTCCGCCGATTCGCCGATTTGGGGGCGCGTGGCGTCCTGTTGCTTATGGCTGACTCCACCAACGCCGAAAAGGAAGGTCACACGCCCAGCGAACGCACTGTCGGCGCGGCGTTCAATCGCGAATTCCAGAACGCGTCGGGCAGGATTATCGTCGCAACTTTTTCCTCGAACGTCCATAGGATTCAGCAAGCGATAGACACGGCGATTCGTTACCGTCGACGCGTCGCTATCTTAGGGCGCAGTATGGTCAACGTCGTCGCTATTTCGCTGGAGCTCGGCTACATTCACGCCCCCGAAGGCGCAATCATCGACATCGAAGACATCAGGAATTATCCCGCCAACAAAATCGTCATCATCACGACGGGCAGCCAGGGCGAACCGATGAGCGCGTTGACTCGCATGGCTATGAGCGACCACAGGCAGGTTGACATTATCCCCGGCGACACCGTGATTATTTCCGCCACGCCCATTCCCGGTAACGAGAAACTTGTTGCCAAGACTGTCGATAATCTGTTGCGGCTCGGAGCAAATGTGATTCACCGCCGCGAGGAGGGCATTCACGTATCGGGGCACGCCGCACGCGACGAATTGCGCTTGATTCACAATCTGGTTAAGCCGAAATTTTTCATGCCCGTGCACGGCGAACTTCATCACTTGTTCGCGCACGCCAAGCTTGCCGAGGAATTGGGTATGAATCGCGAAAACATTATCGTCGGCGAAAACGGCGCGGTGATTGAGTTGACGCGTGACAGCGGCAAAATTACGGGGCACGTCAATGCGGGCGTGGTAATGGTTGACGGGCTGGGCGTCGGCGACGTGGGCAATATCGTCCTGCGCGACCGCCGCCAGCTTTCGCAAGACGGGATTTTAATCGTCGTGGTGACCATGAATCGCGCCACGGGCAGAATCGTTTCCGGTCCGGATATTGTGTCGAGGGGCTTCGTCTACGTCCGCGAATCCGAACAGCTCATGGACGACGCAAGGAGCCGAGTTTTCCACGTCCTGCGCCGATGCCGCGACGACCAAATTTCCGATTGGATGACGATTAAGCTCAATATCCGCGATGCGCTGGCGCAATTCCTCTTCGAGCAGACGCGCCGCCGACCCATGATTTTGCCGATTATCGTTGAAGTATAAATCAAAAATCCTCCGCCCGCTTGAGTGGAGGATTTTTTTTATCGCCGCCGCGTTTAAAGTTCTGTTGCCCGACATAGAATTTTTTCGAGCAAATCCATGTTCAAGCTTTCGCGTACGATTCGGGCGAGGCGGTCGTAATTCTGTTGCCTTTCAGCCCGAAGGTTGCGCGTCGCGGGCAAAGGCGGCAGATTCTTTTTTTTGCGGACGGCGTTAAGGAATTGTCGGCGGAAGTCGTCATTGTCAAAAATACCGTGAACGTAGGTGCCGAATACATTTCCCGCCGCGATAATCTTTTGTCCGCGCAGAGTGCTTTCGCCGCTGTGAATTTCGTAGCCCTCAAGGTTGGCGGCGGCGATTCGCGTACCGAGGAATTCAAAATCGACATTGGGCAACGTAACTTGCCGCGTGAACTTTTCGGCGGCGAACGTCGTTTCAATCGGCAAAAGTCCCAAACCGTCAAGCTCCGCGTGAGCCGATTCGGTGCCCAGCGGGTCATAAAGTTTGGTGCCGAGCATTTGGAAGCCGCCGCATATCCCGATAATCGCCGCGCCGTAGCCCGCACGTTGCAAAATCTTATCGGCAAAGCCGTTTCCGCGCAGATTAAGCAAATCCTCCGAGGTGTTCTTACTGCCCGGCAAGATAATCACGTCGGCGGTATCGAGGGCGTCGGGAGCCGTCGCGTAGGTAAGTTGAACGTCAGCCTCGCCCGCCAAGCTGTCAAAGTCCGTGAAGTTGGAAAGCTTGCCGAGCCGAATCACCGCGATTTTAATAGGGGCTAGGGACTGGGGATTAGGGATTAGATTTTTGTCGTCGAGGGAAACGGAGTCCTCGTCGTCGACGCCGAGCTTGTCGATAAACGGGACGATACCGAGCACGGGCTTGCCGGTCTTGCACTCCAGAAAATCAACGGCGGGCAGAAATAAATTCACGTCGCCGCGAAATTTGTTGATGACAAGCCCCTTAACCAAAGCGCGTTCGTCGTCGTCGAGAAGCTCCAACGTGCCGACGATTGACGCCAAAGCCCCTCCCCTGTCGATGTCGGCGACCAAAATCACGGGCGCATTGAGGTGCTTGGCGACGCGCATGTTGACAATATCGTTGGCTTTGAGGTTGACCTCGGCGGGGGAACCTGCGCCCTCGATGATAATCGTGTCGAATTCGGCGGAAAGTTTTTTGAGCGCGTCCTTAACGGCGTCGAAAGCCTTAAGCGAATAGCCGCTGTGATAAGCCGCCGCGCTCATGACGCCGACCGCACGCCCGTTGATTATCACTTGCGAGGTTGCGTTGCCGGTGGGCTTTAGCAGGACGGGATTCATTTCGACACGCGGCGCGAGGTTAGCCGCCTCCGCCTGCGCTGCTTGAGCGCGTCCTATCTCCAGCCCGTCCGCTGTCACGAACGAATTCAACGCCATGTTTTGAGCCTTGAACGGCGCGACGCGTCGACCTGCGCGGAATAAGATTCGGCATAAAGCCGTTGTCAATATGCTCTTGCCCACGTGCGAGCTTGTCCCTTGAAACATTAAATATCGCGTCATGACTTCACGACCTTTTCAAAGCGGAAAAAATAATCGCCGCCGGGGAAATCGTCTTCGGGGGCGTTCGGGTCTTTGTGGTGCGGATTGAAAAACTCCACCGCGTGAAAGCCGCATTTGTTGATGTAAAAATGCAAGTTGCGCTTTTCAAAGTAGGGCGTCACGGTCTCCCAAACCGCCGTATCGGGATAACGTGCCTCAATCGCCCGCCACGCCGCAGAGCCGATGCCCTTGCTGTGGCAATCGACGTTGACATAAAAAAGCGACAGCTCGTTGTGATTATCGGGGCGAATCACGACGACCGCGCCGCCGACAATCTTGCCGTCGCTGACGATATTAAGAATCTGTGCGCCCGCCGCGTTGAAGGATTTTTCCACGTCCTCGCGAGGAATAACCTCCCTGCCGTCGTCGCCGTAAGTCTCGACCACAGCCTTTTTGAACGCCGCTTGAATATTGACGATAAAATTTTCGCGCTCGTCGTCACGCGTGGGGATAAGTTCAATCGTCATGCCGTCACCTCATAATTTTTTCCAATGCCAAATAAATTTCCTTATCGGTGTACTGAACGGGGTGGCGCGAACTGTAAATCGACACGGCGTTGAAGCGGCACTTGTTCAAGTAAAAATGCAGGTTGCGCTTATCGAGCCAGGGCGTCGACGCCTCCCAAACTTTTGTAGCGGGAAAGAGTTTTTCAATCACGCGCCACGCCGCAAAGCCGATACCGCGATTCCGATAATCGGCGTTTACGAAGAACAGCGATAACTTGTTGCGTTGCGTGACGCCGTTGATAATCAGCACCGCGCCGCCGACGAAAATTTTATCGGCGAGGATATTCCAAAGCGTGGCGTTAGATCGCTCGAAAAATAGCGGCAAATCCTCGCGGCGGAATTTGTTACTGCCGTCGGCGCGTCGGAATGCCGTTTGCAGATTGTCTATAAAAAGTTCGCGCTCGTCCGGGCGCGTCGGATTAAGTTCAACCGTCATGCATTTCCTCCGCCAATTTCTTAACGTCGACGGCAATACCCGCGACCGTCAGGAAGACTTTATCGGCGTGCGCGGCGAGCACTTGATTGGCAAGCCCCGCCAAATCGCGGAAACGTCGGGCAAGCTTGTTTTCGGGGACGATGCCGCTGCCGACCTCGTTGGTAACAAAAATCGTTACGGCGTCGGAGCTTAGGGCGGCGTCGATAAGTTTCTGAATCAATCCGCGCAGATTGTCACGGAGCGTCGCCTCGTCGTCGAGGTCAGCCGCGCAGAGAAAGTTGCTGATATAAAGCGTCACGCAGTCGAACAAAATCGCGTCGAAGTCTTTGCCCGCCGCGAGGATTTTTTCCTCCGCCGCAACGGGAGCCTCAAACGTCGTCCAATTATCGCCGCGCCGCGCTTGATGAAGTTCGACACGATAAGCCATTTCGCTATCGTAAATCTGTGCGGTGGCAATGTAAGCCGCCCGTCCGTCGCCGAGCTTGAGCGCGAGCTTTTCAGCGAAGGCACTCTTGCCGCTACGCGCCCCGCCCGTCACCAGAATTATCTTGCCCAAAATGTTTCCCCCGTTCAAATATCGCCGCGCCGCGCTTGATGAAGTTCGACACGATAAGCCGGTTCGCTATCAAAAATCTGCGCGGTGGCAATGTAAGCCGCCCGTCCGTCGCCGAGCTTGAGCGCGAGCTTTTCAG
>CALFJE010000117.1 GCA_937877545.1 uncultured Selenomonadales bacterium | reverse complement strand
CCCCCCCCCGTTTACCTGTCGCGTCGATGAGGGTAACTTTCCCGTTTTCGAGGACGGCATAGGCGACGATGTCCAAGTTGCCGTGCTGAACTTCGCGCTCGTAATGGGGTTTCAGCTCGTTAAACAGGTCGTCCACGCCGAAGATTAAAGTTTTAAGTGCCATCAGTTAATCGCCTCCGCTCCGAGGTAAGCGCGTATAACTTCGGGGTCGTTCTGAATGTCGGCGGGCGTGCCGTCGGCAATAATCATGCCGTATTCCAAAACGTAAATCCGCTCGCAAATGCCCATGACCAGGCTCATATCGTGTTCGATTAGCAAGACCGTCAGCCCGAATTGCTTGCGTATCCAGCGAATCATTTCCATAAGCTCCTGCGTCTCTTGCGGGTTCATGCCGGCGGCAGGTTCGTCGAGGAGCAAAAGCTTCGGCTTGGCGGCAAGGGCGCGGGCTATCTCCAATCGCCGTTGCGCACCGTAAGGCAGATTTTTTGCAACTTCGTAAGCGTGCCCGTCCAGCTTGAAGATTTTCAGCAAGTTAAGAGCTTCCTCCTCGATAGCCGCCTCCTCGCCGAAGTATCGCCCCATACGCAAGACTGTCTCCAAAAGCCCGTACTTAACGTGGCAGTGGTAAGCGATTTTCACGTTGTCCAAGACGCTCAGCTCGCTGAACAGGCGGATATTCTGGAACGTCCGCGCAATGCCGCGTTGCGTAATTTCATACGGCTTAAGCCCGACGATAGATTTTCCGTCAAAAATAATTTCGCCGGTCGTGGGCACGTACACGCCCGTTATCAAGTTGAAAGCCGTCGTCTTGCCCGCGCCGTTCGGTCCGATTAGCCCAATCAGCTCGCCCTTGTCTATGTAAATGTTGAAGTCGGAAACAGCCTTAAGCCCGCCGAACACTTCAGACACGTCCGTTGTCTCAAGCAAATGTTTATCCGCCATTACGTTGCCGCCCCCTTTGCCCCCGATACCTTGTCAAGGAATTTTTTTATCGGCGCGACGTTCGTAAGCTCCATGTAGCCGAACAGCCCTTGCGGACGGTAGAACATCATCAGTATCAACGCCAGCGCGTAGATTATCATGCGCACTTCGGGGAAGGACGCCAACGCCGCCGATATGAACGTCACGACGAACGCCCCCGCGATTGAGCCGGTGATTGAACCCATGCCGCCCATGACGACCATTATCAGATAGTTGAACGACGACAGGAACGTAAACGACGTGGGGCTTATCAGATAGAATTGGTGCGCGAATAAGCCGCCCGCCACGCCCGCGAACGCCGCGCCCAGAGTGAACGCCATTACTTTATATTTCGTCGTGTTGACACCCATAGCCTCCGCCGCTATTTCGTTTTCGCGTATCGCTATGCAAGCCCGCCCGTGCGACGAGTTCACAAAATTTTTTATAAAGAACAGCGTCACCAACATTGCCATGAAAACCCACGTGAAGTTCGTAAGGTGCGGAATGCCCTTGAAGCCCGCCGCCCCGCCGACGTAATCGATATTCATGATGACGATTCGGATTATCTCACCGAGTCCGAGCGTCGCGGTAGCCAGATAGTCTCCGCGCAGGCGCAACGTCGGCAGTCCGATTAGGAAGCCCAAAAAGCCCGACGCTATCGCTCCGAGGATAAGCGCGACTATCAGCGGCAAGCCGAATTTGACCGTCGCCACGACGCCCACGTAAGCTCCAATCGCCATAAAGCCCGCGTGCCCCAGCGAAAATTGCCCTGTGTAGCCGTTTATCAAGTTCAAGCTTGTCGACATTATTACGTTCACGCAAATTAAAATTATGTTCAGTTCCCAAAACGAGCCGATTATTTTTGTGCTAATCATCGTTTGCAGGACGCCGTAAAGCACCAGCCCGAAGACCAACATCACCAAATCTCTTTTCCGTGCAGAGTTCATATCTTCACACCTTTTCGTTCGTATTCTTGCCGAAGAGACCGCTGGGCTTGATAAGCAAAACCAGAATCAGAATCGCAAAGGCAGCGGCGTCACGGAAGGTTGAGGAGATGAAGCCCGATACCAAAGCCTCGACCACGCCCAAGACTATGCCGCCGACGACCGCGCCCGGTAAAATCCCGATACCGCCCAAGACCGCCGCCACGAACGCCTTCAAGCCCGGCATGATGCCCATAAGCGGATCAATCGTGTTATAGTAGACGCCGACCAATACGCCCGCCGCCGCCGCCAATGCCGAACCTATGCAAAACGTCATGGAGATAACTTTATCGGAGTCGACGCCCATTAATTGCGCGGTTTCGGTGTCGAAGCTTGCCGCCCGCATTGCCTTGCCGAGCTTTGTTTTCTGGACGATATAAGTAAGCAACGCCATGAGCGCGATTGTAATTCCGAAGATAAGGAGCTGTTGCCCGTTTATGACGAAGCCGCCGACGTTGAAGGCGAAATTCAGCGACGTATCGGGGAAAGTGCGCGGCGTGGGCGTTACAAAGTACATACCGGTATACTCAAGGAAAAATGAGACGCCAATCGCCGTTATCAGCAAGGAAATCCTCGGCGCGTGACGGAGCGGCTTATACGCAATGCGTTCGACGAGCATACCGAGGCACGCCGTCACCGCCATAGAAATCAGGAGCGCGGGGAAAATCGGCAAGCCGCCAAACGTGATCGCCGCAAAGCCGATATACGCCCCCACCATGTAAACATCGCCGTGCGCAAAGTTTATAAGCTTTATAATGCCGTAAATCATCGTGTAGCCCAGGGCAATGAGCGCATAGATACTGCCCAGACTCACGCCGTTTATCAACTGCTGAACGAGTTGATGAGCAAAGTCCATAAAAAAACCTCCTCCAAAAATTTCAAAGAGGATTTTACCGTTTTGCACCGATATTGTCACGCGATATTTTTCAAGCGTGCGCAAGTGTATTCAATATACTGCCAAAAATTTCTTGACACACGGCGGCGGTTATGATAACCTACGCAAGGTTTTTGAAGCAGTATCAAGGAGCAGTACCCAAGTCGGTGAAGGGGACGGTTTGCTAAACCGTTAGGCTCGCAAGGGCGCGGAGGTTCGAACCCTCTCTGCTCCGCCATATAGGAAAATGTTCGCTCTTCAATGAGCGGTTGTTGAATCGTCGTGCGGAGTCGTCCGTACGGCGATTTAAACTTTCAAGGAGGTTGTCAAGCAGTGGCAAGAATCAACGAGAATTATCTGAAGTTGCCGGGAGCCTATCTGTTCTCGGAGGTCGGCAAACGCGCCGCCAAGTTCCAAAAGGAAAATCCCGACGCCAAAATCATCCGCCTGGGTATCGGCGACGTGACGCGCCCGCTCCCGCAAGTGTGTATCGACGCCATGAAGGCTGCCGCCGACGAAATGGGCAAAGTCGAAACTTTTCGCGGCTACGGCCCCGAACAGGGCTACAGCTTCCTGCGCGAGGCGATTGCCGACTTCAACTATACGCGTCGCGGGCTTAACGTCAATGCTGACGAGATTTTTATCAGCGACGGCTCCAAGTGCGATTGCGGCAATATCCAAGAGATTTTCTCGCTGGACTGCAAAATCGCTATCGGCGACCCCGTTTATCCCGTCTACAACGACTCAAACGTCATGGCGGGGCGCACCGGCAACTTGAAACCCGACGGGCACTTCGAGGGCGTCGTCTACATGCCCTGCACCGCCGAAAATAATTTCGCGCCCAAACCGCCCGCCGAAAAGGTCGACATGGTTTATCTTTGCTCGCCCAACAATCCGACGGGCACCACGCTCGATAAAGCCTCCCTTGAGGCTTGGGTTGCCTACGCCAAAGAAAACGACGCCGTGATTCTTTTCGACGCCGCCTATGCCGCCTACATAACTGCGGACAACGTCCCGCGCTCCATTTACGAGATTGACGGTGCTCGCGACGTGGCGATTGAGTTTCGCTCCTTCAGCAAGACGGCAGGCTTCACGGGCACGCGTTGCGGCTATATCGTCATTCCCGACGGCTTGACGGGCACCACCTCCACCGGCGAACGCGTTCCGCTTAAAAAGCTTTGGGCGCGTCGTCACACCACCAAATTTAACGGCACCAGCTACATAACTCAGCGCGGCGCGGCGGCTATCTACACCCCCGAAGGTCAGGCGCAAGTCAAGGAGCTTGTCAGCTATTACTTGGAGAACGCCCGCATTATCCGCGAAAGCTTGAGCGCGGCGGGCTTGACGACTTACGGCGGCGTCAATGCGCCCTACATTTGGCTCAAGACGCCTGCCGACATTCCGTCGAGTTGGGATTTCTTCGATAAGCTCCTGCACGAAAAACATATCATCGGGACGCCGGGCGCGGGCTTCGGTCCTTGCGGCGAGGGCTACTTGAGACTAACCTCCTTCAACAGCCGCGAAAATACCATCGAGGCTTGCGAACGCTTGAAAACTTTTTCGTAATAAATAGTTTGAAAATTCCTCGCGCCTAATGCGGCTTTAACAAAAACGTGATAAATTTCGCGGCGAGGAGAGTGATGATTATGAAGGTGGCAAAGGTTTTTTCGGCAATCGCGGCGGCAATATTGCTTGTCGTGAGTGCGAGTGCGTCAGCCGCTCCGCAGACGAGCGAATTCGTCGAGGGCGTGGATTGGACGCGGCAAGTTATCACCGTGACGGGCGAGGGCATTGTTCCGCAAAATGCCGTCAACTACACGCAAGCCAAACATATGGCTGCCACGGCTGCCAAGGCGGACGCCTATCGCAAGCTCGGCGAGCTGATTAACGGCGTGCGCGTCGAGGGCGAAACGACCGTTGAGAGCATGTTGACGACGCAGGATACAATCAAAATGCGCGTCTCGGCTACGATTAAGGGCGCGAAGATCGTCAGCGAAACTTTCTTGAGCGACGGCGGTTATCGCGTTGTGGTGCAAGTTCCGTTGTTCGGCGTATCGAATTCGTTGGCAAGCGCGGTCTTTGAGCGGACGACAGAAATTGAGCCGTTCCCCGCGCCGGTCTTCGACGTGGAGCCTTCGACAGCATACGGTTCGCCCCTAAGCAGACAAGCCGACCTGCCGGCTTACACTTCGCCGCTGGCAAGAAAGTCATTGCCGACGCTCGACGCGATAATCCTGCAGAAAATGCAGGCGAACTGGACGAACGCGGCGGTTTATCAGCCGACCGTCAACGCCCAAGTTCCCTACGAATCGCCGTCGGTTATGCCCAAACGCTCCGTTGAGGATTATGCCTCCGCCGCAGAGGGCGACTACACCGGCTTAATCGTCGACTGCAGAGGGTTGGAGCTCCAGCCCGTCATGAGCCCCGTTATCCAGAATTCTAACGGCACCAAGATTTACGGGCACAAGAATTTGGACATCGACAAAGTTATTTCAATGGGCATGGCAAGCTACGCCGTTGACGCCTCCGATCAGGTCAGTCGTTCGCGTGCGGGCAACAATCCGCTTGTCGTCAAGGCTAAATCGCTGGCGAACTTCAACAGCAACCCCGTCCTCAGCGTTCCCGATTCAAATCGCGTCTTGATTGAAAATTACGTTACGAAATTTCTTAAAGACTTGAAAGTCGTCTTCCTGCTCGACGAATTTTAAAATCCGTTCGGCAAACGAAAAAGTCCTCCTCCAAAACGGGAGGATTTTTTTGCAGGAAAAAGGCAGCGGCAACGGAATCGCGTGCGGGCAACCAATCCGCTCGTCGTCAAGGCTAAATCGCTGGCGAACTTCAACAGCAACCCCGTCCTCAGCGTTC
>CALFJE010000116.1 GCA_937877545.1 uncultured Selenomonadales bacterium | reverse complement strand
CGCCACATGACCGTTGCAATGTCGTATAAAAACATTTCCGCCAACCTCGTAAATTCGTATGAACGCGGCGAGACGGCTTCCAAAATCGGACGGCTAACCGCGACCGCTGTTTGTGCACTTTTCAAAAGTGCCGCCACATGACCGTTGCAATGTCGTATAAAAACATTTCCGCCAACCTCGTAAATTCGTATGAACGCGGCGAGACGGCTTCCAAAATCGGACGGCTAACCGCGACCGCTGTTTGTGCACTTTTCAAAAGTGCCGCCACATGACCGTTGCCACGTCTTGAATCATAAATCGCGCAACCCTTCCAGTCGCTCAATCTCCGCCTTGTGTTTCTCAAGCGCGTAGCCGATACGAATATGCTCCTCCTCGGTGAAGTCGGGATTTTCGTAAGCCGCGCAGATTTTCTCAAGACGCGCCCGCACCTCGGCAATTTCGTCGTTCAAGATGAATTCGTCTTTAAATGCCAAGCCGTATATCGACAGGACTTGGTCGCGTGTCGTCTCGTAGTAGGACTCCTCGCCCGATAATTCGCCGACCGCCCGCGCCAACTCCAAGATGATTTTCAGCGGCGGCTTGCCCGCGTTTATCGAATCGGTCAGCTTCGTGCGGAGTTCCTGCGCCGCGCCGTAAAATTTTTTGTCAGCCAAACGTATCGCCCCCTCGACGGTTTAGCGCAACGATAACATAATCACGCCAGCTATGCAAAGAGCCGCGCCCAAAATTTTTTGCGCCGATATTTGCTCGTGATAAAACACTCCGCCGACGATAAGCATCGCCAACGCAATCAGAATGCTCACAATCAGCGACGCCGTCGACAATTCTTCGCCCGCTCGATAAATCATGACGAACGCCGCCTCGACCGCCGTTATCGACAGCCCCATCAAGACGCACGCCCAATTACTCCGCGCCGCCTCGACCAAAATTTTCTCGTGCGGCGTCAAGCAGAACAGAATCACGCTCGCCAAAAGTGCCACGGCGTAGTTGACGACCAGCCCCATGAACGCGTTTTGCTCGGCGGGGATTGACTTGCTCGCTATGTGATAAAGGACGTTTGCGGCGACCGCGACCGCTATCGGCAATGCTGTCATCTTGACACCTCCAAAAAAAATTGACGCCGTCGATTGACGACGCCATAAAATCATTTCCGAATTATTTTTGCACGACGCTTGTCATTTCAAGAAACACGTCATTAAGCGAATCGTCGTTTTCGGGAGCCGCGCTCAAATCGGCGGGCAATTCAACCATAGTATCCTTGCGGGCGGCGATTTGGGTTGTATAAGCGCGTAGTTCGCTGTAGTAGCCGACGGCGTCGAGGAGCTTGCGTTCCGCGTCGGTGAGGACGATACGCCCGGCGGCAGACTCTTCAAGCACGCTGCGGGCATAGGCACGCATTATCTCCGTAAGGTCAAAGGCAACCGTCGCGGTCGTCAAACTGGGCTTGTTGACGCTCCACGAGAAATTTACATCGGTCGAGCGGAAGGCGGTCAGCCACCTGTCGAAAATGCCCTTGTGCGCGGCGAGGTCGTCGCCCTTGAGGTTTGCGAAAGTCGCCGCACTGTTTTTGGCAAGAATGTCCGCCAGCTTCGCGCCGTCCAGCGTAACGTTCATAATCCGCAAGTCGGGTGTGTCGCTCAGGATTTCGACGGACTTGACGGCGTTAAGCGTGTCGTTGCGGATAGCGGGATCGGTCGTCCGCCAAAGGATAGCGATACCCGACGGCAGACCGGGCAGAAGCATTTTACTCCACGTGCCGCGCCGCTTAACGTACAGCGTCATATCGTTGCCGACCTGCTCAATATAAAACGGGATATTTTTATTCGTCGAGGAATTCGCGTCCAAATCGGTGTAAGTCCAAGTGAAGGTGCCGCTCATGCGGAAGGAGCCTTCGAGAACTTGCGCCCGCGAATCTATGTCGAGGTGGAAAGTCGGTGCGCTGAGTGCCAAATCCTGCTCAAAAACACGATTGGCGGTCGTCTGCGCGGTGTAAGCTTCGCGGAAAGCCGTCATGCCCGCGCTTTGCCCGACTGCCTCCGTCGAGCCGCCAAAGAATATCAAGCCGCTCAACGCCGCCGCTGCCGTCACGCGGCGCAAAGTTAAGAGTTTCATTACAATGCCTCCGAAAATTTTTCTTCATGATAAGCTTGCCGATTTTCCTTGTCAAGGCAGGAAATACCTCGCGGCGCGTGGAATTAACCGCAAAATTTTATGCCGCTGAACTACAAACTTGCGGAAGAGCACGGTAACTGTTATGATAAGGAAAATCTGAGGAGGCGTCGCAATGCAAAAACGCAGCGGTTTCAACTGGTTTGCGTTGTTGATGTTCGCCATGGTCGTTTATTTCTCGACGGTTTTGATTTCTCAACAAGTGCACCTGTCGCACGTAAGCGAAAGTCAAAGGATAGCCGATAAGCGGTTGGAAAAGGCTAAGGCGACAAACGAAAAGTTGCGCAAGGAACTCGCCGAACTGCAGGACATCAATAACATTGAACGATTGGCGCGTGAAGAATTGGGGCTTGCCAAAGAGGGCGAAATGCCTTACCAAGCGACGCGGCAATAATAATTTTATTTGGGAGGACAAAATTTTGGCAATGGAAGCAGGCAGCATTGTGGCAGGCAAAGTCACGAGGATCACGAACTTTGGAGCCTTCGTGGAGCTGGAGGAGGGTAAGGTCGGGCTGATTCATATTTCCGAGGTCGCCGACGTCTACGTAAACGATGTCCACGATTTTTTGAGCGAGGGCGATACCGTCCAAGTCAAAATCGTAAATATCGACGGCAACAAAATCGCGTTGTCGTTGAAGCAAGCCAAGCCCAAACCGCCCGACAGCGAATCGTTCAAGCAAAATCGGCGCGGAGATTTTCGCAAGCCGCCAAGACAGCTGTCGGCGTCCTTTGAAGATAAGCTGTCGAAATTCCTCAAGGACAGCGACGAGCGTTTGACCGACCTCAAGCGCAAAACGGACTCCAAGCGCGGCGGGCGCGGCTCCAGACGCTCCGATTGAACTGCCCCTTGCATTCGGCAGGGGGTGCTTTTTTAGGAATTAGGAATTAGGGAGTAGGGGTTTGATTAAAAAGTTCATTGACATATGCGCGGCGGAACAAATCTTCGCGGGCGTGCGCAAAATCCTAATCGCGGTATCGGGCGGCGCGGACTCAATCGCATTGGCGGAACTGCTAATCAATGCGCGGCAACGTTTTAACCTCGAACTCGCCGTTGCGCACTTTGAACACGGCTTGCGCGGGCAAGCCTCCCTCGACGACGCGGCGTTTGTCAAAAACTTTGCCGAGGAGCGCGGGCTTGAATTTATCGGCGGCAACGGCAACGTCCCGACCTACGCGTCGGAAAATAAGCTTTCCGTCGAGACGGCGGCGCGTACCCTGCGCTACGAATTCCTTGCCAAAGCCCGACGCGATTTGAACTGCGACGCGACAGCTCTGGCTCACCACGCCGACGACCAAGCCGAAACCGTCTTGATGAGGCTCCTGCGCGGCGCGACTTCAAACGGCTTAGCCGCAATGAAATTCCGCACCCGCTCCGACGATTACGGCTTGCTGATTCGCCCGTTGCTCCGATTCAGAAAAGCTGACCTCGAAAACTTCTGCCGGCAAAGAAACTTATCGCCCCGCACCGACGCCACCAACTTTGACGCCGACGCCACACGCAATAAAATCCGATTGGAGCTTATCCCGACGCTTGAAACGTTCAATCCCGCGCTCGTCGAAACGCTCTGCCGTTTGGCGGAGGTCACGGCGGACGAATCGGACTTCATAGCCGCGCAAGCTGATAAAATTTTCCCCGCCGTCGTAAAAAATGATGCCATTATCCGCGCAGAATTCCTTAAGCTCCACCCCGCACTTCAACGCGCCGTCATTAAAAAGTTTCTCGCGAAAGTCGCAGGTTCGGCTAAGGATTTCGGCTTCGTGCACTTCGAGGGCGTCCGCAAAGTCTTAATCAACGGCTTGACGGGCGTCGAATTAACCAAAGGTCTCCGCGCAGATTTAAAACGTGGAATATTATCCGTAACGAAAAATTTTTTAAGGAAGGGTTGATTGCTTTGAAGAGTAAGGAAGATTACATCGAACGCGTGCTGTACACCGAGGAGGAGATTGCCGCCCGCACCAAGGAGCTCAGCGCGCAAATCAGCGAGGACTACAAGGACATCGCCAAACCCCTGTTGACGGTCGGCATCCTCAACGGCGCAGTCATGTTTTATACCGACGTCGTGCGGCGTTTGACTATCCCCGTCCAATTCGACTTCCTAATCGCCTCCAGCTACGACGCCAACTCTCACACCAGCGGCAAGGTTAATATCCTCAAGAACCTCGACAACGACCCCAAAGGGCGCGACATCCTGCTTATCGAGGACATTATCGACTCCGGCACCACCATGAATTTCCTCGTCGATTACTTCCTCGACAAAAAGGCGAACAGCGTCAAGATTTGCACGCTCCTCGATAAGCCGAGCCGCCGCAAAGTCGACGTAAAAATTGACTACTGCGGCTTTGAAGTCCCCGACGAGTTCATTGTCGGCTACGGGCTTGACTTCGCGCAACACTATCGCAACCTGCCATATCTGGGCATACTCAATCGCAGCGTCTACGGCGGCAAGTAAGGAGGTGCAAAGCTCTGCCGTCGCCGAAGGATTTTTGCTCTAATGATTGGAGGTATTTTGTATGTTGAAAAGAATCTTCTCGATTCTGTGCGCGGCGGCAGTGATTATGTTCGCCGCCAATTCGCAGGCTCACGCAACGTCGGTATCGGTCGTCTTGGATACGCCGTCGGGATACTTCGCCGAACCCGAAAAAGTTTATCAGACCGTCCAAACTTCGTTGGATACTATTTTCGGCAACTCGCCCGAATTTGAAGTGCGCTCCGTCAGCGAATGCGACGCCTATGTTCAGATTTACCGCGAGGAACTCAATCGCACCGACAACTGGGACAGCTCCTACGGCGGCGATAATCAACGCGATTTGTCCTTGAAAAAGGAGGACGTTGCAAAAATCGCCGACCACTTCGGCGACGATTATCTGATTTACGTCCGCGTCTCAAGCACCGCGCCGCGCTATACCGGCGGCATGTTTTCCAGCGGGCAGAAAGTCAACGTGACTTTGGACTTCCGCATTTGGTCTCGCGAAAAACGCGACCTGGTCTATACCAAACGCGCCATAACGACGGGCAAGTCCAATACGATTTACTTCGCGGGCGGCGGCAGCACCGAGCACGCCATTGAAAAGGGCTTAAAGAAAGGTCTTCAGGACATCGAAAAGGAAGCAAGCAAAATTAAAGCCGCAATGGAAGGTTGATTCTACAGGCAAAGGAGCGTTTTGATTGAACAGTTTCTTGCGCAACGTCGGGTTCTATTTGCTGGTGATATTTATCGCGATAACAGCCTACGATTATTTTTCGGTTAAGCCGCAACCCGTGGAGGAAACGAGCTATTCGCAATTCCTCCAGCTGGTCGAACAGGGCGAAGTCACAAAGGTCGTGCTGGTTAAAAATACGATAAAGGTCACCAAAAAGGACGGCGGCGAGTTCACGACGACAGCACCCGACGAGCCGATTGGCGACGAAACATTAGTCGGAAAACTCGAAGCCAAGGGCGTGGAGATAACTGCGCAGAATCCCAAAGACCCGCCGTGGTGGATGACGCTCCTATCTTCGCTGTTGCCGATTTTGCTGTTGGTGGGCTTCTGGTACTTCATGATAAGCCAAACACAGGGCGGCGGCGGCAAAGTTTTTTCCTTCGGGAAGAGCCGCGCCAAAATGATGGGCGGCGATAAAGTTAAGGTGACGTTTAACGACGTGGCGGGAGCCGACGAGGCTAAGGAGGAACTTCAAGAGGTCGTCGAATTCCTCAAGCACCCCAAAAAATTCAACGACTTGGGCGCACGAATCCCAAAGGGCGTCTTACTCTTCGGTCCGCCCGGTACAGGTAAAACGCTGTTGGCAAAGGCTGTAGCGGGCGAGGCGGGCGTCGCGTTCTTTTCGATTAGCGGCTCCGACTTCGTGGAAATGTTCGTGGGCGTGGGCGCGTCCAGAGTCCGTGATTTGTTCGCGCAGGCAAAGAAAAATTCCCCGTGCATAATCTTCATAGACGAGATTGACGCGGTAGGCAGGCAACGCGGCGCGGCAGTGGGCGGCGGTCACGACGAACGCGAACAGACGCTTAATCAGCTCCTCGTCGAAATGGACGGCTTCGCGGCGAACGAGGGCATTATCATAATTGCGGCGACTAACCGTCCCGACATCCTTGACCAAGCCTTACTTAGACCGGGACGCTTCGACAGGCAAATCGTTGTTGACAAGCCCGACGTGACGGGACGAATCGCTATCCTGCGCGTGCACACCAAAGGCAAGCCGATAGCCAAAGACGCCGACCTCGACATATTGGCGCGACGGACGCCGGGCTTCACGGGCGCGGATTTGGCTAACCTCGTCAACGAGGCGGCACTTTTGGCGGCGCGACGCAATAAGCACGAAATCAACATGACGGAGCTTGAGGAATCAATCGAACGCGTCATGGCAGGTCCGGAGCGCAAGTCCAAAGTCATGAGCGAGGACGAAAAAAAGTTGACGGCTTATCACGAAGGCGGGCACGCGTTGGTTGGCATGATGCTTAAACACGCCGACCCCGTCCACAAGGTCACGATAATTCCTCGCGGCAGAGCGGGCGGCTACACGCTCATGTTGCCCAAAGAGGACAGGAGCTACGCCACGCGTTCCGAGCTTATCGACAGGCTCAAGGTTGCAATGGGCGGGCGCGTCGCCGAGGAGATTGTCCTCAACGAAATTTCGACGGGCGCGTCGCAGGACATTCAGCAGGCAAGCAAAATCGTCCGCGCCATGATTATGCAATACGGCATGAGCAACGTCCTCGGTCCCGTGGCGTACGGCGGCGACCCCGCTCAGCAATACTATTTCGGGCAGCCGCAAAAGAATTATTCGGAGGAAGTGGCGGGCGAAATCGATAAGGAAGTTCACCGCTACATGGAGGAGGCTTACGAGGCTTGCCGCACGATAATCAATGACAATCGCGACAAGCTGGAACGAATCGCACAAGCCTTAATGGATAAGGAAACGCTTTCCGCGCAGGAGCTTAAGGACATCGTCTTTGGCGAGGAGAAAACGCCCTTCGAGCAGACGTTCCTCAAAGACGAGCCGCCGCCCGCCCCCGTGGAGTTGCTTAAGCCTTCGGCGGAAGCGGAGCTGCCCGATACACCGACAACGATTTAAACAATTTGGGATTGGGAGGTTGGAGGAAACTTTGACCTCCCAATTTTTTTTGCGAGGAGGAAATCTTTTGCGTCACGAATATCTTAAGCTCGTCCGCGAAAATATAACCGTCACGTTCACGGATATACATTTCTCTAAGCGCACGGGCGAAAGCATTACCGTCCACCTCGAACGCCCGAACGATAACGGCTTTGACATCGCCGAATACGTCCTGCCCGTGTGCTACTGCAAAAAGTGCATGGGCTTCACAGAGGACGAGGAATATAAGTTGCGTCGTTTCGTCGAAAGGCACAGCCCGCTGATTTGGGAAATTGCCCGTGAGGACGGTGAGATTGTTGCCGATATTGTTTGAGCTGTACGGTTACAAAATATTTTTTTGGTCAAACGAAAACAACGAGCCTGTTCATGTTCACGTTGCCAAGGGCAAGCAGAGTGCCAACGCGACCAAAATTTGGTTGCCCGCCGACAGCAACCCCGTTTTGGTTCACAACAACAGCCGCATTCCTCAAAAAGACTTGACGCGGATTTTGAAGGCTATCGCGCTTGAACGCAACAATATCATCGCGGCTTGGTATGATTATTTCAGCAAGTAAGGAGGAATTTTTATGAGCGAAATTTTATTGCAGTACACCCGCGCAGGTCACGTGGAGAATATTCATCGCGGGGACGTGGCGGCGGTCAACAGCAAGGGCGAGGTCGTGGCGTCGATTGGCAACGCGCATTTGCCCATGTTCTGGCGCAGTGCCGCTAAGCCGTTTCAAGCATTGCCTTTCGTGAAAAACGGCGGGCTTGAACGATACGGCATAACCGACGAGGAACTTGCGCTGTTGGTCTCAAGCCACAGCGGGGAGGAGAATCACGTCGCGCTTGTACGCGGGATTTTGGCTAAGCTCGGATTGGACGAATCGGTTTTGGATTGCGGCGTGGTGCGCCCCATGAGCGGCAAGGCGTTCAAAAAAATCATCGCGGCGGGGGAAAAAGTCTTGCCCGTGCACAACGCCTGCTCCGGCAAACACTCGCAGATAATCGCGCTGGCAATGATGTTGGGCGTGCCGTATGAAGGCTACACTAAGCCCGACCACGAGGCGCAACGGCTAATCTTCAAGCACGTGGCAATGGCGTCGCGAATGCCCGAAGACAAGCTGGAAACAGGCATAGACGGCTGCGGGGTGCCCGTATTCTACCTGCCGATTTACAACATGTCGCTGGCGTATGCGCGGCTGTCGACGCCAAAGCTGGGCGGTTGGGGCGATTATGAATTAGCGGCAACCAAAATCCGCGACGCAATGAGCAACTATCCGCAAGTGGTATCGGGGACGGGTCGAATCGATTTGGCGGTAACGGAAGTCACGGGCGGCAGGATAATCGCGAAAATCGGCGCGGACGCGGTCTATTGCCTGGCAGTCAAGGACGGCGACCTCGGCATAACGTTTAAGGTTGAGGACGGGAGCTTTGCGGCGGTGACGCCAATGACAATCGCGGTCTTGAAATGGTTGGACTTGCTGACACGCGACGAGGCGGCGGCGTTGGATAAACTGTTCCCGCCGGTGTTAAAGAATCATCGCGGCGAGGTTATCGGCACGATTGAAGCCGTCTTTTGATTGAAACCGAATAAAAATTATGCTAAGCTGTCAAGCGAGGTGAAACGAATATGCGCAAGACGACGATAGTTGAGATGTTGAAGAACGCGGGAGAAAACTTTGTATCGGGCGAAAGCATTGCCGGCAAGCTGGAAATTTCGCGCACAGCCGTCTGGAAACATATTCAGAGTCTTCGCGAAAGCGGCTACCGAATCTTAAGCCGCGAACGGTGCGGCTACAAGCTCGAAGACGCGCCCGACCTGCTGTTGCCCGGCGAAATTCAAATCGGGCTTGACACAGAAATTATCGGCAAGGAAATGCACTACTCGCCCTCCGTTGAATCGACCAATCGCGACGCCAAAGCTCTGGCGTATCACGGCGCACCCGACGGTACAATCGTCGTCGCCGAGGAACAGACGGGCGGCAAAGGTCGCCTCGACCGAACTTTTTATTCGCCGCGTGGCAAGGGCATTTGGTTTTCGATTATCCTGCGCCCCAAGTTCCTGCCTCACGACGCCCCCAAATGTACCTTGATGACCGCCGTCGCCATTGCCGAGGCTATGAATCGTTTCAACCTCCGCGCCGAAATTAAATGGCCAAACGACATCATGCACGACGGGCGCAAACTCGTCGGCATTTTGACCGAGATAACCGGCGAAATGGGCAAGATAACTTACGTCGTTATCGGGATTGGTATCAACGTCAACATAAGCCGCGACGAATTCCCCGAAGAACTCCGCGACGTGGCGACTTCGCTGTCGGAACTGAACGGTGCGCCGCTGTCCCGCGTCGATTTTTTACGCGCCGTGCTTGAAGAGTTCGACAAACTTTATCGCGAAGTCAACGATTCGGGCTTCGGTGAAATTCTGAATCGTTGGCGCAAATATAACGTGACGCTCGGCAAGAAAGTCCGCGTCATCTCGGCGGGCGACGGCGGCGAAACTTTCAACGGCAAGGCTGTCGATTTGGACGCGGACGGCGCACTTGTCGTCGAGACGGCTGACGGGCGGCGCACAGTCTACGCGGGGGATGTTTCGATAAGATGAAGTTCAACGCACGCGATATTGACATGCTGCGCGGCTCGCTGTGGGATAAGATAATCCTGTTCGCGTTGCCGCTCGCGCTTACGGGCGTCATGCAACAACTCCTAAACGCGGCGGACGTCGTGACGCTCGGCAAATTCGTCGGCAAACACGCTATGGCGGCTGTCGGCAACAATATCTCAATGGTCGGGCTGATTGTAAGCCTGCTGATGGGCTTGAGCCTGGGCGCGAACGTCGTTATAGCTCAAAGCCTCGGCGCAAAAAAATTCGACCGTGCTCACGCGGCTGTGAACACGGCATTTATTTTGGCGATAGCGGCGGGACTGGGCTTCTGCGCGGTGGGCGAACTGCTCGTTGCGCCGATTTTTTATTTACTGGAAGTGCCCGCGCTCGTCGTCGATATGGCAGAAACTTACTTGCGAATCTTCCTGCTCGGTCTGCCCGCAATGAGCCTCTACAACTTCGAGGCGGCAATATTTAGGAGCAAGGGCGACACGCGCACGCCGTTAATCGCGCTGGCGACGGCAAGCTTTGCAAACATCGCATTAAATCTGCTGTTCGTGTTGCAATTTGATTGGGGAATAGCGGGCGTGGCGGCGGCTACCGTTATCGCAAACGTCTTAAGCGCGATAATCTTGCTCCGCGCCCTGCTTAAAGCCGACGGCGTCATAAGGCTCGACCTAAACGAAATGAATACCGACCGCGCAGAGTTATTGGAAATCGTGCGAATCGGCTTGCCGGCGGGAATTCAAGGCATGGTCTTTTCGCTGTCCAACCTGCTGATTCAAGCGGCGATAAACTCGTTGGGCGCGGACGCAATGGCGGCTTCGGCGGCGGCGTTCACCATTGAGATTAACGTCTTCTGCGTGGTGAACGGCTTCGGGCAGGCGGCTACGACCTTCGTCGGGCAAAACTACGGCGCGGATAACTTAAAGCGTTGCAAGCGGGCGACATGGGTATCAATGGGCTTGAGCGCGATTTTTATGCAGACGCTGTGTTGTCTAATCCTGTTCTTCGCCGAGGACGTGCTGAGCCTGTTCAACAGCGACCCCGAAGTTATCCGCCTGGGCGTGATTCGGCTTTGGTATATCGTCCTGCCCGAACTGATTAACGTCATCATGGAGGGCATATCGGGTGCCCTGCGCGGCTACGGCATATCGCTGACGCCTGCCGTGATAACGCTGATTTGCGTGTGCGGCGTGCGCGTCGTGTGGGTATTCACCGCCTTTGCCAAAATCCCGACCTATGCCACGCTAATGGCGGTCTACCCGATAAGCTGGTTCATCACGACGATTTTCCTAATCGCGGCGTACTCCTACCATATGAAACGACTTAAACCTGCGCGGAAGTAACTGATTTGGATTCGTTTACAAAGCTAATGGCATTGAGCGGTTACCCACACAGGATGCAACGTCACGTTGCCCTGCGCGGAAATGATTCGCCCGAACGCGGAGCGGCTTTAAGTAAGCTGAAACCCGGTCGCCAAGGACGGCGGCCGCCGGCAACAGAAACATGGATGTTTCTTTGCCGGTCTAAGTGCCTTTCTTTTTGCTACTTTTTCTTTGGCACCTCAAAGAAAAAGTAGATCCTGACTGCAAAAATCATTGAACGCTAAAATCTTCGTCGACACCCTTGGCGGGATTTTTTATTGGCAACACATTAAATTTTGCCGTCAATCGCCCGCTCCCTTGAAAAAACCGCCCGCCTTGATATAATGCCCTCAAAGACTGATTCGGAAAGGAGCGTGTCAATCATGCGGCTCAAGGAATTAAAACGACGCGGACAAGTCATGGTACTTTGGGCATTGCTGACGCCGCTGCTTATCGTGTTCGTGGGCGCGGGCATAGATTTGGGCTGGTACTACCTGACGGTCTCGCGACTGCAAAACGCGGCGGACGCGGCGGCTCTGGCGGGCGCAATGAAACTCGTCGAAAAGAATCAAGACCTTAGCGACTACTACGTCTACTCTTTGTCGAACCCGCCCACCGACCTCCTTAGCGACTATACGATTTACTACGTCGACGAGGAAACTCAAGCTTATACCGGCAAGACAATCAACGAGGCTCCGGGTAAGGCGGACGCCAAAAAATACGCCAACAAAAATCTTTCCGCCACCGAAGACACCAACAAGGTTACGGACGGCTGGAACACCATCAAAAAGAACGAGACCGTAAATTTCGCCTCCGTCCTCTACGCCAAAGCCATGGACATTCAGCAAAGGGAAAACGGGCTTAAGTACTATCAAGTCACGCTCACCGAAAAAGTAAGTCATCTTTTCCTGCGCGGCTGGGATCCAATGGAGGCTAAAGTCGTAGCCTATGCCCTGCTCAAGCCTCACGATGTCGATTTGGTTACAATCATCAATCAGCTGGAGAAAAGCAAAATCATTGCCAACTGGGAATATCAGAGGCGTTACTTCAGCTTTTCGGGTAATTGGAATCACTATAGGCAAACCGTGAACGGCGCGAAGAGAGTTTCTTACAAAGACGGCGACGATTTTAAGACGGAGACGGTAAACGTCCAACAAACGGGCGGCAGCGGCATTCCCACGGAAGCCAACGGCAATAAATATTTTTCGGAAAACGACTTGGACGCCATAAATATTGACTTCAACCAGGACTTTGAAGTTCAAGGCGGCTGGTTCGAGACCGATTGGGATTTGCGTATGGACGCGCCCGCCGGAAGAACGCTAAGGTATATAAATCAGGACGGTTGGACTTCAACGCACGGCTACGATTTGCGAATCCAAGGCTTAATCAATTTCAATTACGCGTGGTCAGATCGCGACATCAACGACTTGAAGCCCGACATTCTCTGGACACGCATTGAAAGCGACCCCATGTGGTCGAAAACCAAATGGGGCAACCAATCTTCCTTGAACTCCGTTCACCAGATGATTATGAACGTGCACACCGACAACACCGCGACCACGACCGCCTACGACAAAAACAACACTCCTTACACGGTTTATAAATATCGCCCGTTCTTCGTCTTTTACATGGGACCCGAAACCAACTACACAAACGTTTATGTCACCAGCCTCAACAAGAATGAATATTTGAAGAGCCTCAGTACCACTTTCGCGGAGGATACTTTCGTAAGGAAATCGCAACCCGTCATCTTGAACCTTTACGAGGATTGGAACGCGATTATCTACATGCCCCACAGTCCCGTAATAATCAACGGCAACGGGCATAATCTCAACGGCTTTGTCATTGCCGAGGAATATCTGCAACTCAAGGAGGACAGCGACTATATCGGCAAGGGCTATATTTCCGTCAAGGACAAGTACGGTTACACGCTTTTTGTTAAGTCGGGCGACCTTATCACCGAGGCACAATTTGCCGAGATCAGCAAAGATTATTCCGTCACCCCCGACTCCGCGCAGGGTACCTTTTCCCTGTATGAAGTGCCCGAAGCTCCCAAGTATATGATTATCGAGCCGCGCTATGTTAAGGGCGTCGAGGGTTACACGGATTCGGCTCACGTCACGGCTTTGAAAAAATATCGCAACGTCACCGACGCCGACCTCACCCGAATCACTTTCCCGCAAAATCTTGACTCCGCTAACGGTTACAGCAACACGCAAAGCTACGCCGTAGTCAAATCAGACCTTTTGGACACGAACCCCGAACCCAACGCCACTTTGCAAAATGCCAACTACGCCGCAGTAATTACGAGCGACAATCAGACCAAATACATTGCCAAAACCAATCTGCCGTATGTCAGGGTTTACAGGAACAGCGGCGGCAACCTCTATCCTTACGTTCCCGTCTGCGACCTCAAAGTCAAAGTGGGCACCGCGACCGAGAGTCCTTATGCCGGCGTGACGTTGGCGGACGACGACCACGACGTTTACAGCGGCGGCAACGTCGTCAACAGCCTCAAGGATTACGTCATCGACGAAAAAAAGGACACGTGGAAGGTTACCAGGACGCCTTTGGAAAACATCTACCAAGTCAACTACAAAAACGGCTACATCAGCAAATCCGTTGACGCGGACGGCAATAAGTACTTCATGCTTACAACCGAAATGTCGACGAGCAAAATATTGGTTGCCGAATATCGCAAAGTCACGCGCAAGCTCTCCGACGGCACGGAGGAAACGCTCTACCTCAAAGAACAGACTACCGCCGAATACAACAGGGACGGCGCGAAATATTACATGAAGGTCGTCCCCGGCGGCGCAAGCGGCAAGGACGCCTCCGGCAACCCCGTCGAAAATCCGATTATTATCGACAACAAGGGCGACTTGCAAGTTAAGCCAAAGCCGCTCGGTCACGAATCTTATAAGAATAAGTATTATCGTGCCACCAACGACGACGAACAGCCCGATGACCCCACGGTTTACAAGACGCTCAAAGATAAAGTTACCGGCGAGCTGAAGGACTACAGGGATTTGTCTTTGGAGGTCGTTTACTACAAGGATAAGGCGTTCAATCTGGGCGACGATTCCTATTACAGCTACTTTCAGATACCGAGTTTGCGGCGGATTAACTATCTTTATCTGAACGTGAACGAGCTGGATCATACGGTGAACGATAAGCCGAGCGATAAATATCAAGTCGACGATATGTTCTTCACGACGAAGCGGGCAAGCTGGATAGACTGAGCCCCCCTTTTTAACTAAAGCGTGGTTTCGCGGAAAAATATTTTTAACCTACTTTCTTTCAACGAAGAAAGAAAGTAGCAAAGAAATTCGCCTCGCGGGGGCG
>CALFJE010000115.1 GCA_937877545.1 uncultured Selenomonadales bacterium | reverse complement strand
TTCGGGCTTATCGATACCGAACAGGTCACGAATCAGCGTGAGCCAAAATTTTTGACAGTTCGCCCTTTCGCCCGCGACGTTTGCCCACTGCTTGACAAAATCCTTAACGCTCATGGCATTCTCCTTGCAGATAATTGATTCGTAAATTATAATGTCAAGCAAATCAAAATGAAAGGCGGTAATGCAAATGCTTCACAAACTGGAAAACGATACGCTGAAAATCACGGTGGCGGAGCGCGGCGCGGAGCTCAAGTCGATAACGGCGGTGTCGGACGGCACGGAATATTTATTCGACAGCGACCCGAGGTGGTGGAAATATTCCGCGCCGGTGTTGTTCCCGATAGTCGGCAAGGTGAACGGCAACAAGTATCGCGCCGAGGGCAAGGAGTATGAATTGCCTCAACACGGCTTTGCCCGCACGAGCGATTTTTGGTTGGTCGACGCCACGGCAGATACTCTGACCTTTGCGCTTGAATCCAACGCCGCTACGCTCAAGGCATATCCCTACAAGTTCCGCTTGGAAATTTCCTTTGAGCTTATCGGCAACGAGGTCAAGGTCGGCTGGAAGGTTGCCAACGTCGACGACAAGGCGATTTACTTTTCAATCGGGGCGCACCCCGCGATTTGTTGTCCCATTGCCTACCGTGAAAGTTTCGAGGACTGCTATTTGAAGTTTAACGCGGCTGAAAAATCTGCGCGGATACTTTTGGCGACGAGCGGGACGTTGACGCATGAGCGAATCCCGACGCTTGAGGGCACGGAGCTTGCATTGAACTATGAGCTGTTCAAGGGGGACGCGCTGGTCTTCGACGATTTGAAGTCGGACGAGGTGACGGTCTGCTCGCGCAAGAGTTCCAAATCGCTGACGCTTCGGGCGAAGGGCTTCCCCTATTGGGGCATATGGACACCCGCGCAGGGCGGTGCGCCGTTTATTTGTATCGAGCCGTGGCACGGGCACGCCGATTATTCGGACTTCGACGGCGAGCTTAAGGACAAGGAGGGCATTATCAAGCTTGCGGTCGGCGAGAGCTTTGAAACGTCGATGAGCTTTATCATCAACAACTGAACGTCATGAAACTTTTTGCCTCGTCGGAAACGGCGGGGATTTTTTTGCGAAAGGGCTTGACAAAATCGTTTTTTTTTTTAATAGACGCGCAAAATTTTTGAAGGAGGCGGAAGCTTGAAGGATTTTATAGAAAAGTATCGGACGCTGGACGAACGGAACTTGCAGGCTACAAAGAAAAACTTGCTGGCACTGCAAGCGGCGGGAGCTTACCCGACAAGATTTGACTACCCGATAACTTTGCAGTTCGAGCTTACGGGGCAATGCAATTTAAAATGCAAGCACTGCTACAATCGTTCGGGCGACGCAGATCGCGAAACCTTGATGACGCCGGAAAAATGGTGCGAGCTGTCGCGGCAAATCGTAGCGGACGGCGGAATTTTCCAATGCATAATATCGGGCGGCGAGCCGTTGCTTTTGGGCGACAAACTCTTTGACATCATGGACATCCTTCATGACGACGGCACGAGCTTTGTCGTAATTACCAACGCGCTTTTGCTCACGAAAAAATTTGTGCAACGGTTTGCCAAGTATCGCTACTTTTGGTTTCAAATCTCAATCGACGGCTCAACCGCCGAACTTCACGACGAATTTCGCGGAGTGGCAGGCAGTTTCGAGCGTGCAGTCAACGGGGCATTAGAAATCAGCGACGCGGGCATTCCGCTTATCATAGCCCATACCGTCACGCCCAAAAATCTTGCGCACGTTGAGGACATGGTCAATCTTTCCTACCGACTTGGCGCAAATTCGATTATCTTGGGCGAAGTCACGCCGAGCGGTCGCGCTTACGAACACGCGGAGATTATCCTTGGCGACGAGCAGAAAAATTACCTTTACGGGCAGATTGAGGAGCTTGGTCAAAAATACAGCAGCAAGATTATGATTCAGCGTTCGGCGGAACTTAAAATTCAAATGGAACGTTACATGATCGAGGTCAACGCGGGCGGCATCATCCGTCCGAACGGCGACTTTCGGCTTGACTGCATGGCTCCGTTCACAATCGGCAATGTGCTTGAAACGCCGCTGAAAGAGATTTGGCTCGCGAAAGGCATTGACGCTTGGCAATCCGACGACGTTAAAAATTTTGTCGCCTCAATCGACGAGGACGCTCAAACTGCCGCGATTATGAATCACGTCGACACGGATATTGCTCTTTAAAAATGGGAAATGGAACTTTTTTGGAGGTCTTGAACATGAAAGAAAATTATTCACGTCCGCAAATCACGAATTCAAATCTTGAAGTCAAAAACGTCGAACTTGCTCCTGCGCTTGCTTTGGCGGGGGGATATGCCGTGGGACGTGCAATAACAAAGGCAGTCAAGGCAAGTCCGTCGATTAAAATGCCCGCGTTGCCGAGGTCTAAGTCATGATATTTGATTGGCTGAGCGGCAAAGTTCCGCGCTTGACGTGCGTTAAGCGGCGCATGAACGGCGACGTCTTGATAATCTGCGCGGAAACTTTGGCGGTATACTATCTGAATTCTACGGCGGCGTATTTTATCGAGCTGTCGGACGGCAGGGCGACGGTTGGGGACATTAAAGCCAAATTCCTCGCCCGCTACGCCGTGGACGAGCACGAGCTTGAACAAGATTTCGTCGAGATGATTCGCGATTTGCAATGGAAGCACATTTTAATTTTGGAGTGATTCATATGGAGAACTACAAGAAACCCACGATAACCGGCGACAATCTGTCGAAGGGCGCATTTCCTTTTTACGCCGCCGTCGGAATGGCTATGGCTCTGAAAAAAGGAAAAAGCTCTATCGATTCAACGCACACACAATCTTTGACGCCGCGTAAGACTTCCCGCGATTAAAACGAGGTGACGGACATGGAAACTTACAAAAAGCCCGTCGTCGCGAGTACGGCAGACAAAAATACCGTTTTCGTAATTGTTCGATTCAGTGCCGACATGAATTTTGACAATAAAAATTCGCGCCCGTTGACGCCGCGCAAGAAATGCACCAAATAGCTTTTGCGGACGAAAAAAAACCCCCTTCCGATTTGGAGGGGGATAATTTTTTATGTCGAGTTGTCTCTTACAAAACGCCGCAAGCCGTGGCGACGATATAAGCCAACGCGCCGCCGCAAAGCGGTCCGACAATGGGAACCCAAGCATAGCCCCAATCGGAGCCGCCCTTACCGGCAATGGGCAGTATGGCATGAGCCAGACGCGGACCGAAGTCACGAGCAGGATTCATGGCGTAGCCCGTGGGACCGCCCAACGACAAGCCCAAAGCCCAAATCAGCACGCCGACGATATAAGGACCGTAGCCGGGGACGAGGTTGCCGACGGGTTTCGAGAAAATCATCCAGATGACGAACATCAGGAAGAACGTTGCGATAGTTTCGCAGAGGAAATTTGCTATCGGACTGCGGATAGCCGGACCGGTCGCGAAGACGCCGAGTTTCGTGCCGGGGTCTTTAGTCTTTGCCCAATGCGGCAGGTAAGCCAGCCAAACGATAGCCGCGCCGATAATCGCGCCGAGGACTTGAATCGCCGAGGTCATTACAAACTGAATGGGAGTGTAGATGCCCGCCATAGTCTTGGCGAGCGTGACGGCGGGATTCAAATCGCCTTGAGGAGCACCGAGCGTCGTGGCAGTGAACACGCCCAGCGTAACCGCGAAACCCCAGCCCGTCGCTATGCAAATCCAGCCGCCGCCGTTGCCCTTGGATTGCGTCAGTGACATATTGGCGCACACGCCGCAACCGAAGACAATCAGCACCATTGTGCCTAAGCATTCGCCCAAAAGATTATCCATTATGATTCCCTCCTTAGGGAACGGAAGGCGAAAAATTCCCGCTCCCCAAAAATTTTTAAGCCGTAAAGTTTAATCGTCGGCAAGCCAATTCATGGCGTGCTTAACCGCCTTGCGCCAACCCTTGTAGAGCGCGTCCGCCTCGTAGCGTTTCATTTCGGGTTCAAAGCGCGTTTCCAGTTGCCACGCCGATTTAAGCTCGTCCTTATTTTTCCAGACGCCGACCGCCAAGCCCGCAAGGTAAGCCGCACCAAGAGCCGTCGTCTCCACGATTTGCGGACGGTCTACGGGCACGCCGAGCAAGTCAGCCTGGAATTGCATGAGCAGATTGTTCGCCGACGCGCCGCCGTCGACCTTGAGCGCAGTCAACTTGTTGCCGCTGTCAGCCTCCATAGCCTCCAATACGTCGCGGGTTTGATAAGCCAACGAGTCAAGCGTTGCGCGGACGATATGCGCCTTTGTGGAGCCGCGAGTCAAGCCGATAATCATGCCGCGAGCGTTCATATCCCAATAGGGCGCACCCAAGCCGACGAACGCGGGCACGAAGTACACGCCGCCGGTATCCTTGACCTTTTTGGCGACCCATTCGGAATCGGGCGCACTGTCGACCATGCGCACGCCGTCGCGGAGCCATTGAATAGCCGAGCCGGCAACGAAGATTGAACCTTCAAGCGCGTATTCGACTTTGCCGTCAAGACCCCAAGCAATCGTCGTGACCAAGCCGTTTTTGGACTTGTGAATTTCGGTGCCCGTGTTCATGAGCATGAAGCAGCCCGTGCCGTAAGTATTTTTGGCGGTACCCGGCTCGAAGCAGTTTTGACCGAACAACGCAGATTGTTGGTCGCCCGCCGCGCCCGCAACCGGGATAACCGCGCCCAGGACAAGCGGATTGGTTTCGCCGTAAACGCAGGACGACGGCTTGACTTCGGGCAGAATAGCCTTCGGAATGTCGAGGTAGCTCAAAAGTTGGTCGTCCCATTCAAGCGTGTTGATGTTGTAAATCAGCGTGCGCGAGGCGTTGGAATAGTCGGTGACGTGAACTTTGCCGCCCGTGAGTTTCCAGATAAGCCAGGTGTCAATCGTGCCGAAAAGGAGTTCGCCCGCCTCAGCTTTGGCGCGTGCGCCCTCCACGTTGTCGAGGAGCCATTTAATCTTCGTGCCCGAAAAGTACGCGTCAATCTCAAGCCCCGTTTTTTCCTTGAACTCCTCGGCGTGTTCGGCTTTAAGAGCCTCGGCAATGGGCGCGGTCTGCCTCGATTGCCAAACGATAGCGTTGTAAATCGGACGCCCTGTTTTCTTGTCCCAAATGACGGTTGTCTCGCGCTGATTGGTTATGCCGATAGCCGCAATGTCGCTCGCGATAAGCTCGGACTGTTCAAGGGCTTCCTTCATGACGGCGACCATTGTGCTCCAAATCTCGTCGGCGTCGTGTTCGACCCAGCCGGGCTTGGGGAAATGTTGCGTGAATTCTCTCTGCGATACGCCGACAATCTTGGAGTTCTTGTCGAAGATGATGGCGCGATTGCTTGTCGTGCCGGCGTCGAGTGCCATTACGTAATTCTTTGCCATTCAAAAATCCCTCCTCAATATGTGAAACACCTTACCCCGAAAAAAATTATCACCTCCCTGTAATGGTTACTTAATATTATCTGGTCCGAAGCTCATGGGCAAAAGCTCTTCGAGCGTCTTTTCAATATAATCGTTCGGAGTTTTTGCCATGATAATCGGAAGATTTTTCGGATTGGCAAATTCGCGCATTGCTTGCCGACAGACACCGCACGGCGGGCAATAATCCGTTACGACGCCGTTTGCTCCGCCGATGATCACTATCGCACGTATGTGACGTTCGCCCGCAGCTATCGCGTGAAAAATGGCGTTACGTTCGGCGCAAATGCCTGCGCGATAGGAAGCGTCTTCGACATTGACGCCCGTGTAGATTTTCCCCGAATCGCACAAAACCGCCGCTGCCACGTTGAATTTCGAGTACGGTGCGTAAGAATTTGCCAGAACGTCAAACGCACGTTGAATCAGCTCGCCGCGATTTATTTCGACTTCGGCAGAGGCAATATTCGTCATGAACAAACACGTTGCCAAAATCGTCGCGAAGAAAATTTTCATATCGTATCCTCCTACTACGGGAAAGTTTAAGCGTAAGCCGCCGCCAAAAGCTCAATGGGGTGGCAAGGCTTGATGTCGGTTCCGTGATGAATCTGCATGCGACAGGTACCGCAATCGCTGATAACTTTGTCGAAGTCGCGCTGCTTGACGCGGGCAAAAAGTTTCTCGCCAATCTTCATGGAAATATTATACTTATCTTTTCTGAAACCGTAGTTGCCGGAAATACCGCAACAACCCGCGTCAGCCGTCTGAACTTGTGCGCCCAAATATTCCTCTAAAATGTTGGCGGCGGGCAAGCCTATCGCCTGCGACTTCAAATGGCATGGCACGTGATATAACAGCTTCTGCCCGCTCGGCTTTAAGTTGTCGTTGAATTCGCCGCGCTCCTGCAACAACTCCAGATATTCAAACGCGTCGTAGACATTTTCCGCCGCCTCGTGCATGTCGTGTTCGCCAAACAGCTCGTGATACTCCTCCTTAAGCATAAGCGAGCAACTGGTGCAGGGCGTGATAACGGGAATTCCTTGACGCTTCCAATCCAAAATCCGCTTGACGTTGTTATCGGCGTGCGCCCGCGCCTCGTCCAAAAAGCCCGTCACAACCAACGGCGACCCGCAACAATTAAATTCCGTGTCAAGCAAAACCTCGCAACCGTTGGCGTTCATGACCTTGACGAAAGCCGCGCCGACTTGCGGCTCGTTGTCATTTATGTAGCAGCCCGTGAACAGGACAATCTTTTTTGCGGCGGGCGGTTGCTTGATTCGGCGGAAGGCGTCTTTAAAAGGCGTCGCGGCATAGGCGGGCATGGTGCGTTCGCCCGCAAGCCCCAACGCGCTGAATACGCCCAGAGCCTTGCCCATGCCCATGCCGATATTCGCGAACGTCGCGCCGAAAGGCATCATGCGAACCATTTTAGCCATGCGTTCGCCGTGAGCCAACATATCCTCGTGGCGCAGGTGTTCATGCTTTTTATAATATTCGGCGCGTTGCAACATGTTAAGGGTAGAAACCGCCACGCCCGACGGACAAGCGCGGTCGCAACTCTTGCAGTTGGAACAGTAGTTCAAACTTTCCTCGATGTCCTCTTGCGAAAAATGCATACGCCCATGCGCCGGCGCAACCAGTTTCGGACCGCGATAAGCCTTAACCGCCGCCATGACGGGACAATTCGCCATGCAGGACGTACACGACAAGCAACGGTCGCCCGTGAAAATCGCCTTAGTGGTATCACTCATAATCGCCGCCTCCTAAATCGTCGCCGCCCGGTAAGCCGAGGCTATCGCCACGCCGCCCAAGGAACGCTCAAATATAAAATCCGCGCCGCCGAGATTCGCCCCGACCACGTGTAAGTTATCGTAAATGACCGCGCCGTTCTCGTCGACGGGATTAAGCTTGTCGTCGGTGAAAATGCCCGTCATAGAAAAACCTTGCGGACGATTGTCGAACAGTCCGCGATTGCTCCAATTACCCTCGCCCATAGGGAAGAAGACCGGCAAATCGAAAATCGGTTCCCTCGGAGTGTCGAAGTCGCGCATAACGATTCCGCCGCTGTAAAAGCCGCCCGTCGCGAGGATGACTTTCCGCGCAGGGAAAATCTTTTCGCGGACGGCACCCTCGACGACAACGCCCGTAATTTTTTTGCCGTCGCCAACGCCGCGCACGACTTTGGAGTTTTCGTAAATGCGGACGCCCGAACGTTGCAAATATTTTATAAGAGCGCGTTGAAGTCTGATACCGGGCGGCGAGGGCGGCAAGCAAGTCGTTTCGATAATATCTGCGCGGATTTGCGGCTTGATAACGGTGCGGGCGTCGTTGCCCTCCAAACCGAGAATCGGCGGCAGGATAATCGCGTCGGCGTCGGTAGAGTTCAAATCCTTTAAGGCGTCGGCGAGGCTTTGCTCATTGCCCGTCAAAAGTTGGGCGGCGTCCATGCAAGTAATATCGCGCCCGCCGAGCAGGTCGAGGTCGAGCTTAACCGCGTCGAAAATTTTATCGGGGAAATACTTTTTGAGATTGTCGACGAGCATGGACGCATAAAAATCTTTAAGCCCGTTGATACCCGCGACGAAAATCCTCCGCTTATCGGCAAGGCGCGAGGCATCCATTGATTCGGGAACGAGCGCGGAATATTTAAGCGTGCCGACCGCCGTCACAACGGGAATCTGCGCGGAAAGCCTGCCGACGTAGGGAAGATTAGCCTGCGCGGCAACATCGCAAAGAAACTTAGCCGCCGCGTCAATGCTTTTGAATCCGATTTTTTTATAGGGGTGATGCGCGGACAACGCCTTAATCGCGGCGTCGGGAGCCTTGGCGTTGAGGAAGTCAATCGCGCCGCTTGCAAGAGGCAACGAGCCGGAGCCGTAAGTCAGCAAGGTGACTTTTTGCCCGCGATTCGCCGCGACAGCCGCCGCCGTCAAGCCCGCAAGCCCGCCGCCAATCACAATCAAATCCGCAGGTCTCATTTAGGCTCGCCTCCCGTCACGTTCATTGAAAGTTCGTAAATCGCCCGCGTCATTTCGGTTTCGCGGAGCGTCCTGCCCAAAAGCACGGGGCGTATTCCTTTCCAACGCCCCTGTAAAAATTCGCGCATTCGCGTCAAGGAGTCCTTAGCCGTTGATTCGACGCCCATATCCGCGAAGACTGCCGCCGCCCGCAACGCGCAGAAATTTCCTTGGCAAGTGCCCATGCCCACACGCGTCCGCCGCCGCACGTCGTTGACGATAAAGCTCGTGTCGTCCTTGCAAATTTCCTCGACCTCGGCGCGGGTAACGTTTTCGCACTCGCAAACCAGCTCGCGGCTTTCGGGGTCGCTTTCCAGACGTTCAACGACTTTTTTAAAACGCTCGGCTCCCAAACGCGTAGCCGCAAGATTCGTGCCGTATGACGGGAAAAACTTTTTGGCGCGTGCTTTATCCTCGTCGGACACTTCGGGGACAAGCGGCTCCTCCGCCGTCCGACAAGGCTCGCTGTTGCCGATTTTCGCGCAGATTTGGTTGCACATCTTTTCCGCCATAAGCCGATACGTCGTGAACTTGCCGCCGACAATCGTAAAGAAACCCTTCAAGCCGTCGCGCTCGTGGT
Source organism: uncultured Selenomonadales bacterium (assembly GCA_937877545.1). Lineage (GTDB taxonomy): Bacteria > Bacillota > Negativicutes > Selenomonadales > Selenomonadaceae > Quinella. The sequence continues at coordinate 4,113 of CALFJE010000115.1, read as the reverse complement.
CGACAATCGCAAAGCCTCTGGACGCACTGCGCCCCACCGCGCCGCCCGGCGGAATATATAAAGGTCTGGAGCCGGCGAACGTCCGCAGAATTCGGAAGTCGCGCAGGTCTTCAAAAGTCTGTTCGCCAATCTTAAGGAGGCTCTCAACCTCCTCGCGGGAGGTGCTCGTATCTTCGGGGTCGGGAATGCTCATCGACGACGTACCGAGGATAGTTATGGAGCCGTGCGGAACAAAAATATCGCCGTCGGAAGACTTGTGCAACCGATTGACGACATGATTAACTATTCGCTGATTGAACGCGATAAGCGTGCCTTTATCGGGCTGGACGCCAATCTCGACGCCGGCAAGCTTGCCGACAAAGCCTGCCCAGCCGCCCGCCGCGTTGACGGCAATATCGCAACCGATTTCGTACTCCTCGCCCGTGAATTGATTGCGAACCTTGACGCCGCGCAGGACGCCGTTTACGCTGTCGAAGCCGATAACCTCGGTGTAGGTCTTGAACGCGCCGCCGTAGCGTTTCGACGAATCGATAAGTTGCCACGACATGCGGAAGCCGTCGACCGCCGCGTCGGGCACCAGATACGCGCTCTTGACGTGTTTGCGCGAAAGCCTCGGCTCCAAACGAAACGCCTCGTCCAAAGTTATGGGTGTCGCCTCAATGCCGCTGTCCGCGCAACCTTTAACCCACGCCTCCTCGTAAGCGGGGTCGTCAATGTCAAGCCGCGTGAACATGCCGCCGCACGGCTCCACGCAACTCTTGCCGATTTTGCGCATAATCTGATTTTCGATAATGCACTCCCGCGCCGCCTCCTGGTCTTTGACGGCATAACGTCCGCCGCTGTGTAACAAGCCGTGATAGCGCGAACTCGCCCCGTTGACCAAATCGTTTTTCTCGACCAGCAGAGCCTTGACGCCGCGCATAGACAAATCGCGCAGGATACCCAGCCCCGTCGCTCCGCCGCCGATCACTACGACCGTTGCCTTTTCCATATCCCTCACCTTTTCGCTAAAGTCTCCTGAAAATTCTATGTAGGATTTTAACGCGCATTTGTACTTAGGTCAATGCTTGTATACAAAAAAATCCCCCGCCGTTTGCGAGGGAAAAAGACTTCAACGCTTTTTGAAAAGCCACTTGCGACAAATGAATTCGCCGACCGCTATGCCGAGCAACGACGCCACCAATCCGAGCCAACCGTTGTAGCAGACGCCCGCCGCCACTATCGGCAAGCAAATCGTCCCCTTAACCAGCAGTTGAAGTTGCAAATCCGAGAGCCGCCGCAGGAAGCGTTTCAAGCGTCGCTTATTTTCTTTCCGGTAGTAGATGACGCCGCCGAGCCACCAGCCGAACATCGCCGCCAGCAAGCCCGCCAAGCCGTGATAATATAAGCCCCACACGCCGAACGGGATAAAGCACAGAATCAGAAAGCCCGTCCTGCCCAATCGTCGGATAAGTTTTTTCATGGAAACCTCCTTTCACCGCCGCGAAAACCAACCCTGCTCCAAAAATTATCATCCTTGCAAAAATTATATCAGACAGAGCGCGGCGCGTCGATAAATTTTTTGACAAGCCCTCAAAGCTTAAACTATAATGCAAGGCAATTTGGAACAAAGGAGGCTTGAGCATGAAGAAACTACTTCTGCCGCTCCTGTTGCTGATTTTTTTTGTAACGGGGTGCGGCGGCGGCTTGAAAGAAAAACCAAAATTGATTGTGGGCGTTGATGACGAGTACGCGCCCATGGGTTTCCGCGACGAACAGGGCGAACTCGTCGGCTTCGATATTGACCTCGCCAAAGAGACGGCTAAACGCATGGCAGTTGAACTCGAATTCAGACCTATCGATTGGGACAACAAGATTGTGGAGCTGAAAATCGGTCGAATCGACATGATTTGGAACGGGCTGGACATCACGCCCGAACGCAAGACGAATATCCTCTACAGCAAGCCCTACATGGATAATCGGCAAATCCTGTTAGTCAAGGCGGGCAATAATCAAGGTATTCGCTCCGAATACGACCTCGCCGGCAAAATCGTCGGCACGCAGGGCGGCTCCAATTCCGAGACTTACATTATCCAAAATGAAAATCTGCGGAATACTTTCGCGGACTTCAAAATCTACGGCACCGTCAAGGCGGCGTTCGAGGATTTGGACAGCGGCAACGTCGACGTGCTGATTTGCGACGAGATTGCCGCCCGCTACGAGATAAGCAAAATTCCAAATAAATTTGAGGTCGTCGAGGTGACTGTCGGTCCCGCCACGGAAATTGGTATCGGCTTTCGCAAGGACGATATAGAGCTTCGCGACAAAGTTCAAAAGGCTTTCGACGAAATAATTGCCGACGGTACCGCCAAAAGAATTTCCGAAAAATGGTTCCAAGCCGATTTAATTAAACGCCACAGATAATTTCGGACAAGGAGGCTTTCGACGTGAAGAGGATACTTCTGTTGCTTATGCTGATGATTTTTGCGCTGACGGGTTGCGGCAATAACGGTACAATCGGCAAGCTGGTTATCGGGATAGATGACGAATTCGCGCCGATGGGCTTCCGCGACGAGGCGGGCAATATCGTCGGCTTCGACGTTGACTTGGCAAGGGAGGCGGCGCGGCGATTAGGAGCCGAGCTTGAATTCAAGTCAATCGATTGGGATAACAAGCGCGAGGAAATTACGTCGGGCAACGTCGATATGATTTGGAACGGTTGCGACATCATGGACGAATACAAGGCGTATATGATTTTCAGCAAGCCCTACATGGACAATCGGCAAATCCTTTTGATTCGGGCGGGCAACGATTTAAATATCCGCAACGTGAGCGACTTGGCGGGCAAAATCGTTGGCACGCAAGCCGGCTCCAACTCCGAGGACTACATAAACGCCGACGCCGCCCTAAAGAAAAGTTTCGCCGCGTTCAAAACATATCGCAACGTAAAGGAGGGATTTGCGGCTCTGAATGCGGGCGAATTCGACGTGTTGATAGTCGACGAAATTGCCGCCCGCTACGAGATGATAAGACGCCCCAAAACATTTAGGATAATTGATGTAACGGTCGGTCCCGTCACGGAGTTTGGTATCGGCTTCCGTAAGGATAACGTCGAGTTGCGCGACAAAGTTCAAGCGGTCTTCGACGAAATGATTGCCGACGGCACCGCCAAAGATATTTCCATTAAGTGGTTTAACGCCGATTTAATCAAGTCGCGCAAATAATTTCGGGTAAGGTGGTTTTCGGCATGAAAAAAATATTTTTGCTGCTTCTGCCGGTTATTTTTTTGCTGACGGGTTGCGGCAGTACGAATGCGGGCAAAAAGCTGGTTATCGGGATAGATGACGACTTCGCGCCGATGAGCTTTTACAATGAGCGCAATGAACTCGTCGGCTTTGAGATTGACTTGGCGCAGGAGGCGTGTTCGCGTATGGGCGTCACGGCTGAGTTCAAGCCAATCGATTGGAGCAACAAGCGCAAGGAAATTACGTCGGGCGGCGTCGACATGATTTGGAACGGGCTTGACATAACCGAAAAGCGCAAGGAATATATGATTTTCAGCAAACCCTACATGGACGACCGCAAAATCGTTTTGGTTGCCAAAGACAGCGATTTGAGCATTAACTCCGAATACGACTTGGCGGATAAAATCGTCGGCTCGCAAAGCGGCTCCGCCTCCGACGATTACCTTAAGCAACACGCCGAACTTAAAGACACTTTCAAGGAATATAAGGCTTACGGCAAACAGGGAGAGGGCGTCGCGGCTCTGAATCGCGGCGAGATTGAGATTTTCGTCTGCGACGAACTTGTTGCGCGTTACGAGACCTGTAAACAACCCGATAAATTCAAGATAATCAACGTAAGGGTTGGCGACATTACCGAGACGGGTATCGGTTTTCCTAAGGATAAAACGGAACTCCGCGCCGAAGTTCAAGCCGCCTTCGACGAGATGATTGCCGACGGCACCGCCAAGGAAATTTCCGAGAAATGGTTTAAAGCCGATTTAATCAAGGGGCGCAAGTGATTTAACGTCTGCGACGATAATCAACGTAAAGGTCGGCGACATTACCGAAACGGGAATCGGTTTTCCTAAGGATAAAACGGAACTCCGCGCCGAAGTTCAAGCCGCCTTCG
>CALFJE010000114.1 GCA_937877545.1 uncultured Selenomonadales bacterium | reverse complement strand
TTCAGCCGCAAGCCTCGGAGCCGACCGCTCAAGCTGAACTCAAGCCGACAATTCAACCGCAAGTCTCGGAGCCGACCGCTCAAGTTGAACTCAAGCCGACAATTCAGCCGCAAGCCTCGGAGCCGACCGCTCAAGCTGAACTCAAGCCGACAATTCAACCGCAAGTCTCGGAGCCGACCGCTCAAGTTGAACTCAAGCCGACAATTCAGCCGCAAGCCTCGGAGCCGACCGCTCAAGCTGAACTCAAGCCGACAATTCAGCCGCAAGCCGCGGAGCCGACTGCTCAAGCTGAAGTCAAGCCGACGATTCAACCGCAAGCCTCGGAGCCGACTGCTCAAGCTGAACTAAAGCCGACAACTCAAGCGCAAGCCTCGGAGCCTGTCGCTCAAGCTGAACTCAAGCCGACAATTCAAGCGCAAACGGTCGTAATGCCGCCCCCGGTCGACGAACGCCCGACAGTGCAAAATTTCTCGGAACTGCTCGGCGTTAGGGTTGAGGTCGAATCGGCACCGACAGCCGCGCCCGTGACGCCGCCCGCGTCGCAACAATTCAATCAAGAGCCTCAGCAACAGGGAAATTTCCAAGGGCAAAACTTCCAATCGATGTCCGAAGCCCCGCAACCTCAAGCCGTCTCGACGGGCGGAGAAATTTTCGCGGCACCGACGCCGACGACAAACGACGCTCCTCCGCCGCAACCGACCAATCCTTTGCAAGCACCCGACGCGCCGCCTGCGCCTCAAGAAGACTTCGACGTACCCGCGCAGATTGTCCGTCAAGCCCGACTGATTCGCACGGCGGAAAATACCGAAATGGTTATCAAGCTCAACCCCGAACACCTCGGCGAATTGACGCTTAAAGTTTCCGTCAGTGCCAACGGCGCGGTCAATGCCAGTTTCCACAGCGATAACGCGCAGGTTCGCACGATTATCGAGAATTCGCTCGTTCAGCTCCGCCAAGAACTCAGCAACGTCGGGCTTAAGGTTGAGCACGTCGACGTTTACGCGGGCTTGAGCGACGGCGGCTTGATGAACGGTCAGGGCGGTCAGGCGTGGCAACAAAATCGTCAGCAAAGGCAAGGCAATCGCCGCCTCGATATGGACGTGCTTGAACGCGACATTGAAACGACCGCCCCCGTCAACGAAAGCACTACCGAGGGCGTCGACTATTCCGTTTAAAATTTTGGAGGGATTCACATGGCAAATTCATTCAACACAATCACGGTTGACGGCGTGACTTATGACGCCGCCGCCTATGAAGCCTCGCAGACCAAGGAGGTTAAGGCTAACGACGACCTCGGCAAGGACGCGTTCCTTCAACTGCTTGTCACTCAGCTCAAGAATCAAGACCCGCTCGACCCGCAGGACAACAGCAGTTATATCGCCGAGCTTGCGCAATTCAGCTCTTTGGAGCAGATGACCAACGTCGTCAAGAATCTGGAAGACCTCGGCAAAGTCGTCAACAATATCGACACGTCGGTTTTGGTCGGGCAGTTGAGCAGCATGATCGGCAAGCAGGTCGATTGGGTGAACACGATAAACGAGGCGGACGCCGAGGGCAATCCCACGAGCCGCCAAGAGAATATGACGGGCATCGTTACGGGCGTGACGATTGTCGAGGGCAATCCTAGCATCGTCGTGGAGGACGAGGACGGCGAAAAATACATGGTCGACATTTCCAGTATCGGTCACGTCTACGACCAACCGCCCGAAGAGACTGCCGACGCCTCCGCGCAGACTTTTGACGCCGAAGAGACTTCCGAAAACGTTTCCGAGGATACAGTTGTCAACGGCGCGGTTGAAGAGGTTCAGTCGGATACCGTCGCCACCAACCTTGACGCGGCGGAGGAATCCGTCGAGTAGGCTTAGCGCAAAATCAAAAAGACCGCTCCTCAAACGGGGAACGGTTTTTTTGTGTCAATGTGCGCGGGCTTAGGAATCGAATCCGAAATATCGCCGCAACCTTGCAAGCAAGTCGTCAGTCGTTTGGCGGACGGAGCCGTCGAGGACGCCGTTGCCTTTAATTGCCGCAAGCCACGTCGGGAATTCGTCAAGCAGGCGCGAATAAAGTTCGTCATTGGGCACGGAGCTGAAATCGTCCAGCGCGAAGAAATTGGCATTGTCAACGTAACGCTCCTTAAGCGTGTCGAACTTCTCAAGTATGCCGTAATCCTTGCCGCGCACGCCCACGAATTGCCAGAAAATCGGCTGATACGACGCCTCAATCAGGAGCTTTTTAATCTGCGCGGTTTTGGAAATGCCGCCGTCGGTGACAAAGACGACGTAGACGGGCAAAGTGCTCTCGGCGAATTCGGCGATAACCTCCTCCATGACGGCAGGCTCGTTGTTGACGCCGCCAATCCTTTCGCGAATCTTTTTCCAATCGTCGGGAATCGCGCTCTCGTAATTGCTCATGTTGACGGGCGGGCGACGTTCGCAGGTCGTGCCGTAAAACCAAAAGTCCAACGCGCCGTCGTCGTCGAATTGCACAGCCACGGGCAAAAGCTTGTTGACAATCTCTTGAACGGTGCCGTCCTTGTAGCTGCGATTCATCGAGCCGGAAATATCGACCACCAACGCGACGCGAGCCGTAACGTCGAGCAAGTTGCGCTTTTCCAATTCGACACGGAGCGGCTTGACCAACGAAATTAACTTCGGTGCGCCGTCTTGAATTCTCTTTTCCAACGAAACCATTATCGATACCTCCCAAAATTTTATAAGCCGAAAAGCCCACGGAACCTGTCACCGAAAGATTTTTCGGGCGGCGGATTGGGACGCGAATTTTTAGCCGAGCCGTCAAGCACGCCGTTATCCTTAGCCAACTTGAGCCACGCGGGAAATTCATTCAGCAAGCGCGAATACAGCTCCTCATTGGGCACGGTGCGGAAATCGTCCAGCGCGAAGAAATTGGCATTGTCGACGTAACGCCCGCCCATGTTGTCAAGCTCCTCAAGCAAGCCGTAGCCCGAACCGCGCACGCCCACGAATTGCCAAAAAATCGGCAGATACGACGCCTCAATCAGAAAATCCTTAATGCGGCTCCTGTCGAAAAATCCTCCGTCGGTGATGAACACGACGTAAGCGGGCAAAGTGCCGGTCTCGTATTCGGCGACGACCTCCCGCATAACGACAAGCTCAGCGGTGCCGTAGCCTAGGTTGCTCATCAAATTTTGCCAGTTGCGCGGGACGGCTTGCTCGTAATTGCGCATGTTGACGGTCGGGCGGCGTTCGCAACGGTCGCCGAAATACCAAAAGTCAAGTTCGCCGTCATCGTCGAATTGAACGGCAAGCGGCAAAATCTTGTTGACAATCTCTTGAACGGTGCCGTCCTCGTAGCTGTTCGTCATGGAGCCGGAAATATCCATAACCAGCGCGACGCGGGCGGTAACGTCGAGCAAGTTGCGTTTCTCCAGCTGAACTTTGAGCGGCTTAACGAGGGAAATTAACTTCGGCGCGCCGTCTTGGATTTTTTTCTCCAGCGAAACTTTTTGAGGCGGAGGCGGAGGAGCGTCAATCTGTTCGCCGCCGTAAAAGGCAAGCAAGGCGTCCAAACCGCCGTTGAAGCCGCGAGCCACGACGTTGAATCGCCAACCGTTCTTGCGGTAAATTTCCAGCGACGTGACGGCTTTCTCTTGTTCAAAATCGCCGCCGCCGAACTCTGCAGAAATTTCGTCGCCGATTAAAATTTTATGACGGACAATTTCGCTCATGACGCCCGCGCCGTCAATAGAACAAGTGAACACGAGCTTTTGAATCGTCGTCGGCAAGTCGTTGAGCTTGACGGTGAACTCCATGCCCGCAGGAATTTCCTTGCCGATAATTTCACCGGCGGGCGAGGCGAGCTGATTATAAAAAATCATGTAGCGGTCGTCGGAAAGTTGCGCGTCCTTGTCGACACCGAAGCAACAAAAATCATAAGTCGCCGCGCCGTCGGTCTGCAAAGTGATTTTCAGCGGGCGATTGAGGTCAAAATATTTTTCGAGCTTGTCGCGAGTTCCGCGTTCGGCAATCATAATCAACACCTCCGAAAACTTTATAGCATAAAAAAATTTGATTTGCAAAGGCGTTTTTGCTAGACTTAGCGGAAAATCTTTGGGAGGTAATTCACTTGCTTGATATGAAATTCGTGCGCGACAATCTCGACGTGATTCGCGCTATGTTAAAAAATCGCAACAACGCTTTGAGCCTCGACAACTTCACGGAGCTTGAACAACGCCGCCGCGCCATTTTGGGCGAGACCGAACAGCTTAAGAGCCAACGCAACGCGACTTCCAAAAAAATCGGTGCGCTGAAAAAGGCGGGCGAGGATACCGAGGCGATTTCCGCCGAGGTTCGTCAAATGGGCGCGAAAATTTCTGCCCTCGACGCCGAGCTTCGCGACGTGGAAGGCAGCCTGCGCGATTTGCTGTTGCATATCCCGAACATACCCGCCGCCGACGTGCCCATTGGTCTTGACGATACGCAGAATCCCGAAGTCCGCAAATGGGGCGAGCCGCGCAGTTTCGACTTTGAGCCTAAGGCGCATTGGGACATCGGTACCGCGCTGAATATCTTTGACTTCGACCGCGCAGGCAAGGTGACGGGCGCAAGGTTCACATTTTATCGCGGCTTGGGAGCGCGGCTTGAGCGTGCTTGTATCAATTTCATGATGGACTTGCACGCCAACCGTCACGGCTACACCGAAATGCTTGCGCCGTATATCGTCAACCGCGACAGCATGATTGGTACCGGTCAGCTGCCCAAATTCGCCGAGGACATGTTCAAGCTTGAGGGTTTGGATTATTACTTGGTGCCGACTGCCGAGGTGCCCATGACGAATTTTCATCGCGACGAAATTTTATCCGCCGACACTTTGCCCGAATACTACGCGTGCTACACGGCGTGCTTTAGGGCGGAGGCGGGCGCGGCGGGTCGCGACACTCGCGGCTTGATTCGTCAACACCAGTTTAACAAGGTCGAGCTGATTAAGTTCACCAAGCCCGAAGATTCGTGGAACGAATTGGAGAGCATGGTCGACGCCGCCGAGGACGTTTTGCGCACTTTGGAAATTCCGTATCGCGTGGTGTTGCTGTGCACGGGCGATATGAGTTTCACCTCCGCCAAGACTTACGACATTGAAGTTTGGATGCCCGCGCAGGGTAAGTATCGCGAAATTTCCTCCTGCTCCAACTGCACCGATTATCAGGCTCGCCGCGCCAATATCAAGTTCCGCCGCGATAACAAATCCAAGCCCGAATACGTGCACACGCTTAACGGGTCGGGCATAGCGGTCGGGCGCACCGTCGCCGCGATTTTGGAAAATTATCAGCAAGCGGACGGCTCAGTCAAAATCCCGGCGGCTCTTATACCTTACATGGGCGTCGAGGAAATTCGCGCTTAATGTCGCATAAATTTTGGGAGAGTGAATCGAATGGGCAGGAAGGTTATCGTATTGAACGGAAGCCCGCGAGCCAAGGGCAATACGTCGGCTCTGATTGCGGAGTTTGCACGCGGCGCACGCGAGGAGGGTTGCGAGGTCGAGATTTTTCAGCTTGACAAGATGAACATTCACGGTTGCAAGGGCTGTTTCGGCGGCGGCAAGAATATCGAGCACCCCTGCGTTCAGCACGACGACATGGACAAGATTTATCCCGTGTATCGCGAGGCGGACGTCGTGGTTTTGGCGACGCCGCTCTACTATTGGAATTTTAGCGGGCAGTTGCGCACGGCGTTCGACAGATTGTTTGCGGTAGCGGAGTGCGACCCGAATTATCGCAACCCGAAGAAAGAATCTGTTCTGCTTATGGCGGCGGAGGGCTACGGTTTCGACGACGCGCTGACTTACTACCAAAACTTGATGAAGCACCTCGGCTGGACGGAGCGCGGTCACGTCTTGGCGGGCGGCGTCATGAAGGTCGGCGACATCAAGGGGCACAAGGAATTAACGGAGGCTTACGAACTGGGCAAGGCTGTCGCGCAAGGCAACGGGCTTTGAAGGGAATTTAGCGCGGCAGTCGGACGATACAAATTTTTGGCAGGCTACGCGGCACGCTCATTGAGTAGGAAATTTTCATGACGATTAACGATTAAATTTTCGCCAAGGTTTTCACGGAGACCAAGTAAAATTTCGGACGGAAATATTTTCCTTCGGGTTGAGGCTCGGAGGATTTTTTTGTTATCATAAAAAAAACTCACGCGGAGGGCTTACATGAAAAAACTTTTGGACGCGGCGTTGTTGATTCTGTTCTTCGTCGGCTTGTCGAGCAACTTCCTTTCCGCGCAGATTCACGAGGCGATTGGGATAATTTTCGTCGTCGGAGTCGTGGCGCACAACGTCTTGAATCGGAGCTTTTACAAAAATTTTCTGCGCGGAGGCTTTAATCGGCGGCGGGTCGTCAATCACGCGACGATAATTTTATTCGCGGCGTTCGTGGTGACGTTGGCGGTATCGGGCGCGGCATTGGCTGAGTATTTCACTGCGCCCGAAGCGAATTGGCGGGCGATACACCTGGGCGCGGCGATTGGCTCAACGGTCGCGCTGTTCGTGCACATACTGATTCACGCGAGCCGCTACGTCAAAGGGCGCATATTCTACGCGGCGACGCTTACGGTATTCGTGTTGGCAGTCGGAGCGATATTCGGACTGCCGTACCTCGACCGCTGGTTTCATAAGGTTGAAGTCAATCGCGCCGAGATTCTGCGCGGCGAGCGTTTAAGCATTGACGGGAGGATTTTAATCGTGTACTTCGGGCGCGTGGGCAACACGGATTTTCCCGCCGAGGTTGACGCGGTATCGGGCGCGTCGCTCATGGTTGACGGCTCCGAGCTTATCGGCAACGCGCAGATGATCGCTCAAATCGTCCAAAGCGTGACGGGCGGCGATATTTTTGCGCTTCAGACCGAGAAAACTTATCCCGCCGATTATTCGCAGACGACGCAGGTTGCCAAGCGCGAGTTTGAGAGCGGCGAGTTGCCCGCGCTGAAGTCTTTGCCCGCCGTCGAAAGCTACGATAAGATTATTTTGATTTATCCGCTGTGGTGGAGCAATTTGCCTAAGCCTGCGGAGAATTTCCTGCGCGGTTGTGATTTGACGGGCAAGACGATTTATCCGATAGTTACGCACGGCGGCGGCGGTTTCGGCGAGAGCTTGAACGCGCTAAAAAAATATGCCGACATTGCCGAGCCGCTCGATATTTACTCAAGCGACATTTCGACTTCGCGGCGGATTATTTTTGATTGGCTAAAAGGTTTGGAAAATTCCCCGTGACGGTGTAGAATAGGCGCGTTTAAAATTCAAGACAAAGGAGCAAACAGATTTATGCCCGTTATGGAATATTTGGAGCGCAATGCGGCGTTGTACGGCGACGAGGTTGCGCTGGTGGAGCTGAATCCCGCCGTGGCTGACGGTCGGCGTATGAGTTGGAAAGAATTCAGCTTGATTGAATCGAACAGTTTCGCGCCGTATCGTCGGGAGATAACGTGGCGCGTCTTCGACGAGAAGGCTAATCGATGCGCCAACCTGCTGATTGAGCGCGGCGTGCACAAGGGCGATAAGGTCGCGATTTTGATGTACAACTGCCTGGAATGGTTGCCGATTTACTTTGGCGTGTTGAAGACGGGCGCGATAGCGGTGCCGTTCAATTTCCGCTACGACGCGGCGGAGATTCTTTACTGCGCGGAGCTTGCCGAGGTCGACGTTATCATTTTCGGACCGGAGTTTATCGGGCGCATAGAGACTAATGCCGAGCGGCTGTCCAAAGGTCGCTTGCTGATTTACGTCGGCGACAACTGTCCGAGTTTCGCGGAGAGCTATCACATCATGGTTGACGATTGCTCAAGTGTCAAGCCTATGGTCGGCGGGATAACCGAGGACGATTACGGCGCGATTTATTTTTCGTCGGGGACTACGGGCTTTCCGAAGGCGATACTTCACAAGCACAGGAGCTTGACGCAAGCCGCGCAGATGGAGCAAAAACATCACTTGACGGGGCGCGAGGATAACTTTTTATGCATACCGCCGCTTTACCACACGGGCGCGAAGTTTCATTGGATGGGGTCGCTGGTGGCGGGCAGCAAGGCGGTTTTGCTCAAAGGGACGAAGCCCGAAATAATTTTGGACGCGGTATCAAAGGAGCAATGCACAATCGTCTGGCTGTTGGTGCCGTGGGCGCAGGATATAGTTGACGCGCTAGACCGGGGCGATTTGAAGTTGGAGGATTACAAGCTCGACCAATGGCGGCTCATGCACATAGGGGCGCAACCCGTGCCGCCGAGTTTGATTCGACGCTGGAAGAAATATTTCCCGAATCACGATTACGACACGAACTACGGGCTTAGCGAATCGACGGGTCCCGGTTGCGTGCATTTGGGTTTGGAGAATATCGGCAAGGTCGGAGCTATCGGCGTTCCCGGCTATCGTTGGGAGTGCAAGATTGTCGACGAGCTGGGCGTTGAAGTTATTCGCGGCGACGTGGGCGAGTTGTGCGTCAAAGGTCCCGGCGTCATGACGTGCTATTATAACGACCCGAAAGCGACCGCCGAAGTTTTAAAGGACGGCTGGCTCCTTACGGGCGACATGGCTCATCAGGACGAGGACGGCTTTTATTTCCTCGTCGACCGCAAAAAGGACGTTATCGTAAGCGGCGGCGAAAATATTTATCCCGTGCAGATTGAAGACTTCCTGCACAAGTTTGCCAAGATTAAGGACGTGGCGGTTATCGGCTTGCCCGACCGTCGGCTGGGCGAGATTAGTGCGGCGATTATCGAGCTTCAACCCGGCGTCGAGTGCACGGAGGAGGAAGTCAACAATTTCTGTCTGGATTTGCCGCGCTATAAACGCCCGAAGAAAATCATCTTCGCCGAGGTGCCGCGCAATGCCACGGGCAAGATTGAAAAGCCCGTCCTGCGCAAGCGTTACGGCGCGGACAGGCTGGTTGCGCTGGAAAATCGCAGTTAATTATGGACTAGTAAAAACCTAATCCCTAGTCCCTAGATTTTTGAATCCGCTTTGGCTTGAAATTTCAATCTGTCGACGATAAAGCGTTCGTGAGTGCCGCGCCCGACTTCGTCAACCTCATCAAAGGCAACCGCGTCGAAAATCACCTTGCGCCCGTCAATGGCGACGATTCTAACCTCTGCGCGGACGTTCATTCCGAGCGGCGTCGGAGCCGTGTGTTTAACGTCAAGCAATATGCCGACCGAGGTCAATTCGGGCGGCAAATTTTTTTCGAGCAATTCGGACGCCGCAACTTCAATCAATCGAATCAGCGCGGGCGTCGCCAAGACCTTCAAACTGCCCGACCTCAGCGCGAGGGCCGTGTTCGCCTCCGTCACGGTATCCTCCGCCGCGTTCGTCAAGCCGATTAAGTTTTCGTTCATTGAGATTACCTCCAAAAATTTTTTACAGTATACCACTGCGTCGACGAGATTAGAAATTGGCGAACGGAGATAGTTCTTCGCCCGTCAATTTTTTTTTGTGTGAAAATCCACAGGAGGTGGCTTAAGTGTTTGACATTCCTCCTGCGTTAAACTAAAATCACAACGCTTAAAAAGTATGCGGCGGGGGAGATTTGCGGAGGGAGGAACGCCATAGAACAGCAGGCAAACAAAGCTTAAAACTACCGCACGAACGGCGGAAAGTCACGCCCGAATTCACGGGAATGCGTTCAACCATCAATACGGGCGGTCGAGCCGCTACAAAAGGAGGAAGTATTTCTATGTCGTTCATGGATAATATGCGCGTGGCGTATAAGCTCTTGACTCTGAACGTCATCGCGATTTTCGGAATGATCATCGTCGGAATGGTCGGCTACTTCGCCGTCATGCAGGCGCAACACGATTTGGACACAATCAGCCAAACGTACTTGAAGGGTATCTTTGAAATCGGACGTTGCCGCCACGCCGTCCGTTATGCGCAAGTTCAGGCCATCTTGGTGCCCTTTACGACCGACCCGTCACTGCTTCAGTCTCGCGTCGACAAATATAACGGCGCGGTAAAAGAATTGGACGAGTCCTTGGCTCTCTACGAACAGATTATCAAAGACGATGCGCAGGCTCGCGCACAGGTTGACGCCGCCAAACGCGAATGGGCTAAGTTCAAAGCCGGCGGCGACAAGATGATGCAAATGCGTTCACCTGCCAGCGGCGACACTCAAGCTATCGCCAACCACAGAAATGCCGCTATGGAATTCTATCAATCTGAAGTCATGCCCTTTGCCGTTTCGACGGGCGGCGCGATTTTGGAAATTCAGCAAAAGGCTTACCAAGACTCCGAAGACACCATTGCACGCAGTAACGAGGGCATTGAAGCCACTGAACGCAACTTGTTCCTCGTCCTCGGCGGCACGATTGTTGTCTTGATTTTCTTCAGCTTCACGATTACCAAAGCTGTTACCAATCCGCTTGCCAATATGGTTAAGGCTCTGCACTTGCTCAAAGATGGCGACTTCCGTTTGACCAGCTTGCTCGATGTTGACCGCGAAGACGAATTCGGAGCTATGGCTCTTGCCGTCCGTGAAATGCGCCAAACCATAAGCAAGGTCGTCCAAAAGACCAGCGACGCGGCAAGCCAATTCGCGGCTTCTTCGCAGGAGCTCACTGCCAGTGCTCACCAGAGCTCGCAAGCTTCCGAACAGGTTGCCAACTCTGTTACCAATTCGGCAGGTGCGGTCGTCGAACAGCAAGGACTTATCAACGACGCCATGAATGCTATCAATGCCGCTATGACTTCCATTGAAACTCTTACGAAGACTTCAGACCTCGTCGCCGCTATGGTTGGCAAAGCTATGGACGAAGCCAACGCCGGTACCGAAGCCGTCGAGGCGTCCGTCGCGCAGATTATCAGCGTCGAAAAGATTGTTAATGATTCAGCCCTTACCGTCGACAAGCTCGGCGAACGTTCCAAGGAAATCGGGCAGATCGTCGAATCTATCAGCGGCATCGCCGAACAGACTAACCTGCTTGCATTGAACGCGGCTATTGAAGCGGCTCGCGCCGGTGAACATGGTCGCGGATTCGCCGTCGTTTCAGAAGAAGTCCGCAAGCTCGCCGAAGAATCGCAAGAAGCCTCGCAGAAGATTGCAACTCTTATCGGCGAAATTCAGAACGAAACAACCAACGCGGTCGACTCCATGCAGAAGGGCAACGCGGCAGTTCGTCAAGGTACCCAGTCCGTCGAGAAATTGCGCGACACCTTTGACAGCATTAAGGACGCCTCCTCCAAGGTCGAGACCGAGGCGAAGAACATGGTTCGCGAACTCAAGGCGGTCGAAACTGCAACGTTCAAGATTCGCGACTGCAACGACAAGACGCTTGAAAAAGGGCTTGGCGTGTCGAAGGAAATGGAAAGCGTTTCTGCGGCGGCTCAGCAACAATCCGCCTCGTCCGAAGAAATTTCCTCTGCGGCAGATGAACTTGCCCGCCTCGCTCAAGATTTGCAGAATTCGCTCCAGATGTTCAAGTACTAAAACATATCAGCAAAAAAATTTCAGCCTCGGCAAATTCGTCGGGGCTTTTTTTTTTGCGTTTGAAAGGATTAAGCTTTACGGCGCAGAATAGGAGGGGTGTAACTTGCGCCATACACGTCTTTTGATATTTTTGGGAGGGGGCACCTTATAGAACATAAACTCGGCAGTAAACACTATCGCACAAAAAATTGAGGAGGAGAAAATTTTATGTCTTGGATGAACAACATGCGCGTGGCATACAAATTCATTTTCCTAAACGCCATCGCTATTATCGGAATGATCATTATCGGGCTCGTGGGCTACTTCGCCGTCATGCAGGCACAAACCGACTTGAACACGATTAGCCAGACGTACTTGAAGGGTATCTTTGAAATTGGACGTTGCCGTCACGCCGTGCGTTACGCGCAGGTTCAGTCAATCTTGGCACCCTTCACGACTGATCCCACGCTCTTGCAGGAACGTATCAACAAATATAACGACGCTGTCAAAGAGCTCGACGAATCCTTGGCAAACTACGAACAGATAATCAAAGACGACGCGCAAGCTCGTGCTCAAGTAGACGCTGCCAAACGCGAATGGGCGAAGTTCAAAGACGGTGGCGATAAAATCATAGCTATGCGCTCGCCGGTTGGTGTAGACCTCACGACGCTCGCGCAATTCCGCATCCAAGCCTTGGATTTCTATCAGAACAACGTCATGCCCTTTGCCGTTTCGACGGGCGACGCGATTCTGGTCATTCAGCAAAAGGCTTACCAAGACTCCGAAGACACGATTAAGCGCAGTGACGAAGGCATTGCCGCCGCAACGCGCAACCTGTTCCTCGTCCTGGGCGGCACCTTCGTGCTGTTGCTGTTCTTCAGCTTCGCGATTACCAAAGCCGTCACCGACCCGCTTAGTAACATGGTTAAGGCTCTGCACCTGCTCAAAGACGGCGACTTCCGTCGTACTGACTTGCTTGACGCCGACCGTTCTGACGAATTCGGGGCAATGGCTCTTGCCGTCCGCGACATGCGTCAAACCATAAGCAAGATTGTCCAAAAGACCAGCGACGCGGCAAGCCAATTCGCCGCCTCATCCGAAGAGCTCACCGCCAGTGCGCACCAAAGCTCTCAGGCGTCTGAACAGGTTGCGCAATCCGTCACCAGCTCGGCGGGCGCAGTCGTCGAACAACAGGCTCTCATCAACGACGCCATGGACGCTATCAACGTCGCCACGCATTCTATCGAAACTCTTACCAAAACCTCCGATTTGGTCGCGTCAATGGTTGGCAAAGCTATGGACGAAGCCAACGCCGGTACTGAAGCTGTCGAGGCGTCCGTCGCGCAGATTATCAGCGTCGAAAAGATTGTTAATGATTCAGCCCTTACCGTCGACAAGCTCGGCGAACGTTCCAAGGAAATCGGGCAGATCGTCGAATCTATCAGCGGCATCGCCGAACAGACTAACCTGCTTGCATTGAACGCGGCTATTGAAGCGGCTCGCGCCGGTGAACATGGTCGCGGATTCGCCGTCGTTTCAGAAGAAGTCCGCAAGCTCGCCGAAGAATCGCAAGAAGCCTCGCAGAAGATTGCAACTCTTATCGGCGAAATTCAAGCCGAAACAACCAACGCGGTCGACTCCATGCAGAAGGGCAACGCGGCAGTCCGCGCAGGTACCCAATCCGTCGAAAGACTGCGCTCCACGTTCGACAGCATCAAAGACGCCTCCAAGAAGGTCGAGACCGAGGCGAAGAACATGGTTCGCGAACTCAAGGCGGTCGAAACTGCAACGTTCAAGATTCGCGATTGCAACGATAAGACGCTCGAAAAAGGGCTCGGCATATCCAAGGAAATGGAAAGCGTTTCTGCGGCGGCTCAGCAACAATCCGCTTCGTCCGAAGAAATTTCCTCTGCGGCAGACGAACTCGCCCGCCTCGCTCAAGACCTCCAGAATTCTCTTACCATGTTCCAGTACTAAGGCAGGAATCAGGAATCAGGAATCAGGGACTAGACTAATTCCTAATTCCCAGTTCCTAATTCCTAAATAATTTCCAACCGTCGGGCTTGCAAGCTCGGCGTTTTTTTTTGCAAATTTCGACCTCGCCAAGACGCTGAATTTCACGCGTACAGCCGAAAACTTTTTCATATCGTGGAGCAGACGACGGCGGGGCATTCGTTTTTCTTGGACGTGTAAACTTTCCGTCGGATTTTTTATCGGTTTCGGGCAAACGGAGTATCTTCGCTTACATATAAAGTTTGACGTGGAGAACAACAGCTAGCCGGTTGGCAAACGAGCATTTTGTTAATGGTTTACGTCGGCATGGGCATAACGATAATTCCCGAATTCCGGACGACGCTATCCAAGGACGTTTTGAAATTGGCGGTCGTGCCTTTGGAGGGCGATAACGAAAAAAACAGTCTTGTTGCCGCGTGGAATAAGCAAAACACAAACCCCGCGCTCGGCAAAATCATACGAAGTTTGTGCAAATGAAAAGACTCCTCTGCGGTGCAGGCAAAGGATTCTTTTTCTTGAGCCGCTGATATATTTACCTTTGAAATATTTCAGCAGGACACCGATGTTGTTCATGGGGGCGTAAGCCGCGCCGACGTTCCAGCCCTTGGCAGCACGTCGTCCCGGCTTATGGCGTTAAAGGAGGTGTTCGTACCGTAAAGCTTATAGCCGCCCCAAACCGCCCGGTCGCCGCGATTGGGATTGTCGGCATAGTTGTCGTAAATGGCTTGCGCCATCCACGAATAATCCTCGTAATCGGCTTTGCTGTTTTTCGCGTAGCCGCCGCCGATTCGCGCCTTGCGTCCGAATTTGTAGCCGGCATTGACAGCCCAAACGCCCGCTTTATCCTCTTTGCCGCCCTTGACGTATTCCGTCGTCTTCAAGTCGCTGTCTTTGATGTAGCAGTAGGACGCGCCGCCGTTATTAGACGCAAGACGCCCGCGTCCTTAGTCATGTCGGCATTGGCGTCTATCCTTGCGCTAAGCGTCCGATTTGCCTGTACGGACAACTTTGTCGGAGTATTTCTCAAGCTTGGCAACGCGCACGCCCAAAGCATCAAGTTCATCACTAAACTCGTCGGCGAGGCGGTCAAGTTCGGCTTTGTTTGAACCACTTCGCGATAAGTGACGTCGCCGTAGCCTTCATATAACGCTCCGCGTCGACGCCGTGAGCCTTTAACGTTTGGAAAAGCAAATCGGTCTGCGCGGGCGACACAACGTTATCTGCAGTACCGTGCATTAGGAGCATTGGCGCGGATTTTTCGTTGATGCAGTTAATCGGATTGGCTTTATCAGCCGAAATCTTGTTCAAGAAAAGCTTTCCGAACGGCGAATCGAACTGATTAACGTCAGTAATGCCGTACAAATCGACAGCCGCCGCAATTTCGCTTGATTGGTCAAGATTGTTGTCGACGTTGAACTTTTGCGCGTTTTTTGTGCGACCTGCGGGATAAGCAAGTTTGTTTGTAGTGCTGAATCGATTTTCACGTTATAAGCGTTCGGTTATCAGCGCGGCGCAAAGTTTGCAGGGAATATCGCCCGCCGCGCAGAATTACCGCAAAAATATTTTGGGAGGCGATTAACTTGCTTACTTATAATTATTACGGGCACGCCTGCTTTCAGCTCGACGACGGCAAATATAAAATTCTCTTCGACCCGTTCCTCACGGGCAATCCGCAAGCGTCAATCAGCGAGCGCGACGTTGAGGCGGATTATATATTGGTGACGCACGCGCACGGCGATCATATCGGCGACGCTCCAAATATTGCGATACGCACGGGCGCGACCGTCGTGGGCATTCCCGAAATCATGGACTTCGGCGGGCAACGCGTTAAGACTATCGGCATGAACCTCGGCGGCACCGTCAAGTTGCCGTTCGGCTTCGTGAGGATGGTTCCCGCGCTCCACAGCTCCGGCATAGGCGGCGGCGTGGCTTGCGGCTACGTTATCGGCATCGGCGGTAAAGTCGTCTACTTCGCGGGCGACACCGCCCTTTTCGGCGACATGAAACTTATCGGCGAACGCGACAAGATTGACTACGCGCTCCTTCCAATCGGCGGGCATTACACAATGGATCCCGTCGACGCGGCTAAGGCTGTCGAATTCCTCGGCGCGGCGAACGTTATCCCGCTCCACTACAACACGTGGGACATCATCAAACAGGACGCTAACGATTTGCTCAAGCTCGTTAAAGGCGCGAAAGTTCATATCGTCAAGCCGGGGCAGTCAATCGAACTCGCATGACTTAACCCTATGCAATAAAAAAACCGCTCACTTACGGGCGGTCTATTTTTTTTACGGCTCAAACAACTTGCGGAACTCTTTATCGAAATTGCCAATGTCGGCTTGATTGTAAAACGGCAAGCCCCATATCCGATAACGGCTGTCGTCCGAAAGCAGCTTTGCCGTATCCTTCAGCTGCTCCAGAAAATTTTCCTTCCACGCGTCTTTTGCGGCGAGGTGCGCACCCTTAGGCTCGATGAATATCTGCCACTGCTCCGAACCTTCTGCACGTTGCAGGAACAGCACAAAGTCGGGCTCGAAGCGTGCGCCGTCCTCGAACGCGTGAACATGAAACGCCCGCTCATTGCGCACAAGATAAATTTTATCGTAAACGGGCTTGAGTTTATCGACCTGATTTTTGAAATATTTGACGAACGCCTTTTCCTCGCTCGTGCCGTAGTTTTCCTCGTAAGCAAACCAATCCGCCGCCGATAAGTCAACGTCTTTCTGCTTATCGCCAATGCCGCCTTCGTGAGGCTCCGTGTATTCGACGACCTTGTTGCGGAAAACGTCATTGATATTCAGCGCGTGAAAGTCTCTCGTGCCGCGATAAGTCATTGTGTTTTGAGCGATGACCTCGGCAAGCTCGTCCGCCACGTGACACACGGCGTCATACAACGTCGCAACAGTCGGCTCGACCTCGGAACTGGTTATGTCGATTTGAACGCCGCTAAGATATTCTTTGACGAATTGGCGCGTCGACGTGAGCTCGGGGAAGTAAGTCCTCAACGTGGCGAAATAGTAAATCGGTTGACGCATGAGGGCTTTGTTGACGATAGCGTAATTTTTCGCGGCAATGTCGCCAATCGTCTTGCGCGTCGTATGCAAATCTGCGCGGGCTCGGCTGTTCAAATCCGCAACCATGAGCTTATCGCGCCCGTCGGAGGTCGTAGCCTCGTAGCTGTAAATCGCATTGGCTATCTTATCGCGAACGTCGCGCCGCCCCGCCTCTACTCGACGATTGACAAAAATCACGCCGCTCCGATAAAGTTCGCTTTCCTTGAAACTTTGCTTGAGCTTATATTCGCAACGCTTGACCTTACACAAGTCCAATCCCAAATCGTGTAAAGCCTTGTGCAACTCGCTGATATAGCGGCTGTCGTTCTCGCAATGATAATACAGCGTCTCGCACACGCGCAGAGGGCTTGCGGCGTCCGCGTCGAATTTCCGCTGATACTTGCGCTCGCCGTCAAACGTGAACGGATAATATCTCGCGCCGCGTCCAATCAATTGCGCCTCGGCTAACGTGGTGCTCTGCGACCGTGTCTCGTAAAGCCGCACGATGTCAAACAGATTCAGCACGTCCCAACCCTCGTCCAGCTTCTTGACCTCGAAGACCGCCCGATAAGGGTTGCGCAAATCCTCCAGCGTGTTCAGCCAATCGCGATTCTTACCGGCGTCGCGTTCGTCGTTCGCCGATATGCAATGCTCCTCCGAAAAGTCCTCGCGCAATTCCGCAGCCAACGCCTCCAACGTAACGCCTCGCTCCGTAAAATATCCTCGCGCCGCGTTGATGACCTCGTTGCCGTGTTCAAAGACTCCGCGCAGATTGTCCGCCGTCAAATGTTTCACGCGCTCGACGAATTCGGATTGGAACGTCGCGCTTTCTTTAATCGTTCGCGCCTTGAACAACACCACTGGCTTGACGCCAAGCCGCTCGTCCTCGAACAGCTTCAATCGATACTGGCTAAGGATTAACGCCTGCAACGCCCGCTCCCACAGCGGCTTATCCGAACGCAACGCGATGATGTCTTTGGAATAGCCGTCGTTGTAAAATTTTTGCAACGGGTAATCGAAAACAATCTTGTCCGCGTATTTGGCGCGTATCGACGGGTTGGCAAGGTTACAAGTCGCCGTGAACTCCAGCAAGACGTTAGAGGCATTGCGGCGGAAGATGTGCTCAATCGTATTCTCCCACGTCTCGCGGTCTTCAGCCGATGATTTCTTTTTTGTGTCAACGTTCAGATGATGAGCCTCGTCGCTGATTAGCACAACCCGCCGCTCGTTGAAGTCGTCGAACGTCATGCCGTTTTCTCGCGGGAAATTCAGCGTCATGTGCAAGCCCTGCGTCGTCGCAAAGCAGATGTTAATCGCGTCGGGCTCGGCGTACTGAAAATTATCCGTGACGTTGACGCGTATCCGTCGCCCCTCGATTATCAGCTGCTCGGCGAAAAGATATTTCCTCGACGCCGCGTCCAAAAAGTTCTCTCGCGTCTTGCCCACGATGTTCGACAGGTTCACGAAGAATAAAAAGTTTCGATAGCCTCGCGCATACAAGTACAGTATCAGCCCCGCCATGATGAGCGTTTTGCCGGAGCCCGTCGCCATATGGAACAGCACTTGCGTCGGGCGCGGGCAGTTGTCGCTTTCAAAGTGCGTGATGAAGTTTTCAAACGCCGCTCGCTGATACGGGCGCAACTCAAAGCTCGGATTGAGGTTCGACGCCACGAAGTCGGGCAACGTCTTCAAAGTGCCGTATTTCCTCGCGCCGTTAAGTTCTTTGTAAAGAAAATTATCGTCGTCCACAGCTCAAGCCTCCTTTACGCAAAAAAGATGCTCTGATAAAATGATTCTGCATAAACAATCGAAAGGTGGTAATCAAAATGACTGAACAAGAGAAATTCAACGCCGAGGTACAGATACGGTTGGCTAAGCAAGACGCGAAGTTTGAAGTATTTATGAAGGCGCAGGACGAACGGTTTAATACTTTCATGAACGAACTACAGCAACAGCGCGAAGACATCAGGCGGACACAGGACAGACAAGACGCGGACAGAAAAGCTCTCGAAGATAAAATCGACAGGCTCGGCGACAAAATCCAAAACATGGTAATCGCGGCGGTCGTCGGCTTCGGGGCAATCGTATTCGCCGCTGTCTCAAGGTTGAAGTGAGGAGGTAATTAACATGACTGAACAAGAAAAATTCAACGCCGAGGTGCAGATACGGTTGGCTAAGCAAGACGCGAAGTTTGAAATGGTCGTAGAGGAGCTTAAGCAACAACGCGAGGACATCAGACAAGCGCAAGCCAAACACGACGCCGATATTAAGGACTTGAACGCACGGATTGATTCAAAGTTCGACAGCCTCAGCAATCAGATTCACAGCCTGACGGTCACGGCAGTCGTCGGCTTCGGAGCCCTTGCGCTGGCGGTCGGCGGGCTTGTCATATCCTTGTTGAAGTGAATCTTACGAACGGTAAAAGCTCCGTGTGAAACTCTTCGCCGCGTCGTCAATGCCAAACTCCGTATCCTCCAGGTCGCACAAGTTCACGTAGAGCAGATTCATATCCAACAGCATCATCAAGAACCGTTTCTGCTCTGCCAACGTCAACGCCTCGAAGTCGCTCCAATGCTTATCAATCTGCGCGGGGTCGACTTTGTGACTGATAAAGCCCGTCGCAATCATGCGCCCGCAAATGTCCGCAATCGCCTCGAAGTCACGCGCCGCCTCCAGCTCGTCGACGAAGGTCTGATTCTGTTTGGCAAGCTCGCAATAGACGAACGAACCGCCGCCCGTCCAACCAACCCGCTCGGATATGCCGCCCTGCTCGCCCGCGATGACTTTGCGGAGCCGCGCCGCCGTCACGGTCTCGACGTAATCCATTTGCTCGACGCCGATGTATCGCCGCCCCATCTTATGAGCGACCGCCGCCGTCGTGCCGCTGCCCAAATGATAGTCCAACACCAAATCGCCCGCGCCCGTCGCCAACGTCAATATCCGCTCCAATAACCGTTCGGGCTTCGGCGTCTCAAAATCAACATTCAACGCTAAAATTTCGCGCTTGGCTTCCATGTTATCACCAACGTCGTTACGTTTCCAAATTGTCGTGCAAACTAAACCTTGCTTGACTTCAGATAAAAATTTTTTAAGCATTGGAGCCCGATTGCCGCTTGTGCCAAACCAAATTCGATTTTCCTTGCTCCATTGCAAAAAAGTTTCATAAGCTGGTGCCCATTGTCTGCCAGGCGTTGGATAAAACTTTTTGCCCGTCGGCGATTCAATGCAATAAGAATGTCCAGCTGCTTGCGTCTTTGAAGTTAAATCGCTTGGCATCCATGCGCCGCGAGGGTCGTTATCGGGATTGGAATAGCGTGCGTTCATTTCTTCGGTGCGCGGCAGGAGATTGGGACGCCAGCGGATTTTGTCCTTGGCGTAGACGAGAATGAAGTCGTGGCTGTCGGAGAGCCAGGTCGCGTCGTTTTGGGGCGAATACTTTTTTTCCCAGACGACATTGCAGACGAAGTTATCGCGCCCGAAAATTTCATCGGCGAGGACTTTGAGATAAGCCTGTTCGTCGTCGTCGATAGAAATCCAAATGGAGCCGTCGGGCTTGAGGAGCTTGCGAGCGAGGTCGAGGCGATTCTTCATGAACGTGAGCCAGGTTGCGTGATTGAAGCGGTCGTTGTAGCCGAAGCTGTCGTTGCCGGTGTTATAGGGCGGGTCGATGTAAATCAGCTTGACTTGAGCGCGGAAGACTTTTTCGAGCGAGGCGAGCGCGAGCAAGTTGTTGCCCTTGATGATGAGGTTATCGTCGGGCTTGAAGTCGTTGGCAACCTGCGCGGCGTCGTTGGAGTAGCGGACGGCATTGACGAGCACCTTTGGATTGAGGAGGCGGTCAACGTCGTCGGTGGCGAGGGTTGCGCTGTAAAAGAGTTCGTCACGTTTGTGAGCGTCGGTCTGGTCGCCTTCGAGGACGCAATCCTTGTAAGGGAAGTCGACGACGACACAGCCGCTTGCGGACAGGAAATCGCCGTTGTTGAAGCCGAGGGCGATTTTATTTTTGAAACGGGTAAAGCTATCGGGGAGGAGCTCTTGGTTGCTGACCACGTCGCTGAACAGGAAGCCGTTGAAGACTTTGACGCCCGCCGCGTCGACGAAGAACCGCTTGGAAAGTTCGTCGTCACTTAGCAGGAGCGTCAAGAGGCGTTCATCCATGCTGACGGCAGCCTCGCGGACTTTGTTGCGCAAAAAGTTTCCGTCGCGGCTGAAAAAGCGTTCGTCGTGTCTGAGGACGTTTAGGAGCTTGTCGAAGAATTTTTGCAAGTTGCGTCGCCTCCAAAGTTTTTTGGGCGGTAAATTCTATCGGCGGCGGGAAAATCCTTTACAAGGCGGCGAAACGTTGTTACAATCTGCAACATGGCTAACAGGGTTAAAGAATTCGAGGCGGAACCGGCAACGTGACGTTGCATCCAGTGGGCGCGTTGAATCGTTCGAGCGTTCGGAGCTAATCGCCGCGCTTAGAGATAATCATCATGGCTAACAAGGTTAAAGAATTCGTAGCGGAACCGTTTGACTTGACAAAAGTTTGTGATTCGGTACAATCATTGAACTTAGCCTCTTCGCCACGGGAAAAGCTGGTCGTGATATTGGGGGCGACGTCGGTCGGGAAGAGCTCGTTGGCATTGGAGCTGGCGGCGCGCTTCGACACGGAGATAATTTCGGCGGACTCAATGGCGGTGTATCGAGGCTTCAACGTCGGGACGGCGAAACCTGCGCGGGCGGAGCTTGAACGCGTGCGTCACCACTTGATAGACATTTTGGACGCGGAGGAGAAATTCAGCGTCGGGGAATTCGTTCGACGTGCAAGACCGATAATCAGCGAACTGAATCGGCGCGGGAGGATACCAATCGTCGCGGGCGGCACCGGGCTTTACATTCAAGCGTTGGTCGAGGGCTATGAACTGGACGCGGCGGGCAAAAGTTTAATCAGCCATTACAAGCGGACGGGCGAACTGATTTACAACGCGTTGGTCTTCGGCTTGACGGGCAACCGCGCAGGGCTCTACGACAAAATCAATCGACGAGCGGAGCAAATGTTCGCGGACGGGCTTGTCGACGAGGTCAAGGCTCTGTTGGCCGGCGGAATCAGCCCCGACGCTCAGGCAATGCGCGGTATCGGCTACAAGGAGACGGTTGAATACTTACGCGGCGGCACGACGCTCAACGACACGATAGCAAAAGTCGCTCAAGCCACGAGAAATTTCGCCAAACGCCAGCTTACGTGGTACAGGCGAATGCATTACATACAGTGGTTAAAAATATGACGCTCAGCAAAGGAGAGGTTTTAATGGCAACAGTGAAGCAAATCATCAATCTGCAGGACAATTTCTTGAATCAGGCGCGCAAGGAAAATGTCCCCGTGACGATTCATCTGGTAAACGGCTTTCAGCTTAAGGGCATGATTCGCGGCTTCGACCAGTTCACGGTGGTAATCGATTCGATGGGACGCCAGCAACTGATATTCAAACACGCAATATCGACAGTCACGCCGTCGAAACCTTTGGGCACCAAGCCGCAAACCGAGGAAAAGGCAGACGCGGCGACGACGGAAACGGCAGAGGAAAATACGGAGGATACAGAGGAATAAATCTTTTCGGCGAGGCGGATACAGTGATTCGAGGCTTTGAGATTCTCGAAGGATACGACGGAATTCAACTTCCGACACGCAAGACGGCTTACAGCGCGGGTTACGACCTGGCGGCAGCGGAGCGCGTGCGCGTGACGGGCGGAAGGGTTTCGTTGATACCGACGGGGCTCAAGGCCTTTTTTCCTCCCGACGAGGTCTTGCTTATTTATCTGCGTTCGAGCCTTGCCGTCAAGCACGGACTGATATTGGCGAACGGCGTGGGCGTTATCGACGCGGATTATCGCGGGCATATAATTTTACCCGTCGCGAGTTTGGGCGGCGAGGTCGTGATTGAACGCGGCATGAGGATTGCGCAGGGCGTCTTCCAAAAATATCTGACTGTCGACGGCGATACAGTTGGCGTCGGCGAAGTGAGGCGCGGGCGTTTCGGTTCCACGGGCAACTTTTGACTACGAGCGATTTAATGAAGGGGCAAGAAGTCGTTTTCTTACGTTGTACTCCGATGTGGGCGACGAATCGAAAATCCATTTTGTCTTTTATACGAGTGCTCCGAAGAAAAATATCGACACCACTCAGATTGAAAAGATTTTTCGCGAACAATTTCCTGATTCAAGCGCGATTGAATTGGACATATTCTTTGCCGAGGATATAACAGACGAAATCAGCGACGCCGTGTTCGCTTTTTCAATCAAGAAACTTTATGCCGAACACGGCAAAACTTTGCTCGCCCATAATTTTCGTTATTACGTTAAAGGGAAAACCGAAAAGACCGTTGACGACGACATATCGAAAACAATTAAAGAAAATCCCGCGTCGTTCCGGCTCAAGAACAACGGCATTACGATAATCTGCGACAGCTTCGACATTGACGGCAATATCGTAAAGCTCCGCAACTTTTCAATAGTCAACGGCGGGCAAACCACGTATCAACTTCATAAAAGCAAAAATCTCGATGCCAAGCATGACTTTTGGCTCCCATGCAAAATTATAAAAGTTATCGGCAGGAACAACTTCGATTTAAAGTTGCCATGCTAGCTGCCGGCGTATTTTACCAAACCAAACGCGGCGATGAAATTCCACCCAAATATCGTGTCGCTTATCTTCACACAAAGCCGGAGAAGGTCGGCAAGCTGTGTTTGGCGGCAATCGCAAGTCGCTCAAATCTGCAAAGAGTTGCTTTACATTGACCATTACTTTATAAAAAAATTCCTGCCAAAGTTTAAACGGGATATTGAGGCTGATCTCAATGCCAAAGACATAGAGCGTTTTTCAAGCATTTCAAGGAGAACTTGTGTTGCATTCGTCGCCCTTGCCGCAAGGTATTATCAAGGCAACATCACCGATAAAGCTTTACACGGACGCTTACGACGCGGCATTGAGCAAACTTTTTACAACATTTATATATGCGGGAACAGAAATCTATTCCGACGATTAGGAGCCGGTTAAATGGACTTATTCAGCAATGTTGAGGATACGAGTTACAAGCCGCTGGCGGAGCGTATGCGCCCGAAGACTTTAGCGGAATTCGCGGGGCAGGAAAGGATTCTGCGCGGAGCCTTGGGCAAAATGATAGCGCAAGGTCAGACGCCGTCGCTTATCTTTTACGGTGCGCCCGGTACCGGCAAGACGACGCTCGCCAAAATAATCGCCAACACCACGGCAAGCAATTTCGTCAAAGTCAACGCGGCACTGTCGGGTATCGGCGAACTGCGCAATATCGTCAAGGAGGCGGAGGATCAGCGCAAGTTTTATCGGCGGCGGACGATTCTGTTCATCGACGAGATACACCGCTTCAACAAAGGGCAACAGGATTTCCTCCTGCCATACGTCGAGGACGGGCGATTGACGCTGATAGGCGCGACGACCGAAAATCCGTTCTTTGAGGTCAATGCCGCACTCCTTAGCCGAGTTAAAATCGTGCGCCTTGATAAGCTGACACTTGACGACATAAAGAAAATACTCCGCCGCGCCGTCGAGATTGAAGGCTTTAACGTCGAGGAGCGGGCTTTGGAGATAATGGCGGACTTCGCTGACGGAGATGCCCGCATGGCTTTGAACTTGTTGGAGCAGGCGGCGTTCGCGGGTAAAGTCACGGTCGAGACTTTGGGCGAGCTGTTGGGCGAAAAAATCCGACGCTACGACAAGGGCGGCGATAATCACTTCGACACGGCGAGCGCGTTTATCAAGAGTATGCGCGGCTCCGACCCCGACGCGGCGATTTATTACTTGGCGCGTATGATTGACGGCGGCGAGGATCTGAAGTTTATCGCGAGGCGAATCGTCATCTGCGCGGCTGAGGACGTGGGCAACGCCGACCCGCAAGCGTTGATATTGGCGAACGCGGCGGCTCAGGCGGCGCAATTCGTGGGCTTGCCGGAAGCGCGGATTATCCTTGCGCAAGCCGTCACGTACATTGCGGCGGCTCCCAAATCCAACGCGGCGTACCTTGCGATTGACAAAGCCCTAGCCGACACAAGCGGTGAAGTCCCGAAGCACTTGCGCGATACCCATTACAAAGGCGCAAAGGCTTTCGGGCACGGCGTCGGCTACAAGTATCCGCATGACTTCCCGAATCATTTCGTCGACCAGCAATATTTGCCCGATAAAAAAATTTCTGCGCGATACTACGAGCCGTCCGCGCAGGGTTACGAGGCGCAGATTAAGCGGCGGCTTGAAGGTTTGCGGCAAGCAAAAAGCGACTGACGTTGAATCAGCCGCTTAATTTTTATCTGAGTCTGCTTCTCCGTTTTTTTCGACGCTCGAAACGGCGAAACATTTCATTGCCGACATTACGCGCCGCCAACGCAACCACCGCACCAAACAGAAAGCTCCACCAACTTTCAACGACGTTGTTGCCGATAATTACGCACGCCGTGAAAAAGAGCAGATACAATGCGTCCAAAATTACGTCTGAATTCATGGCAATATCTCCTTTCTGACGGCACGCAATGCAAAAGCGACTGACGCTGAATCAGCCGCTTAATTTTTTGCGTATCGGTTTAAATATTTTCCTTGGCGACGGCAACAAGTTGCTCGAAAGCCTGCGCGTCGTTGACGGCAAGCTCCGCCATCATTTTGCGGTCGACGGCGACGCCCGCCTTGGTCAAGCCGTTGATGAGCTTGCTGTAGGAAATGCCGTTGAGACGCGCCGCCGCGTTGATACGGGCAATCCACAGGCGACGGAATTCGCGCTTCTTGACTCGACGGTCGCGGTGCGCGTACTGTCCCGCCTTAAGGACGGATTCTTGAGCTTTTTTAAACTGTTTGCTCCTCGCGCCGCGATAACCTTTGGCGAGCTTGAGGATTTTTTTATGGCGTCTGTGCGCGGTGACGCCGGTTTTTACTCTTGGCAAGATAATCTCCTCCGTTCGATAAAATTAAGCGTAGGGAAGCATTCTCCTCACGCGAGCCTTGTCCGCCGCCGAAGCGAGCGTAGCCTTGCGGAGATTTCTCTTGCGTTTGCGCGTTTTCTTTTCCAGAATATGGCTCTTATAAGCTTTGTTGCGCTTGAATTCGCCGCTGCCGGTCACGTGGAAACGTTTAGCTGCTGCGCGG
Source organism: uncultured Selenomonadales bacterium (assembly GCA_937877545.1). Lineage (GTDB taxonomy): Bacteria > Bacillota > Negativicutes > Selenomonadales > Selenomonadaceae > Quinella. Next base: position 60,832 of record CALFJE010000114.1, on the reverse strand, counting down.
TGCGTCTTGATTTTGGGCACTTGTGTCCCCTCCTTTTGTCGGTAGTGGTTTCTTAGTCTTTTGCGCCTTTTGTGCCTTAGGAGAGAGAATCATCGTCATATTCTTGCCCTCAAGTTTGGCGGCACGCTCCACGGTCACGGTATCCTCCAGAGCTTTGGCAAGTTTGGTCAAGACCTCGCTGCCCAGCTCCGGATGCGACAGTTCGCGCCCCCGAAACATTATCGTCACCTTGACCTTGTTGCCCTCCTCGATAAAGCGTTGCGCATTCTTGAGCTTGACTTCAAAATCGTGTTGCTCGATGTTCGGGCGGAGCTTGACTTCCTTAATCGTGATGATTTTCTGTTTCTTGCGGACTTCCTTTTCGCGCTTTTGCTGCTCATAACGATATTTGCCGAAGTCCATAATGCGGCAGACGGGCGGTCTTGCCTTGGGCGCGACCTCAACCAAATCGAGGTGCCTTTCCTCGGCAAGGCGGAGCGCGTCGCGTGTAAGCATGACGCCGAGCTGTTCGCCGTTCGCGTCGGTCACACGCACCTCGCGAATACGAATCTCCTCATTGATCCTCAAAGTTTCTCTGCTAATCGAAATACACCTCCTGCGGCGCGTCGGAAAAAAAATTAAAGGCGGCTGTAAGCCACCCGCGATTCTCGATAATGGAAAAATCTCTTGCAACCGCGCCAACTCATTTAAGGTCGGCGGGTGAGAAGCGCAGGCTCCTGCTTAACGCGCCAAAGTCTATCACAGCGGCTTAACTCTGTCAACGCTAACCTTGCACGCACGCCGGTTTAATGTTAAAATCGCGGAAAGTTTTTTATCGGAGGCTTTTGACATGAACGGAAGCGAAAACGGATTCGCGGGCGCAATGTTCCTCGCGCTGATAAGTTTGGGCGCGTTCCTCAATCTCGACGACGTTATCGGCTTGGTCGCGGGCGCGGTCGGGGCATTCTTGGCGGCGATAAGTTTGCGTCGCGCACTGGTCAAATCGGCGCAGGCGGCAGAGGAAGATCATCAGCGCATGGAGATTCAACTTCAGCAACTGCGCTCCAAAATCATGGAGACTTCAGCCGCAAGCGTCGAGGCAATGACCTCCGTAACGGAGGCAATGTCTTCCATAACCGGAACCGCGCAGCTCCTCCAGGAAAACATGCAAGTGATTCGCGTGCGCCTCGCCGAACTCGACAACTTGACCCAACTCGCCAGAAGCACTGCGGACATTCAAACACAACTGGTCGAGCTTGGCACCTTACCGCAAATTGTAAAAAGTACCGAAGACATCCAAACGCAACTGACCGAGCTGAACGCCTTGACTCAACTTGCCAAGAACGCCGAGGACATCAACACCGCCGTCGCAAGCCTGGAAGAAAATTCTTCCGCGCTCAACGTCGAACTGGAGAAAATAGTCACCGCCCTCCAAACGCAGGAACAAGCCGCCGCCCCCGCACTCGTCGACGAACTTAAAACCCTCAACGCTACCGTCAAATCGAACGAAACCAACCTCCAAACGGTTTTGAAATTGTTGCAAGTCATCGGGCAAATGATGAAGAATCCGACCTACTCAAAGGATTTGGACGCGCTCAGAACGTCACTCGACACCGCGCAGAAGGAGCTTTCGGAGTTGGTAAGAATCAACGGCGGGCTGTCAAAGAATTTCTCAACGACGATAGACGACTTGCGAATCGACGTGGCACGACTTACCGCAAGACGCGAAACCTTCAACGCGCCGCTGATAGAAGAAAAGCCCGCCCTTAGCGAGCAGGACTTGAGCTTATTAAAGCAAATCGCCGCAAAAATCAACTTGAAGTAAAAGGAGCGACCGGAATGATTTTGCCTGTTGAAGTGGACATTTTCGACGTTATGCAGGAAAACGTTTACTTTTATGTCGACGACGAGACGCGTCACGGTTTTATAATCGACCCGGGCGCACAAGCCGACGAGCTTTTGAATATCGCGGAGCGCGAACGTTTCACGATTGAAAAGATTTTATTGACGCACGGGCACTACGACCATATCGGCGCGGTAAACGAGCTTCAAGCCGCGCTGAATGTTCCCGTGTGCATGGGCAGGGGCGGCGATTTTTACGCCCGCGACTCCGTCAACAACGGCTCGATATTTTTTGAGCGGGAGATAATCCTCAACGACGTGACGATTCTTGACGAGGGCGAACTTACTTTGGACGCCAATCCGAATTTCAAGCTGGAGGTTATCGCCGCACCCGGTCACACGCTCGACGGCACGATTTACTACAGCGCAAAAGATTCTGCGGCGTTCGTCGGCGACACCATTTTTTACGGCGGGCACGGGCGCACCGATTTGGCGGGCGGCTCCGAACGCGATTTGTTGGCTACGATTAAAAATAAAGTTTTCGCCCTGCCCGACTATACAAAACTGCTTTGCGGGCACGGACATTATACTACCGTCGCCGTGGAAAAATCCCGCCCGTGGTACTGATTTCCTAAATATCAGCCTCGACGCCGTGACTGTCGAACACGCTCAAAATCTCGCGGAGCTTTGTCTTGGCGGGGTTGTAGTCAATCGTCGTTTCGCCGTCGTGCGCGTGGATATGAACGTAGAGCACGCCCGCCAAGCCTAGCAGAGTTTTTTCGACGGACGCCGCGTTTTCGGGCGTGTAACCTTTGGCGGTGAATTGCAGGCGGGTATTGCCGCCGACGTTGCCGCAACCGCATTCCTTACACATACTTAACACCTCGCAAAAATTTTTCCGCCGAATTATAGCGCAGGGTCAATTCAATCTCAAGCCCCGCGCAGGGTTCAAGGAGGCTCACATGACGAAATTATTGCTTGTATTCGCGGGCGGCGGCTTGGGCGCAGTGTCGCGCTTCCTTGTCACGACGGCATTGGCAGGCAAGCTCGGCAACTTCCCGTTGGGCACGCTCACCGCAAATCTTTTGGGCAGTCTGCTGATGGGCTTGGTTGTCGGGTTGTTGGCGGGGCGATATGAATCGGTGCGGCTGTTCGTCGCGGTAGGATTCCTGGGCGGCTTCACGACGTTTTCAAGTTTTTCGGCAGAGACGTTGGCTCTGATTCAAGGCGGGCAAATCTTTGCGGCGGCGGCAAATGTTATCTTAAGCGTGGCGGCGGGGCTTATCGCCTGCGCGGTCGGATTAAAAATCGGAGGGATTTAAATGGCAAAGGCTTTAATCGTAGTGGACATGCAAAACGATTTTGTGACGGGGGTTTTGGGCACGGCGGAGGCTCGCGAAATGCTTCCGCGCCTGGTAAAAAAATTGGAGGCTATCGTCGAGGAGGGCGCGGTCGATTTAATCTTCACGCAGGACACGCACGCCGATAACTACCTCGACACGCAAGAGGGGCGCAACTTGCCCGTGCCGCATTGCATAAAAAAAACCGAGGGCTGGCAGATAGTCCCCGAATTGCAAAAGTTCACGGCGAGGGCAAAGGCAGTCATCGAGAAAAAAGCCTTCGGGTCGACGCGCCTGCCCACGCTGATTAAGCCGTATGAAGTCGTCGAATTCGCGGGCGTGTGTACCGATATTTGCGTCGTGTCGAACGCTTTGCTGGTAAAGGCATTCTACCCTGAGCAACGCGTGCAAATCGACGCGGCTTGTTGCGCCGGCACCACCCCCGAAGCTCATCAAAAGGCGTTGGACATCATGAAGAATTGCCAATGTAAAATCATCAACGCCGATTGACTTCGACGCAAAAAAATTGGGGCGCGGATAATCTCCGTGCTCCTTTTTGTTAGCGATTGCTCTTGCGCCGATTGCACGCCTTACACAGCATTTGGCAATTATCCGCCGTCGTCTTGCCGCCCGCGCTCCACGGCTTGATATGGTCTGCCTCCATTTGCTCAAGCTCGAAATGCCCGCCGCAAACCGCGCAGATTCCCGATTGCCGTTCGTAAGCCGCCAACTTCATCGCGTCGCTGAACGCCCGAATATTCAAATGCCGCTCGTCGCCGTCCAAAACGTAGGCATAAATCCCGCCCTTGTTCGTCACGTCGTCATCGAGTATCAGCCGCGAAATTTCCCGCTCCAACCGCGCAGGGTCAACGTCGTCGTCCTTGTGCCGATTGTACAACAGCCCCCAGTCAAGCCCTTTCATCTTCGGGCGATAATTCGGGAAGACCGCCTTAACCCAATCAATCACGCGGCGAAAATACAGCGTCAACTGCGCGGCGGTCTCGTCGTGTTGGTGCGCCGACATGTAGTCTTCAATCGTCTTCAAGCCCTCGCGGTCGATTATCCATTTCAAAGCAGTCTCCAAGTAGTCTTGACGATTCGCCGCCCCGCTAAGATATTTCCCCGCCAAATTGTACGCGGCTCCCTGCGGCTTGCTGAAATATTTCTTGGCGTCCGTCAACCAGTCGCCCGTATAGGAGACGTTGCGCATTTCCTGTTCGCTAAGCTTCAAGCCCGCAATGTTTATCACCTTGAACCAGTCCAAAATCTCCGAAGGCTTGCCGTCGCAAACGTAAATGTCCAGCTTGTAGTTCAAGAAGTCTTCGCGCCTGTCCGACGGCAAATTGAAAAAGGCATGGCGGTCGACGGAAAAGCTTCGTCCGCTCGCGTAACGGCAAATGGCTATCGTGCGCTGTTGCCCGTCCATCAAGTCGTAGCCGTCGCCGGACTTCGCCCAATACATCACGTTGACGGGGAAATTTTTCAGCACCGTGCGAATCACCGCGTCGCGCTCCTTGTCCTTGTAAATGTATTCGCGCTGATAGGGCGGGCGAACGTTCAGCTTGCCGCCGTAAGCCGTGACTGCCTCGCCCTCGACGTAACCCGCTACCAGTTCGGCTATCATGATAATCTTCCGCTCAATCTCCATGCTTCACGCCGCCTGTCCGTAATCCACGATAAAAATTTTGCTCTGAATCTTCTTGTACGCCGCAATCATTTTCTCAAGCCGCTCGACTACCGACATCGAATAAAGCACTTCGCCGCATTGGTCGCATTTAAAGCACGGCACGTTTTCGATAATCAGATAACCGTCGCCCAATTTCGCAAAATACGTCTCAAAGCCCGCAACCATGGTTCCGCCGCTGCATACCAAACAATTCATGATTCATTGCCTCCTGACTTTCAAATCGTCGCTCCACTTGTCGGCGTCGGGGAAATACGCCGTGATTATTCTGCTCGACGTACCCTCGTCGCTCAAGACTGCGTGAATCTTTTCGCCGCGCAGATTATCGCCCAATACCAAACAGCTCGGATACGGATAATCGTTCGGATATTGCTCAATCACTTCGCCGCCGGTTATCGCGTTGCGAATGTCGCCGACACTTATCCCGCGTTCGCGAAAACGTTCCGCCGCATGATTCGTGACAAAGATTCTATCCGCCGTTGCGTATCCTCTGAGCTTTTCTATCTCAATCATCTTTCCAATCTCCCATGTCGCTTAGCTTCCGTATCAACAGCCTGTTATAAATTTTTTTGCCTTTAACGACCGTAAAGCACTCATAATCCATCCAACGCGCAGAATTCGCGATACCGAGGACTTCAAATTGTTCGGGGCAATGTTGTGCGAGGAAAGTTATCGGCACGCCCATGACGCCGTCGTAATCCATGGGAATATCGGCGGTGCGGTCGACGTTAATGGCGTCGTAGTTGTCGTAGCGCGGGAACTCTTCGGGCGAATAGCGTTTCGTCAAAATCAGCGGCTCGTGGCGTTTCTTGAAGTCCAAATTCGTGAACCAACAGATATTGCCCATGCGCCGCCACTTTTGCCCGTCCGCGTCAACCTTAAAGTCGGTCGCCTTCTCTTCGTAATAATCGGGCACCTTGAACCAGAAATGCCCGCTGTTGTATCCGAGCCAGACGGTGTTGTTCATGAAGTAGGGGAAAATTTCCTTGAAGGTCACGTGATTCATGTTGCCGAGGACGAGGAATTTTTTGCCACTGTCGACGAGGAAGGGCAGATATTTTTTCATGAGGCTGAAGGGCGGGTTGGTGACGACAATATCAGCTTCGTGCAGAGCCGCGACGCATTCGGAGGAACGAAAATCGCCGTCGCCGTCCAGATAAGTCACGACGTTGCGATTGGTCTTCAACAACAGTTCAACGTCGCGCAAATCCTCGTAGCCGTCGCCGTTCCAATCCTTGACTTCGGTCACGTCGAAGCGAATCGCCTGTCTGCGCTTGTCGAAGGACGGATTTTCATTTTGCGTGCCGAAAAAGTCCAGTTCGGTCTGAACAATGGGCGAGCCGGCGTAACACGTGGCGATTAGTTTCTTGAGACCGAGGGCGTTAAAGTACAGCGCGAAGTATTTAAAGAATTCGGATTCGTAGGGGTCATCGCAATTACAGAGGACGACTTTGCCCGCGAAGTGTTCAGTATAAAATTGCAATTCGTCTTCGACAGTGTTTTGTTGCGTATAAAATTCGTCAGCCTTGCTTGCCCGCGACGTGTGAAGATTTTTATTGCCCGCCAAAGTTATCGCCTCCGAAAATTTTTTGCATTATAACATAAAACCGCCCGCTTGCCGAAGGGAAAATTTTTCGCTACAATGAACGGGTCAAAGGAGGCTTTTTCTATGGACATTGACATCAGCAAAGTTAAATTCAATCAGCACGGGCTGGTTCCGGCGATAGTGCAGGAGGAAAGCGGGCAAGTGCTCATGCTCGCCTACATGAACGAAGAATCACTTAAGAAAACGATTGAAACGGGCTACACGCATTTTTACAGCCGTAGCCGCAAGACGCTCTGGAAGAAGGGCGAAACCAGCGGCAACGTCCAGCAAGTCAAGGCACTGTACTATGACTGTGACGGCGACGCGCTCTTGGTCAAGGTTCATCAGACGGGCGTGGCGTGTCACACGGGAACGTATTCCTGTTTCAGCGGGCGCAGGCTCGACGAAAATAAAAATCTGCCCGCCGTCATTGACCAGCCGCCCGAAGATTTGTCGCTCGTGCTGTATGAGCTTTATTCCGTCATCAAAGACCGTCAGCGTCACCCCGTCGACGGCTCCTATACCAATTACCTGTTCAACATGGGGCATGACAAAATTCTCAAGAAGGTCGGCGAGGAGGCTGTCGAGACGATTATCGCGTCGAAGAACAACAACGTCGAACAGATTCTGTACGAGATGGGAGACCTTTGGTATCACTGCCTTGTTTTGTTGGCGTGGCACGGCATTAAGCCCGAAGACCTCTTTGCCGAGCTGATGAATCGGCGCAAGGGCGGCAACTATCACAAATTCACGGGCAAGACTGGCGAACGTCCCAACGACTAAAAAAATCTATGGCTCCTGCCAATGCGGCGGGGGCTTTTTCGTTGCAAAAACTTTTCAAGCGGTGTTGATAATTATTTGCATGTGTGATAGACTGCGCCAAACGAAAAAGATTTTCAAGGAGATGATAAGCTTGACGCTTAAAGATACAAAACCCGGCATGACGGTAAGGATAGACGCCGTCGGCGAATCGAAACTTAAACAGCGGCTCATGACCATGGGGCTGATACCCGGTACACGCGTCGAAGTGCTCAACTCGGCACCGCTCGGCGACCCCATAGCTTTGCGGCTCCGTTCCTACAACTTGGCTATGCGACGCGACGACGCCGCGCAGATTCAAGTTTCGCAAGTGCAGTGAGGAGGCTAAACAATGTCAGCATTATCCGTAGCCTTGACGGGCAACCCCAATACAGGCAAATCGACAATCTTTAACGAATTGACGGGCGCACGTCAGAAAATCGGCAACTGGCCCGGCGTCACCGTCGATAAAAAGGTCGGCGTCATTGAGCACAACGGCAGAAAAATTTCCGTCATTGACCTGCCCGGCACTTACTCAATCAACGCCCGCTCGCAGGAGGAGCAGGTTGTCAGCGATTATTTCAAGGAAAACAAGCCCGATATAGTCGTCAACATTATCGACGCCGCCAATATCGCCCGCAACCTCTTCTTGACGATTCAGCTCATGGAAAACGGCATTCCGCTTATCCTCAACCTTAACATGATGGACGAAGCGGAGCGTCACGGCATTAAAATCGACATGAAGAAGCTCGAAGACGCCTTCGGTATGCCCGTGACCAATACCGTCGGGCGCAGCAACAAGAGCGTCCGCAAGCTTCTCGACGTGTTCACCAACGCCGTCATGTCGAACTACAAGCCCGGCAAGCTGATTCGCGAACACATTGACAGGATTCACAATATCGAACACAGCGGCTTGGCGGCGGCTAAGGTCGAGGAGGAAATCATATCTGCACGCTACGACCTCATCGATAAGATTATGGCTCAAGCGGTCACGGTCAGCGCGGCGGGCAAAACTTTAACGGAAAAGCTCGACTCCTTCCTGGCAAACGGCGTATCGTCGCTGATTTTAATGGTCGCGATATTCTGGTTGATGTTCCAAATCGCGTTCAACTGGATAGGGCAACCGCTCGCCGATTTGGTCGGAGAATTCTTTGACGAAACGTTGGCACCTGCGGCGGCAGAGGCTATGGCTGAGGCGGGCGTCGCGGATTGGATGCAGTTGCTCGTATCGGACGGCATTATCGCGGGCGTCGGCGCGGTTATCAATTTCGTCCCGCTGATTTTTACGCTGTTCCTCTGCTTGAGCTTCCTCGACGGCACGGGCTACATGGCTCGCGTCGCGTTCATAATGGATCCGATTATGCGCCGCGCAGGTTTGAGCGGTAAAGGTATCATGCCGCTGATAATGGGCTTCGGTTGCGGCGTCCCCGCGATTATGGGCGCACGCGCCCTCGACACGCACAAGGACAGAATGATTTCAATCCTCGTGACGCCGTTCCTCACCTGCAACGCCAAAGTCCCCGTGCTGATGTTGTTCGCAGCGATGTTCTTCCCCGATAACGCCGCCAATATCGTCTTTGCAATGTATTTCCTCGGCATAGCGGTTGCAATCCTTATGGCTAAGATTTTGAGCACGACGACCTTCAAGGAGCAAGAATCGACGTTCCTGCTTGAACTGCCGCCGTATCGTCTGCCCGATATTAAAACCGTCCTGCTTGAGGCGTGGGATAAGGGCAAGGGCTACTTGATTAAAGCCGGCACGATTATTTTTGCAATGAGCGTTATGATTTGGTTCCTGAGCAATTTCAATTCCGACGGCATGACGGAAGATATGGACACGAGTTATCTGGCGGGCATAGGCTCGGCGGCGGCTGTGGTATTCGCTCCGCAAGGCTTTGACACGTGGGAGGCGGGCGCGGCTGTCGTTACGGGCATAATGGCTAAGGAGGCTGTCGTTTCGACTATGGGTATCCTCTACGGCACGGACGAACTCTCCACGGAAGACGAAGACCTCGAAGAATCGGCAAGCACGCTTATCGGAACGTCGTTAGGCAGTGCGTTCACACCGTTGGCGGCGTTGGCGTTCATGGTCTTTACGCAACTGTATTCGCCCTGCATGACGGCACTCGGCACAATCAAAAAGGAAACGCAAAGCTGGAAGTGGATGGCGTTCGCGTTCTTCTACACCTGCGCGGTGGCGTGGATAGCCTCGCTTATCGTCTATCAAGGCGGTAAATTGCTCGGCTTTGAATAAACGTTGACGATAAAAAATCCCCGGCAAGAATTTTTGTCGGGGATAAAATTTTTAATCAAGGTTGCCGGCGATAAGTTCAACCTCGTTGCCTTCGGGGTCGGTCATGCTTGTGCGCGTCATAATCTCAATGCGCGAGCCGCCGTCGAAACTCAGGAAAGCGTTGCGGAAGTTGCTGTACTTGGAGCTTGCCTTCGCGCCGAAAATTTCTATGAATAAATTTGCGGAGGCTTGGTAATGTACAAATCGGTAACGTCGGGCGACGGTTGCTTTATAAATGCGCACCCGCGCAGATGTCTTTTGGATAAAATTCCTGCAACCGCTACTCGGCGACGCGGGCAAGCAATTTATATTTTTCGACGGGCAAAGGGATTCGCAGTCGGTTTCCGCCGAGTCCGTCGAAGTTGTTTTAAACATGAGTTATTTTTTCAAGGCGTTCCGCAAGATATTCAAGGCGACGCCGACGGATTATCGAAAAAATTTGGAGATGATTTCATGACAGCGACAATTATACTTGGGCTGATTATAGCGGCGGCGTTCGGCTACGGTTTGAAAAAAATTTACAGGGCGTTTTTCAAGAGCGAGGCGGCTTGTTGTTCGGAGGGCGGCTGTTCGGGTTGCGAGGGCAGTTGCTCCGCTAAGAAGGCTATCGACGACGGCTATCGCGCCCGCGTGGAGAAGATTGAACGGTTCCCGATTCACCGCACCATTGACGTTGACGGCATGACGTGCGAAAAATGTATTTATAAGGTCGTGCGGGCGTTGGAAAAGGTCGACGGCGTGACGTTGGCGGCGGCGAGCCTTGAAAAGCAATCCGCGCAGGTCGGCTTGAAAGCAGACGTTCCCGACGACACGTTACGCGAGGCGATTCGTAAGGCGGGCTATGGCGCGGGAGCTGTCACGGCATAAAAAAAGCGACGGGTTCAATCGAGCCTGTCGCTGAATTTTTATGGAAAGGAATTTATCTGCCGCGTTGATGACCTTGCGGCGGCGGCGGCATTATTTTGCCCATGTCGACGCCGAAAGATTTAGCCACGTCTTCCCAGGTGTTGTTGAGTTTGCGCTTGCCGAGGACGCTCTTAACGTCTTTGTTTGCCGCCTGCGCAATTTTGCCGGCAATGGCAATGTCGCGCATGTCGTAGCCGTCTTTGAGCAAGCCGCGCAGAGTCTTAACGTCAATGCCGGCGTGTTTGGCAAAACTCTCCTCGCGCTCCTGTTGGAAGAATTCCGCAACCTGTTCGCGGGTGACGCCCAACTTATCGGCGACTTGCCCCCAATCGACCTTCATGGCGAGGACATCCGAAAAACTCTTGCCGCTGAGCTTGGACAAAATCGCCGCATGACGCACGTCCTCTATATGTACGCCGTCGGTCAATGCCTGCTCAACCTGCGCGGAATCGACGCCGTATTTTTCGGAAAAATATTTCGCCCAGCCGCCGATATGAGCTGCCTCTTCCTCTTGCCAAGATTCGTCGTCGCGGTCTTGCATATCGGGCGGATTCGCCAAGGCATTGCCGCCCGCCATAATCAACGCGCCGCTCAACAAGCCCGCCAAAAATTTTTTCATGCTCATAATTTTTCACCTCGCGCCAAGTATAAGGCAAATCGCCGCATTTGTCTTTAACCGCCGATTAAAAATTGTTATGACGGACGCCCGCACCTGCCGCAAAAGATTGAGCTGTCCGACCCGACCGTCGCGCAAGTCCTAAGGAATTTGACGCCGCTTAAAAAAGTCATGCTAAATTGCGAGCAAACGGTAGAATATCCCGAGCTGTGGCTGACGGTGGTCGACAAAACATGGGCTTGGGCGCGAAAGCAAGCGGATTGCCGCTTTGAGGCAGCACGCCGCCGCTACGCCCGCGAAGATTGGCGCAAGACGTGTCGGGAACTCCAAATCTCAAACTCAACACGACGCCGATTATTGGACTTCGTAAGGATGTACGCGGCATTGCAGGCGGTGCAACTCGGCTTGATAAAAGTTTGAGCTTATGACGGCGATAACGGGCGGGAATTTCTGATAAACTTGGCATAATGGAAAGGCGGTGAGAAAAATGTTGACGCCGCGACAAGAGAAATTTTGTTTGGAATATGCGTCATGCGGAAATGCGACAGAGGCATACTTGCGAGCGGGCTACCAAAAGAAAAAGACCTCGTGCCAAACCTTGGCGTCGAATTTGCTCAAGAAGCCTGAGATACAAGCGCGGCTGGCAGAATTGGCGGCGGAAGTCAAACGCGAAAAAATTGCGGGCGTGGTTGAATGCCAAGAAATTTTAACGGCGATAGCGCGGAATTCGGAGGCGGACGACGCAAATCGAATCAAAGCGATACACCTTTTGCTGAAAGTGCAGGGCGCATACGTGACGCAAATCAGTTTCAAAGCAACGCCGGTAGTCATATCGGGCGGTGAGCAACTTGAAGACTGAACTGTATTTGCCCGACGTGGTTGGCAAAGGTTACGGTCGCTTTTGGAATTGCAAGAAACGTTACCGCGTGGTCAAAGGCTCTCGTGCGTCGAAGAAGTCAACGACAATCGCATTGAACATAATCTGCCGCATGATGGAATATCCGTCGGCGAACACGTTGGTGATTCGGAAAACGGAAAAGTCGCTGAAGAATTCATGCTTTGCGCAATTACGCTGGGCGATAAATCGGCTGGGCGTGTCGGAATATTGGAAAGCCCGCGTAAGCCCTTTGGAACTTGAATATTTGCCGACGGGACAACGCATAATTTTTCGCGGCTTGGACGACGCCTTTAAGCTGACTTCAATCACGGTGGACAAGGGCTTTTTATGTTGGGGCTGGCTGGAGGAAGCGTTTGAAGTCACGGAGGACGATTTTCAGCTGATAGACGAATCGTTACGCGGACAAATGCCCGACGGTTACTTTATCCAATGGTCGATAAGTTTCAATCCGTGGGACAGCTCCAGTTGGCTCAAAGCGCGATTCTTCGACAAGCCGAGCGCGGACGTATTGGCGATGACGACAACCTACGAGTGCAACGAATTCTTATCGGCGGCGGACAAGGCGTTATTCGAGGAAATGAGGTTAAGCAACCCGCAACGCTATAAAGTGGCGGCTCTTGGACAATGGGGCGTGGCGAGCGGGCAATTCTTTCGCGAATGGGACGAGCGTAAACATTTGGTTGCGCCGTTCGCGATACCGACGGATTGGATAAAGTTCCGCGCAATGGATTGGGGTTGCGCCAAGCCGTATTGTTGCTTATGGTTCGCGGTCGATTATGACGGGAATTTATTTTGCTATCGCGAGCTGTACGGCTGGGGCGGCAAAGCTAATCAGGGCACGGGCGAGACGGCGGCTCAAGTCGGCGAGAAAATTGCCAAGTTGGAACGCCGCGAGGAAAATATCAGCTACGGCGTCTTGGATTCGGCGTGTTGGGCAAAGACGGGCGTGCCTTGCGTGGCGGAGGAAATAAACAATCAGCTGTACGCGGCTAAGTTGCCGACGTTCGGCAAGAGTGCAAAGGGGCGCGCCGAGGGTTCCAACGCTTTCAAACAACGGTTAATCGGCAACAAAAATTCGGCGGGCGAGTATGTACCGGCGATAAAATTTTTCACGACGTGCTTGCATGTGGCGCGGACGATACCGATGTTGGCGCACGATAAGCACAACCCCGAAACCTACGACACCGACGCCGAAGACCACGCGGTCGACGCGATTGTTTACGCCTGTTTATCGCGCCCGTTTGCTCCGACGAAGAAGACGCCCAAACGTCGCGATTCTTGGCGCGAAGAAACATTACCCTCGGCTTGGACGTATTGAATGTGTCATATTACTTTTTGATTAAAATGTTGACGGACGTTTTGCCTAATGCTAAATTACCCTTAAATAATTTATGATATTTGGATTTTCAGAGGGAGTGTCAGCTATGGCAACGTCGAGTTTTCTTAAAAACATTAACATAACCACGGCAAAGCAAGCTCAACGTTTGGTTAGAGCTTTGGAACAAGCCGAAAAGCATCGCGGCGAAGAAGTTAAGATGAGCCGTTCCGTGCACGAAGTTAAACGCGAGCAGGCTAAGGATTTTTTTGCCAAAATCAAGTGGAGTTGACTTATGGAAGGGTTTCAAAAAATCAACCTGCTCGACGTTCTGAAAGACACAGACGAGACTTTAGTTAAGAAAGCCCTTGAAAATTTTTCGTGCCCGCCAAATGCTGATGTCGAAGATTTTATCCGCAATAAAGCAATAACATTTTCCCTTCAACGTTTGGCGTCCGTATGGCTTATTTTGGCATCTTATAGAAACGAATGGGTTAATGTGGGCTATTTCGCTTTGGCACAAAAATATACTCACATTAAACTGAAGAATTTAAGCAGTAAGCTCAGACAGCGGCTAAGAAAATTTGTGATGTTTGACAAAGAAATCGATAAATATTTGCTTACGGCTCCTTTAATCGGGCAACTCGGAAAAAATTTTACCAACAGTTATAACGAGCTTATAACCGGAGACGAGCTCCTAAAAATCGCTTGTGATACCGTTGCGGACGGGCAAAGGATATTCGGCGGGCGTGTCGTTTATCTCGAATGTGAAGACGTTCCTGCATTAGTAAAATTTTATGAGAAAAATGGCTTTGTACAGTTCGGACAACGTTCTCCGGAGGGCGAGGAGCAATACAAATTAAAGAATCATTCTCTGATACAACTGCTAAAATATCTTGACGTTTAAAGTAAAAAAACTTACGGCACTTGCTTAGGCGAGTGTTTTTTTGTTGAGGTGACGGCATTGGAGCTTGAGAAATTTTTTGAACGAGAGGGAATCGGGCAATATCGGCGGTGGTTTAGGGACGCGGTCGATGCGGCGCGACGTTGGCAAGACGCGGCTCGTGAGGATTATGACTTCGTGGAAGGGCGGCAATGGACGCGGGCTGAATTGATGCGCTTCAAGGAAATGCGCCGCCCCGCCATAACGATAAATCGAATCCGCCCGCTGATGAATTTGCTTAGCGGCTACCAAAGAATCAATCGCTTCGATATTGAATTTAAGGCACGAACAGAGGACGACGTTGAGATATGCCAAGTGCGCAAAGGTTTGACGAAATATATCCTCGACCGCTGTGACTACACGACGCATGAATCGGCGGCATTTATGGACGCGGCAATCGGCGGGCTGGGCTGGTTTTTCGTGGGCTACGAACTGAACGAGGACGGCTCCGACGGCGAGGCTTATGTTCGACGCGAAGACCCGTTTTCAATCTACGCCGACCCCGAAGCGCATAAAGCCGACTTCAGCGACTCGAAATATATTTTCCGCGCCAAGTGGGTTGATAAAGACGAATTGAGCGAAGTCTACCCCGAACACGCCGAGGCGATAGCGGCGCAGTTTGCTATCTACGACGCCGCCGAGCGGGAGAATGCGTCACGTCGTGATGAATTGCTCTGGTACAAGCGTGAGTTGCAAAAGGTTAGGCTTGTCGAGTGTTGGTATAAAAAGCGCGAAACCAAAACGACGTTCGTATTGGCGACGGGCGAAGAAATTCCCGCCGAGGCAGTGACGCCCGAATTATTTTTGCAGGGGCTGATAGTTGCGCCGAAGGTAACGAATTTGCCGGTCGTGAAAGTTTGCGTATTCTTCGACAACGTGTTACTGGAGGATATGGAATCGCCGTATCAACACGGGGAATTTCCGTTGGTGCCGCTGACGTGCTACTACTACGGTATCGGCGGCGACGAGATACCTGCGGGCTTTGTTCGCGACTTGAAGAATCCGCAACGGGAGATAAACAAGCGACGTATTCAACAGCTTGACATACTGAACAAAATTGGGAACGGCGGAGGGTTCATAGAGGACGACGCCATGACGGAAAAGCAATTCGCGGAGTTTGAGCGATACGGCTCGATACCGGGGCATTTTCAGAAAGTGCGCCCGATGGTTTTATCGCAAGGAAAAATTTTGGAGCGACCGATAGGGCAATACCCTGCGGGCGTGGCGCAAGCGGAGA
Organism: uncultured Selenomonadales bacterium; assembly: GCA_937877545.1. Lineage (GTDB taxonomy): Bacteria > Bacillota > Negativicutes > Selenomonadales > Selenomonadaceae > Quinella. The sequence continues at coordinate 45,396 of CALFJE010000114.1, read as the reverse complement.
CTCAAGCGACGGCAGATTTGACGGCAATCAGCGGGATAAACGAGGCGTTAATGGGCGTCGACATACCGAGCGGCTCAAGCGGACGTGCGATTGAGCTTAAGCAACGTCAATCAATTACCCATTTGGCGGTGATATTTGATAATCTGCGGACGGCGAAGAAAAAAGTCGCGAATCTGCTTTGGGGACGACGCGGACATGCGGGCGTAATTCCGCAATTCTACACGGCGGAGAAAGTTTATCGCGTGGAAGGCGCGAACGGGCAGAAATTCATCACGGTGAATCAGCAAGTGGCAGAGCAAGACCCGATAGCCGGCGTGATAGTGCACACGCTCAACGACCTTTCGCAGGGCGAGTTTGATATTGTGATAGCGGACGTGGAGGCGTCGACGACCCAGCGGCAAGCGCAAATGTTCACGTTGGTTGACGCGGTGAGCCGTTTGGGTGTGCCGGGCGATTTGGTATTCGACATAATTTTAGACCTGTCGGACGTGCCGCACAAAGAGGAAATCAAGCAACGTTGGCAGGAGCGGCAGGAATCGCAAGCCAAAGCCGCTCAATCCGAAATGCAAATGAAATTGCACCTTGAGGAGATAAAGAATCAAGATTCGCGGCAGGTGATAAATTTCCGCGACGCACCGCCGCCGATACAGTTGGCAATGGCGGCAAAGGCGGGCTACATTGATTCGGGCGTCGTGGAGCGGGTGTTGGCGAATTGGATAGCGGCGACGTTCCCGCAGGAAGCCGCCGAGCAACAAGCCGAGGCTCAAGCGCAAGCCGAAATGCCACTGGACGTTGACGAGCCGCCCGTTCCCGCCCGACAAACTCAACCGCAACGCGGCAGAGCCTTGACGCAGGCGGCTGCGGAAAGTTTAATGCGCGGCATGATGCCCGCAATTTAAGGAGGAATATTCATGGCGTATTCGGAAACATTGGCGAGCGGTTTGGAAAGGATAATCGTGAACGCCAAAACGATATTTGAAATTTGCAACGGTACGCGGGCGGATTTGGAACTGATATTCACGCAGGGCACGCATTGGCGTGATTATCCGAACGAAGTACTCAGGCTTTTTGAGACGATAAACGCGATAGAACGAAATGCGCTGTGGCTTATCGAAGACACGGACGACATTCGCTATAAAAATGAGAAGTTGAGGGTCGGCTGAAATGATACCGATACGCGAGGCGATAAGGCGAATCAGGACGGCGGTACACGACGAGGAACAGCGAATCAACTACACGGACGCGGAAATATTGAACGCGCTGAATGCAGGCTTGCGCGTGCTCCGCCGAACGATAGCGGACATACAGCCCGAAATTTTAATGACGGCGCGGACGTTTGAACTTGCGGCAGGCGAAGACGAAATTCAACTGCCGAGCCGCCCGCTGATGATACTTGACGTGACGGCGGGCAAATTCAAACTCTTGGAGACGAATCTGCAACACGTTCGCGAAAAGCCCTTGACGGGACGCCCGAAATATTTTTATCGGACGGGCTTGCAGAGCTTGAAAATATATCCGCCGCCGCGAGTGGAAACGGCATTGACGGTGCGATTGGTTGAGGATTTGGCGGAAATGGCTTTGGAAGACGAAACGCCGTTGCTGAACGAATTCGACGACTTTTTGTTGGAATACGCGATATGGCGGTTGTCGCTGACGGAGGAATTCGACATGACGCAGGAGCAACAGCTGATAGCGAATATTCATCAGCAAATCGCGAGCCTGTTGGCACCGCCGCCGTTCGGCGCAGTCTTGCGGGGGTATTGGTGATGAAACTTGCAAGCAAACACGGCGAGGCTCAACGAGCGATAATCCGAGCTGATTTCACGGGCGGCTTGAACACTTCGCAGAGCGCGGAGGACATCGGCGAAAATTAGTTGGCGGACGTTTTGAACATGGAAGTCGACCACACGAGCGCGAAACTTAGGACGGCAACGGGCACGATTGACATATTGCGGACGCCCGACGTGTACGCGGCGATTCATGATTCGATAAACGGCGTGATTCTGGTCGTCAAGACAAACAGGGAAATTTATTTGGCGGACTTCGACGGGCACCTTGGCGGAAATTCTTTGGGCAAGCTGACGGGCGAGCTTTATCCGAAATATGCGGCGTGGGAGAGCGGCGTCCTAATCGCGAGCGGCGGGCAGTTGCAATACTTTAACGGGGCGCACCTCTTGCAGATAAATTCTCCGCCGGCAGAGGACGTGTTTATTCGAGCGGGGCGCGTAGTCGTGATCGGCGGCTCAATACTCCGCTACAGCGCGGTCGGTGACGAAACCGATTGGCGCGAGGATTCAAACGTGGAGAGCGCATCCAAATTCGCAGAGGCGGGTTACAAGGACGGGCAGAAAATAATATGCGCGGCGTCTTTGTCGAATAACATCTTGCTCTTTAAGACGACTGGAAATTGTTATCGGCTGGTCGAGGAATATCCGCGCTGGAGTATAGTTGAGGTTGCGACGAACGTCGAATGTAACGGTCGGCTTAGCAGTTGCGCGGTCGGCGATGACGTATTTATTCTGGGCACGGAAACGGCGCATTTGATTCAGAATGCTTATTACGGGAACGTCAAGCCTGAGGATATTGCGGCGTTGGTCAAGCGCGAAGTCCGCAAGCTCCCGAAAAATGCGGTCGTGAAGTACGTCGCGCCGTTATCGCAAGTGTGGTGTTTGGGGCGCGAGGGCACAGTTTTAATTTTCGACACGCTGTTAAAGTCGTGGTACAAGCGGCAATTCAACTCTGCAATATCTGACGTGTTCAGCGCGGGCGAGGAGGTTTATATCGTCGCGCCCGACAGAATTTCAAAATTGGACGCGAATACGGGCAAGGATAACGGCGAATATTTGAATTGGCGATTCATGACGCAACGGCTCGTAAGTCACCATAATTTTTTGCTTAAGCGGTCGCAAGTGACGATAACGCCGTCGGAGCCCGAAGGTTACTGCGGACATTTCACTTGCGGACGAGTTAAATTGCCGGCACCGAGGCAAATCAGTTTGAACGCGACGAGCTTGCCGCAAGACACCGTCATATTGGAGAGCCGCAACGTTTATCGCGGCAAATATCTGGACGTAAGCGGACACGGTCAAGGCGGCGGCGTCACGATTCACTCAATCGTTATGGATGTTGCCGAGGTTTAAGGAGATGATTAAATGACGCCGATAGAACAACAACGGTCGCGATTTTATAATCCGACGCCATATGTGAATTACAATGCGGAAGCCGTGCAAAACTTGCTCGGCAATTTTTTTGCGCCGAATGCAACACCGTATCGAAACCCGCAATATCAAAGCTTTTCGACGTACGGCGGGCAAGCAATGATACCTGCCGAGGCACAACGGGCGGCGGTTAAATATCTCTTGCCGATAGGAGCAGTCGGTACAGCGGCGGGCGGCTATTTGGTAAACCAAATGACGCAAAACGGGCTCTTGCGAGCGGGCACGGGCTCAACGCCGAGCGGCGTCGCGGGCATGACGGCATATCCTGTGGCAATGTTCGCCGCCTCAAGATTCGGAGCCCCGGCGGTCAAGGCGGTCAACGCGCTTGCGAACAGTCCCGCCGGCAAATGGGGCGCGAAATTATTCGACACGATTTTTTAAGGAGGCAAGAGAGATGAGAAATTATCCGTGGCAACCTGAGCCGCCGCCTTTGGAATGCGCGAACGTAACGGAAATATCGAAACTTTTTGATGAGGAAACGGAGCCGTCGGAACTGACTTTTTCACTGGAGCAACAGGGCGATATACCGTGTCTGATAGTGACGAGCGGCGGCAAGCGATACAGATTTTTGGGCGCGGAGGTGTGAACGATGGCGGATAAAAAGACGCTGGAAGAATGGATTGCACTATATGAAAAAAAGACGGGCGTCAAGTTCAATGCCGAGCCGCGTTGCCGATTGATATGGTTCCCCGACAGAGGCTTTGCGGAATTCGCGGCGGCGCACGACATGATAATAATTCACCAACTGTGCGGAGACGCCAAATTTTGGAAACAAGTCGGCGAGGTTTTGGCAATTGAACACGACTTGCGACACTTGGGCACGTGGTGCATACGCGAAATTGAGCCGTATATAAAATTTTTCAACGCGGAAATTGAACGCGTGGAGGACTTGGCGGACGGCTTGAAACGCTACCATTGCCGCTTCAAAGATACGGGCAAGGCGGCAACGTGCTCTCCGCGCTTCAGATTGAAAAACGGCAATATCGGCTACATGGTGACGTGGGAAATTTAGGAGGGGGCGAAATGGGCTTTTGCTTTGACTTACAGCGATTCGGGGGCGGCAAGGGCGGCACGACGATAACGCAGACCTACGAGCCGACAAAATGGGAACTGGGCTTGCAGGAGCTTGAATACAATTACTCTGCGAGTTCGCTGATGCCGGCGGCAGAATTATTAAGCGCGGACGCATTGAATTTGCTGAATCAATCGGGCGGCTCAATCCCCGTGCATTATGATGATTTATTTCTGGATGCGGACGCAAAAATCGCGGCGGGCATTGCGGGCTTGGCGCACGGCATAGCGGATATGGAAAAAAATGCGGCACCTGCCGTGTCTGACGTGTCGCGGGAAATTTCAAAGGCAAATCAAAATTATTTAGAGGAAATCACAGATTATGACACGCTGTATTTGAGCGGCGAAAACGGCTTAATGGCGTGGCTTAACGGCGTCCCCGTCGAGCTGTATCAAGACTTGAAGGAACGGGAAAGCGGCTTCATAAGCGCGGCGTTGCAAGCAGGGCGCGACTGCGGCGGCTGTCTGCAGAAAGCAGAAAAGCGATTGGCGTTGATACCGAGCGAATACTTATCGGCAAACGCTGAGCTTGATTCGGCTTTGACGACTTACGACGAAGGCATTGCGGACAAGGCTTCGGAAAATTACAGCGACCTCGACTTTCTGATACCGGAGTTCAAAACGGTTGCCGATTCGACGAATCAAGAATTGCGCCCGCTGAAAGAGAACGTCATAAGGAAAGCCGACACGAATTACATTGACTTGAGCGGTTTGGCTCCGAAGTTTACGGACGTTGCGGACGTAACCAACGCGGGGCTTTCAACGATAGCGGATGACGTTTCGGCTACGGCGACGGAAAATTACAGCGACCTTGACGGGCTTGTTTATGGCACTCGGCGGCGGTCGTGAAGGCTTGACGGACGACGAAAAGCAAAATCTGTGGAACCAAGCAACAGACACTTAAAGAGCAAGAGCCGATTCACTGTCATGGATTTGTCCGCCGGTCAAAATCACGCCAACGTGCTCCGCTCTTTAGTATCCTCAAAATCCCATTAAGAACAGTGCGAGGATTAAGGGACGGACGTCCTGCTTTCTTCGAAACGGCAGATTTTTCGTGTCGTTGCTTATGCGGTGGAATGACATCAAAATTTTTATCGTGAAAAATATCGCCGCGAAGATTTTGCCCCAATACGAAAATTGCTCAAGCCGCAAAGCAGTTTTAATTTCGTCGACCGATTGGAAACGTCGTGCGCTTTGAACAGCCGCGCCGCGTCGAACTCTATCAGCCGAATCAATCCTCCTTGCAATATCAAATTCGACGGCTTTATACCTCGGTTGCTTGAGCCAATCCGATAAAATTTCTCCGCGTATAAATTCCTCAACGACTATCGTCTCCGCTTCGTCCTCGGCGAAGAAAAATATCTGCGCGAGCAAGCGGAACGTGCCTTGTTGCAACAAGCCGTAGGGCAAGCCCGTCAACCTCATGCGCTTCAATATCACGAAACGCCGATAATTTCCGCAAATGCATGCTCGGCGAATACCTTGATTACTTGCTCGACGAAAAGCATTTGTCCAAAACACAGGTCGTTAAGGATTCTCGGCTCGGCGGCGTAAGCTGAATCGCGCCCTATATTTCGGGAATTTTTTTTTGCGTTCGTCATAGGAAAATCATAAGGGCGGCGTATAATGCGCCGTAGAATTTTCGAGTCATCGTCACCGATTTTTTAATGTTAACTTAAGCGGCAATAATCTTGACAAAAGCTTTACAGCGATTAGAATATCACAAACCAAAACAGCGGCTTAAAGCGGTGAGGAGGTTGCGCATGTTCCAGAAAATAATAAATAAGCTTAACGACTTGCGACCTCGTCAGTTATTGGGGTTGGCGGGCTTGGCGGCAATGCTCATGTTCGTGACGATTTATATAGGCATGAGCTTTTTGGTCAATGAAGAGGTAATCGAAAAAGCAGAGGAGGAGAAACCCGTCGAGAAAATCGCGGTGGTCGTCGCCAAAGTGAACATCCCGCCGCGCACGCGCATTCAAGATACCATGCTCCAAATGAAGGAGTTTCCCTCAGACATGGTGCCCGAAGGCGCGATAACCAACTTCGACGACGTGCTAAACGTTCAAATCAAAGTCTCAATCTTCGCGGGCGACATACTCACGATTCAAAAGGTCTTCACCGATAAGAGCGCGGAGGGCTTTATCGGTACGATACCGCCCGAATGCCGAGCCGTTTCAATCAGCATTAACGACATCACGGGTGTTGCGGGTTTCGCCAAGCCGGGCGACTTCGTTGACTTAATCCTCACCGAAAAAGGCGACTACGCCGCGACGAGCAATATCCTCCTGCAAAACGTCCTTCTGCTTAGCATTAACCAGGACATGGGCAACAACATGATTGACACGAACGGAGGCGGACAGGCTATCAGCAACCCCACTATCGCGACGTTCGCCCTGCGTCCCGCCGAAATTCTTAAGCTCATCTCCGCGACCAAAATCGGCGAAATTTATATGTCGTTGCGCCCCGCCGATCCGCAAAGTGCTTACGTCGGCGAAATGGAATACACAATCGAATCGATAACCGCGCCGCCGCCCAAGCAGGAACCCGAACCCGTTTATCGCGAGCCGGTTTATCAAGAACCCGCGACCGTCATACCCGATACGCCGCTGCCCGTCTTGCCCGCGCCGACCTTGACGCCGCCCGTCCCGAAGATTGAAATTATCCAAGGCGACGAGATAGTTCAAGAGGCGGACGAGGAGCCGCAAGTCGTAATGCCGAACGTCCCGGCGGGCGGAGCCGATGTTCCGTTGCCCGTGATACCTTCGCGGTCGGAAAGTATGCCGAGAGCAAGTCAACCGCTGGCGGGCGCACCGTTCGTCGGCTCCAACGTTATCAGACCGCCCGGCGGCAATTAACTTATGGGAATGATCATCATGAGCCATTCATTCTTAAAAAAATTTTTTTTAACGGCGGCGGCTTGCGCTTGCATATCGCAGACAGTTTATGCCGCGCCCGAAACGCTTAACATTAACCGCAAAACGTCCCACTATATGGACATGCAACAGACGATTAAGCGAATAGCCGTCGGCAACCCCGGCATTGCGACCGTTATCCAGTTGCCCGGCTCGGCAAGCGAATTCCTTATCGTCACCAAAGACAGCCCCGGCTCCACCGCGCTGTTCGTCTGGACGCTCGACGGTATGCGCCACGAATATACAATCGTCGTTTCGGAGGAAGACCCGGGGCAAGCCATGCTTATCGAACAGGCTATCAATTTGCCCGACGTTCACGTCAAAATGGTCGGCAAAAAGATTCTGCTTACCGGCACGGTTGAAAATCAATACGAACGCAACTACGCCCTGCAAACGGTGCGGCTCTATGTCGACGGCGGCACTGACAGCAGTCTTTTGGTTGGCAGCGGTTACGATATGACCCTCGAAACGCAAGAATCAACCTCAAGCAGCTCCGACGACTTGGAGGCAAGCAAATCTCAATCAAGCGGCACGATTATCGACCTCCTCCAAATCCGCAACCCCACGCAAATCCGCCTTGAGGCTCAGATTATCGAAATCAATTCCGATAACGCCAAAGACCTCGGACTTCAATACGGCACGTCGGGGAGCGGCGGCATTTTCAGCTTCGGCGAGGATTATACCAATCACGCGCACACAACCATAAGCGACAGCTATTCCGCCAACAGAAGCAGTTCCTCCGACGGCTCAAACTCAAGCTCCTATAACGCCGGCGGCTCCAATACCTACAGCGGCTCCAATTCAAACTCTTACAGCGGGAGCAATACGAATTCTTTCAGCGGAAGCAACACCAATTCTTACAGCGGCAATGCCTCCAATTCTTACAGCGGAAGCAATTCAAATTCCACAAGCGGGGGCAATAGCACCTCCTTCAGCAATAATACTTCAAGATCGAGTTCCTCCTCCACTGCCGACTCAAGCGACACCGGCTCCGACAGCAGCTCGAACAGTTCAAGCCACACCGCCTCAAGCGGGCGCAACAGCTCTTCTGCCAACGATACGAGCAATGCCTACACCAACGGCAACAACAACACCTACGGCACGGGTTACAGCAATACTTACGGCACGGGTTACAGCAATACTTACGGCACGGGCTACAGCAATACTTACGGCACGGGCTACAGCAACACCTACGGAGCCGACGCCAGCAACAGCAACAACTTCAGCAGGAGCGGCAATGACAATTTCAGCATAAATCAGACGTTCGGGCGGATTATCACTTCGAGCTGGAACGATATGGTTCAGTTCAGCAATAACCCGCTCAAGTGGATAACTCAACACTTCGCGCCCGTCAATGCCACGTTGAATCTTTTGGTCACGTCGGGCAAGGCTAAAGTTTTGTCGCGCCCCAGCGTCATGACGCTTAGCGGCGAACAGGCGACTATCCAAATCGGCGGCAAAATCCCCTACACCACCACAAACTCAAACGGCGCAAGCAATACCCAATTCGAGGACTACGGCATTATCCTGCAGTTTAAGCCCGTCGTCGACGCGCAGAATCGTATCAACTCCATGATTCACGCCGAGGTAAGCAATATCAGCGGACAAGCCGTCAACGGGCAGCCGATTATCTCCACCCGCCGCGCAGATTCCGTCATCAATTTAAGTTCGGGTTCACCAATCGTTATCGGCGGGCTTATGGATTCTTCCGAAACAAAGACTGTCCAGAAAATCCCGCTCCTTGGCGACATTCCGATTATCGGCGAATTCTTTAAGCATACGTCCAAATCCAGAGATAAGCGCGAGCTGATAATCATCGTGACGCCGTATTTGGTCGGCGCGGACGAAGTTTCTCAAACGCCCATGTCCAAGCCCATGCGCGAATGGTACATGCAGGAATACGAATACCGCCGCTCAATGGAAAACTTTGACTTAACCAAGCCTTACGAGGAGCCTGAGGTCGTCGACGAGGAAAAAGAGGAGTCCGATAACATTTTGCCGCCTTCGCGCCACAAAAAGGACGCTGACAAATCCGATAAAAAATCCAAGCGCAAGGCTCAAGAGGACGACGTTGTAGAAATTTCGCCCGACGGCACCGAGACTTCCGCGCCTTTTGACGAATAATTTAAGAACGGAGGCATACGCATGGCAGTTGCAACACAAAACTCAATCGAACGAAGCAGTATAGTTATCAGCGTATTCAGCACGACGCCCGGTATCGGCAAAACTATCGTTGCGATTAACCTGGCGGCGGGCTTTGCGCGTGAAGGTTATAAGGTTTGCCTTGCCGACCTGGATTTGCAATTCGGCGACGTGCTTAACTACCTCAAGTTGACCTCCGCCAATACCGTTGCGGGTGCTCAACGCGCCATGCTCGACCACCCCGACACCTTCCACATCAGAGATTTTCTCGTCTATTACTCCTACGGCGGCTTGAACTTCGCGATTCTGCCCGCGCCCAATCAAATCTACGACGCCTATCAGACCGACATTCAGCTCGTCACCGACATTATCAATCAGCTGAATTATTTCGACTACGTGATAATCGATTTAAATTCCATGTTCAGCGCGTTGAATTTGGCGATTCTCGACCTCAGCACGGTTATAAATTATGTCGGCGTTATCGACTTTCTGCCCGCGCTCAAGAATTACAAAATCGGCTACGATACGCTGCTCCGCTTTGAATATGAGGAAAGCAAGATTCGCCTCGTGGAAAACCGCTCCGATTCGCAGAAGCTGATTGAAAGCCGCGACGTGGAAAGGCTTTTGGGCGAGCCGTTTTATCACCGCCTGCCAAACGATTATCCGTCCGTCAACAAGTCAATCAATACGGGGATGCCGCTCATGTTCGCCGCGCCCGATTCGCGTTTGACGGAGAGTTTCAATAATCTCGTGTCGCGCTACATAAATCGCCCCGCGAACTCCGATGTCAACGTTGGCACGGGCGGCGGTTTATTAAGCAAGGTCGGGAAATTCTTCGGCTTTTGAGTGGAAGGGGGTTTGAATTTTGGCTTACCGTGTTATCGTTATCGAAAACAATCCCGACGTTTTGAGCGATATGATCGCCAAGCTCCGTCGTTCGCCCGACTTTGAAGTTACGGCGACCTACAAGAGCGCGAACGCCGCGATTAACCCTTCGGGCATGTTCCACCCGGATTTGTTTCTGCTTAACGTCGAAGACGACGAAGTCCTTGATATGGTTCCCGACTTCGTTGAGAAATTTCCCGGTGCTTATATTTTGGGCACGCTGAATCAATGGGATCCGTTTATCGTGCAGGACGCAATGGAGGGCGGCGCGACGGGTTGTATCTTGAAGCCGTTCACCGCCAAAGACGTTATCGAACACCTCCAGCTTTACTCCGTGCGCGGTCAACGCAAGCCCGCCAGATTGATTTCATTCTTCAGCCCTAAGGGACGTGCGGGGCGGACGACTTTGGCGGCGATTCTTGCCTTGCTGATAGCCGATAAAACCGGCGAACGCGTCGCGCTCATTGATGCCGATTTGCAATTCGGCGACTTGCCGATTTTCTTTGACGTGGTACCGCAACGCACCGTTGTCGACGCCACGCAGGATATTAAGCTCCTTACCCCCGTGACTTTCGCGCCGTATTTCTTCCCGATTAAAGACGGCGTCGCGCTCCTTAGCAGTCCCGAACGCCCCGAATATGCCGAGCTGGTCGCGCCCGACAGTCTGGTTGAGGTCGTCAAGATGGCGGAGAGCATTTTCCGCTACGTGCTTGTCGATTTGCCCGCCGGCTTCAATCCGCTTGCCTTGAACGTCTGCCGCATTTCCGACGTTGTTTTTGTAACCACCATGATTAACAGCGGCTTTGAGATTAAGCACGCCAAAAAGACTATGGAGATGTTCGCCTCGCAGGACGATGGTCGCCGCAAAGTTCATACTGTTTTCACGCGTGTTAATCCCTTCACCGAGGAGAATCGTCAAAAAATCGCCGACAGCCTCGGTTTCCCCGTCGACGTGATGATTCCCAACGAATATCGCATGATTTCCGTCGCAAACAGCGGTCGCCTTGCAAAGGGCTTGCCTATGGATACGCTCCTAATGAAGACGATTAGCGGCATGGCGGACAAAATCATCGAGGCGGGGGCGTAGGGCAATGTTGGTGCTCGTGGCGTTGTTGTGCGCGGTTTTTACGTTCCTGTTCGTGCTGTTTACGGCACTGTTCGTGCGGCAAAAGCAGAGTTTGGACATACTGCACCGCCTGCGCCGACACTTGGGCGAAGACTCGGAACGATTCAAAAAGACGACCGACTTTCTGCACCGCGTTTATAAATTTATCAAGCGTGCGGCTAAGCCGTTGGAGCGATTCAACTTCGCCAAAAGTTTGGACTTCAAGCTTCGGCAGGCGGGCATACCGCTTTTCGGCTCGGAGTTTATAATTTTGGTGCTAATCGCCGCCGCTCTCGGTTCCGTCGCTATTTACGTCATAACGCTGAACGTCGCCATTATCCCGATTGTCGCGGCTATGATTCCCGCCGGCTTGTGGATTTACGTAACGATACGCGTCGGGCGTCGACGCCAAGCTTTTACGGAACAACTCGGCGATTGCTTGACGACCGTCGCCAATGCCCTCCGCGCAGGTTACAGCTTCCAACAGGCTATGGACGTGGTGTCGCGGGAAATGGAGCCGCCTATCAGTACCGAATTCGAGCGCGTGTCGACAGATATTGCAATGGGCGTGACTATGGAGGCGGCTTTGGAGCAAATGAATAAACGCGTCGGCTCCTCGGACTTCGACTTGGTGGTTACGGCGGTGCTGATTCAGCGCGAAGTCGGCGGCAACCTCGCTCAAGTTCTCGACACGATAAGCGACACCATTAACGAACGAATCCGCATGAAGCGCGAAATTCACACGCTGACCGCGCAGGGGCGTTTCTCCGCCTGGACGCTGATGTTGTTGCCGTTCTTCGTGGCGGGTTTCTGCTTAGTTTTCAACCGCGAGCAAATGGAGCTGTTCATATCGGAGGAGGCGGGGCGATTCGCGCTTGCCTTCGCGATTATCATGGAGATTTTCGGCTTCATCGTCATTCAAAAAATCGTCGACATCGAGGTCTGAACTTCGGCAGGTGATTTAGACTTTCAGGTAGTTTTCAAAAAAGTTTTCTAAGAATTGCCTTAGCCTATTGCATTTTTTGTAGGAAAATCGGCTAGAATACGCACAGGCTTTAAGGAGCGACGGCGTGACAGGTCGAAGCAATAAGAACACAATCCTATTCAAGGATGGAGGAGATAACTATGATGCAGTACATCAACAAGCTGGTCGCTAAACTCAAGAAGCAGGAAAAAGGTCAGGGCATGGTCGAATACGCGCTCATCATTGCGTTCGTCGCGGCTATCGCCATCTTCGTGCTCAACGGCAAACTCGGTACTGTTATTGGCGGAGCTTTCGACAAAGCCAGCAGTGCCGTGGAGGAGGCGGCAAATGCGGCGACCGATACCTCAGCTAAAGGAACAACTCAAAATGCCACCTGATACTTAATCGCGGCGGAGAATCTTAAATCGACAGACAACGATTGGCTTAAGAGAAATTTTATAAGCTTCCGAATAAAATTTGGGAGCGATTTTTTTTAGCCGCAAGCGGGAAATTGCTTAGGCATGTGGAATAGTAGCCGAGGGGCGATTCGTCCCCCCTTTGCCAAAGCGTGGACTCGCGGAACCGCTGTTGTGTCGGCGGCTCGTCGCGCTGATTCGGCTAATTCTGATTTTTATCGTTGTAAACTACTTTCTTTTGAGCGACCAAAAGAAAGTAGCAAAGAAAAGTCGCCACTGCGCGTGGTGCGGATACCGTTTGATGTTCGGACGTCTGCGCTACCCGATACCGCCTGTGCCGCTATGAAACCGTCACGGTTTCAAGTCGCGGCGAGCCGTCATCCATGACGGCTCTAAAGTACGCGGCTAATTCCCAATTCCTAAATCCCAATTCCTAATTCCTAAATCCTAAATTCTAACTGCAAAAGGGGTGAGGCGTATGAAAAGGCAACACGGACAAGCTTTGGTAGAATTCGCGTTTATGATGCCGCTGATGTTTTTAATGGTGTTCGGGCTGATTTACGGGGCGGTTATCTTTCTGGATTATCTGAACTTCAGCAACGACGCCCGCGCCGTAGCCCGCCGCATAGCTGTCACGACCAACGAGACCGACCGCGCCGAGCTCATCGACGATTACAACACCGCCGCCAATTCCAAGTTCGCCCGTTTCTATAACGTGACGCGCCAAGTCAGTTACGGCTACGCGAAAAAGACCATAACGACGGACGAAGGTACGACGGAGGAAGTCGACGATACAACCAAGCCGATAGACGTTGTGGTCGTCGTTAAGTTCGAGCGCGATAACAGGGATTTGCCGTTGATTTTGTACAAGACGGGCTTTCCTCCCGAAGAATTCGCGATAAGGTACACCATGAAGCTTGAAAAACTGGATTACAGTTCGTAAGGGTGAACGATATGCCGAGATCATTGTCATTGCTGGAGCGGCTGGGCGGCAAGAAAGACAATAAACCCGCCGAACGCGTGCGCTTGCCCAAGCCCGGCGACGCTCAACCGGTGCCATTGCAACAACATCCGCATCAACACATACAGCACGAACACATTCACGCGCCGCACGAAGTCTATACGGAACGGCAAATGCAACAGGAACGCGAAGCTCCCGTGGAGGCGTCGGCGTTCGCGGGCAAACATTCGATAAGCTCCAAAAGCGACACCATGCAGGAAATTAAGCTTGCCGTGCACCGCCGCATAGTCGACGAAATGACGCCCGAAGAACAGCAAATCCTCATTCGCGGCGAAGAGGCTCGCGATCAGATTCGCAATATCATTTCCGTTTACAGCGGGCGCGAATTGGCGGAAAGTGCCTACACGCTGACACGCGGCGAACGTATTCAGCTCGTCGACGACATCAGCAACGAATTGCTCGGATTGGGACCTTTGGAGCCGCTCCTTCAAAACGAAACGATAACCGAGGTCATGGTCAACGGTCCGAAGCAAATTTTCATTGAGCAGAAGGGCAAGCTCAAGCTGACGGACATACACTTTTACGACAACGAACATTTGATGAATATCATCGAGCGAATCCTGACGCCGCTGGGACGCCGTGTGGACGAAAGTTCGCCGCTGGTAGACGCCCGCCTCGCCGACGGTTCCCGCGTCAATATCATAATCCCGCCGCTGTCGCTGGTCGGTCCTGCCGTCACGATTCGTAAGTTTTCCAAAAAAGCGTTGTCGATAGATGACCTCGTAGGCTTCGGGACGTTAAGCCACGATATGGCTACGTTCCTCAATGCGTGCGTTCGGGCGAGGCTGAACATTTTGGTAAGCGGCGGCACGGGTTCGGGCAAAACCACTACGCTAAACGTGCTGTCGTCGTTTATCCCGCACACCGACAGGATAGTCACTATCGAGGACGCCGCCGAGCTTAGGCTCCAACAAATTCACGTCGTGACGCTGGAAAGCCGCCCGCCGAACTTGGAGGGCAACGGCGCGATAACAATCCGCGACCTGGTTAAGAATGCCCTGCGTATGCGCCCCGACAGAATTATCGTCGGCGAGGTGCGTGCGGGCGAGGCTCTTGACATGTTGCAGGCAATGAATACCGGGCACGACGGCTCCTTGACGACCGCCCACGCCAATACGCCCCGCGACGTGTTGAGCCGCCTTGAGACTATGGTTTTAATGGCGGGCATGGAACTTCCCGTCCGCGCCGTGCGCACGCAAGTTTCCTCGGCGATTGACTTGATTATTCAGCAGTCCAGAATTCGCGACGGCTCAAGGAAAATCACGCACATCACGGAGGTACAGGGCATGGAGGGCGATACGATTATCCTGCAAGATCTGTTCCGCTACGTGCAGGATCGTATCGACGAGCAGGGCAAATCTGTCGGGCACTTCGAGAGTATGGGGCTTATGCCGGCGTTTATGGACAAGTTCCAAATGAACGG
This sequence comes from uncultured Selenomonadales bacterium, assembly GCA_937877545.1. Taxonomy (GTDB): domain Bacteria; phylum Bacillota; class Negativicutes; order Selenomonadales; family Selenomonadaceae; genus Quinella. The sequence continues at coordinate 30,236 of CALFJE010000114.1, read as the reverse complement.
CGTCGACTTACCGCAATCCTTTTTCCTGAGCGGGCAGGAGTGAGCTGAATGATTGTACTTATCGCGCTTTTCGCGTCGTTGCTGTGGTTCGTATTCGTCGCGGCACTGCTTTACGTCAAGCAAACCCCCGAAGCGCAGTTGCGAAAGCGTCTGAACGAAATGATAGACGCAGCGGAGGCTGAACGCGCCAAAAATCCCAAGCAACGCAAAAACGCCACGCCGACCGCCGCCGAAATGTCATCGGGCACGCGACGCCCCCAACGTTCCAATATCCCGAAAGATTTCTTCGAGCGGGCAGTCCGACCGATTATCACCGCGCTAAGCGAGCGTATGCAAAAATTCGCGCCGGCAGAGATTAAAGCGCAACTTGAAGATAAAATCTTCCGCGCAGGCAAGCTGGGCATTTGGGACGTTAAAAAGCTCGTCGTGATGTGGTTCCTGTCGATAATCGGCACGACGCTTTTGACAATCGCGGCGATTCAAGAGGTGGAACTTCACCCCCTGCAACGAATCATGATAACTGGGCTGGGCGTATTCACGGGCGCGGCGTTGCCGTTCGCGGTGCTCAACTCCAAAATCCGACAGCGGCAGAATCTCCTGCGCAAGCAGTTGCCCGAATTCCTCGACCTGTTGTGCGTTAGCGTGCAGGCGGGGCTTTCGTTCGACGGCGCAGTTTCAAAGCTTACCAAACGCATGAAAGGACCGCTGATTGACGAGTTCAAGCGTATGCAAAACGACGTATCCTTGGGCATGACGCACCAATACGCCTTAACGAACGTGGCGCGGCGTTGCGATTTGGAGGAAGTTTATTTGTTCACGACCTCGGTAATTCAGGCGGAGAAACTCGGCACGAGCATGACGCGCACGCTCAAGCAGCAGGCGGACAACATGCGCGACCGTCACCGCCAACACGTAAAAGCGGAAGCCTTAAAAGCTCCCGCCAAAATTATTTTCCCGATGGTTATGTTTATTTTCCCGTCAATGTTCGTCGTGCTGCTTTTCCCGGCACTGTTCATGTTGCTCAAGAGTTTGGGCGGCGATTGATTTAAGTTTAGGACAATGGAAATTAGCAAAGGTATCAGAGCAAAGCTTTTTTTTCTTTTTATCGTCATGGGCGCGATACCGTTCATTATCCTCGTAACGGTCAGCGCGATAAACACGATTGACGAGCTGGAGGATTTCGTCAAGCAAAACGGCTCCCTCAGAAATGCAATTATCTCCGAGCACGTGACGGCACTCATTGAAAAAAACCAGGCGGTGTTACAATCGCTGGCTTTAAGTCCGAATGTGATTGACTACGTTCAAAACCCGACCGACGAAAAGCGCGAAAGCATTACAAAACTTTTGGACGACACGAATGCCGTTTTCGACGACAGCAACTTAATGGCGGTAACGGGCGGCGACGGGCAACAGCTGATTCGCACCGACGGCGAGAAATGCGTAAACTTGAGCAAACGTCAACACTTCCAAGAGGCAATGAAAGGGCGCAATTACGTCTCCGATATTTTGACGAGCATGTCTACCGGCAAGATGATTATCGTCATGGAGGTTTCCGTGCGCGACGCGGAGGGCAAACCCGTAGGCATGTTGCAGAGAAATTTCAATCTCAACGCCTTGCAGGAATTTGTTCAGAATCTGGACGACAGCGAGATTTCGGTCGTCGTCATGGACAGGACGGGGCGCATTATCGCCAACTCCGATGATATTGTCGGGCTGGGCAGCGACTACGCCATTGACAACAGCTACAAGTTCATTTTGGACAGGATTTACAACAGCACGGGCGTCCTGCATGTCGACGTTAACGGCGAGGATTCGATTGCCACCTATTCGCGCAACGTCGAGACGGGCTGGGTGATTGTCACGATTCGCCCTTACCATTACATTATGGATATAGTCTACGACAAGGCGATTAAGGCGGTTATCTTCGGGATTGTCATGCTGTTTATCGGGACGTTGGCGGCGTATCTGCTGACGATTCGCGTTACCAAGCCGATTATCGAGATGACAAACGTTGTCGACGAGATTGTAAGCGGCGATACGAAGGTTGATAAGATCGAAGTTAAAGCCGACGACGAGTTCGGGCAAGTGGCGGCGGCTTTCAAGAAATTGCGTTCCGAGCGCGACGCCTATCAGTTGGAGTCGGAGTTGGATAAGCTGACTGAGCTTTTCAACAAGAAAACCATGGAAAATCTTTGCCGCATGAAGCTCAAGACTTTCAACGAGAACGAGCACACCAATATTTTCATGGCAATGTACGTGATTGACCTTGACCATTTTAAGGAAGTCAACGACCTTATGGGACACCAGTTCGGCGACAAGGTGCTTATCGAGTTCGCGAAGGGCTTGCGCAAGATTTTCCGCCCAAATGATTGTATCGGACGCTTCGGCGGCGACGAGTTTGTTGTTATCGTGGACAGCCTGCCGAATATGGAGGTCGTGGTGCGCAAGGCGGAGCAGATTAAGCAAATCGCGTTCAACTTGACGGTGGAGGGCAAGACGCACGTCGTGACGGCGAGTATCGGCATAGCGATTGCTCCGCAGAACGGGCGCGATTATGATACGCTGTTTGCCTCGGCGGATAAGGCGGTCTATCACGTCAAGAACAGCGGCAAGAACGGCTACTATTGCGAGCTGTTCGCCTTGGAAGACGAGGAGGAAGACTAATCCCCCTTTGCCAAAGCTCCTCACTGCGATTTTGCTAATTTTGACTTTTGGTAAAGCAAAAACCGCCCCGAATTTTGAGGCGGTTTTTATTTTGTCTGAAACGTTTACTCAGTGACTATCTGCCGCAGTCCGGACAGGTATACTTATCGTCGCAACAGGCGGGCTTAGCGGGGTGATTCTTATTATAGAGCGGAAATTTTTTGCGCCAATAGTGATACTCGCGACACTCAATGTAGTAGCGGCGTAACTCATTCGGCTCATAACGAACACTGAAATATTCATAATAATGCGGGTCGTTATCGTGCTCCTTTAAACGCTTTTCTAAATCTTGAGCCCTGCCGACGTAAGTAACGATAAAATTCCCGTCGTCGTCAAGCACGCCCAATCTGTAGTTCCCTCCCTCCGCAGAAATGTACTTGTCGATTTCGGCTTTATCGAACCTGTAAAGCCTTCCGAATCTTTTTGAGCTTGTCATGATGATATTTGCCCCTTTCGATTAAAATTTTCGCGCAGAATTTTTAAATTCAACACGATTCGTATTTTAGCATCGAATAAGACAGAATGTCAAGCCTAAAACACCGCCTCGACCAACACGAACGACGCCGCGCCGATTGCCGCCGTTATCGGTATCGTCATGCCCCACGCCTTCACCATTTGCCGCGCCGTGCCCCAACGCACCGCATTTACCCGCTTTGCCGTGCCCACGCCCATTATTGAGCCGGATACAACGTGCGTCGTCGAAACGGGCAAGTGCAACAGCGTCGCGCCGAATACCACGCAGGACGAATTCAAGTCCGCCGCAAATCCGCTCGGAGGCTCCAGCTTGAAGATTTTCCCGCCGACCGTTTTTATTATGCTCCAGCCGCCCGTAGCCGTGCCCATTGCCATTGCCGTTGCGCACAGCACTTTAACGTAAGTCGGGACTTCAAACTCCGATATGAATCCCCCGCTGAACAACGCCAACGTGATTATGCCCATAGATTTTTGCGCGTCGTTTGAGCCGTTGGAAAACGCTATCATCGCCGCCGAGACCACTTGCATTTTACGAAATTTATCGTTGAGGTAGTGCGGCGAAAATCCCTCGAACACGCGAAAGATTATGTTCATGATGATTATCCCCGTCATGAACGCGATTGCCGGCGAAAGTATCAGCGCGAGGAATATTTTCCCTATGCCGTGCCAATTCAAGCCGCTCGTGCCCACGGAGATTAGTACCGCGCCGATTAGCCCGCCGATTAGCGCGTGTGACGAACTTGACGGAATTCCGAATTTCCACGTCAGCAAGTTCCAGAAAATCGCTCCGATAAGCGCGGCGATTAGGACTTTTTCATTGACCAGGCTTGCCGAACTTACGATGTCGCCGCCTATCGTCTTTGCGACGCCCGTTGACACCATTGCCCCGACAAAATTTAAACCCGCCGCCATCATTATCGCGTGATTCGGATAAAGGGCGCGGGTGCTCACCGAGGTCGCTATGGCGTTCGCCGTGTCGTGGAAGCCGTTTATAAAATCGAAGACTAACGCCAAAATTATCACCGTGAAAATCAAATACTGAAGTTCCGCCATAAGGTTCACCCCTATAAATTTTTTAAGACGCGGGAAATAGTCTCCGGCATTTTGGGCACGTTGAGCGGCTTGGCAATGTGGTCGTTCATGCCCGCCTCTTTTGCCCGCTTTATGTCTTCCGGCATTGCGTTAGCCGTCATTGCGATTATCGGCACGCGGTTGCCGGTTTTTCTTACCGCCCGTGACGCCTTTTCAACTGCGTCTTGTCCGTTGACTGCCGTCGCTTTTTAAGACGCGGGAAATGGTCTCCATCATTTTGGGCACGTCGAGCGGCTTGGCAATGTGGTCGTTCATGCCCGCCTCTTTTGCCCGCTTTATGTCCTCCGGCATTGCGTTAGCCGTCATGGCGATTATCGGCACGCGGTTGCCGGTTTTTCTTATCGCCTGTGACGCCTCGTAGCCGTTCATTATCGGCATTTGCACATCCATTAAAATCAGGTCGTAGGACGCCTTAGTCGCCTTATCGACCGCGTCTTGTCCGTTGACTGCCGTCTCAATCTCGAAGCCGAATTGCTCAAGCATCATCGTCGCTATTTCGCGGTTAACGTCAATGTCCTCGACAAGCAACAGTTTCACGCCGCTGAAGTCTGTCTGCGCGGAGTCGTCAATCTGCGCCGGCTCGTCGTCGACGTCGGGCTTATCGATAACCGCGAAGGTCACGCGGACGATAAACTCGGTGCCGACACCCTTAGCCGTCACAACGTCAATGGTGCCGCCCATAAGGTCGACGATACTTTTTGTAATGGCGGTGCCAAGCCCCGTGCCCTGTATGCCGCTGACGGTGGAGGTGCGCTCGCGCTCGAAAGCCTCAAAAACCTTTTTGGCGAAATCCTCCGACATGCCGATACCCGTATCCTTGACGCGCAACTCAAAACGACCGTCTTCAAGCTCGGTTAAGGTTACGTCGACGCTCTTGCCGCTCGGCGTGAACTTGTAGGCATTGCCGACCAAATTCAGCAGGATACGGTTCCAACGATTTTTATCGCAACGAACCCAACGGTGGCGCACTCCCGCCGCGTCGACGCCGAACGCCACGCCCTTTGCCTCCATTTGAGTACGGAACATAGTTTGAAGGTCGTCGAGATTTTTTTTAAGGTCAACCTCGCTAAGCTCCAGCTCCATGCGCCCCGATTCAATGCGGCTCATCTCCAGAATATCGTTAATAAGGTCGAGGAGGTGCTTGCCCGAAACGTCAATCCTTGCAAGGAAACCCTTCATGTCGTCGAAGGTCACGCCGTCGCGGTTGGCAAGCGTCGTGTAGCCGATAATGGCGTTCATGGGCGTGCGTATGTCGTGGCTCATATTCGACAGGAAGGTTGATTTGGCGCGGGAACTTTCCTCGGCTTTAAGCTTTTGCTCCTCCAAAGCGAGCATTTCTTTGCGCTGAATTCGCAGGTATATGCTGAACAGGAACGCCAGCCCCATTGCCGTGAATATCAGCAGAATCAGCGTGTTTTCGAGCAGGACATCGCGCATTTTTGAGATTTGCTTGTTGGTGTAGGCGAAACGCGGCGCGATTGTGTTTTCCGAGAAAAATGTATTCGTCTCTTGAATGAAGACGACCAGCTCGTCGTACATTTTTTCGCGCATCCACATTAACGCCGAGAAGAATACCAGGAAGAACATTATCAGCCAAACCGTTGTGGAGTTGCCGAATCTGCGTTCGTTGTGCTTGAACAGGAAATTGAAATACGCGAAGCCCAGCAAGCCCCAAACCGACAAGATAAAATACGATTCGTCGGTAAGAATGCTGATTGACCAGAGATTTGGAATAAGCAGGAAAAACGTAAAGAGCACCGCGCAGATAAAGCCCGTGATGCCGGTTATCTCGGCGCGGCGGTTGCCTTCGCGGCGTGCCAAGACGTAAGCACAGGCGGAGGTGTAGCCGTAAGCAATGGTTGCGCCAATCGTAGTCACGTCGGTGAGCCAGCCGACGACCGTCCGCCCGAAAAACGGGATTATCAGCGACGTGGCGAAAATAAAAATCGTGGCGTGACGGCGCGTGGCGAACCATTTGGGCAGAATTTCTTCCCTTGCAAAACATTGCGTCAGGTTGCCGACGGAGCGATAGTAGCCGATTAAACTTGTGCACAGCGCGGATGAAATCACGACGCTCAAAATCAGCGTGCCCGTGCCGCCGAAAGTTTCACTCACGACGTAAAAGGTCGGGACGCGTTCGATACCCGAAAGCGTCTGCAATCCCTTAATGTAAACGACGGAATCGGTAAAACGCGCAGGGAAAGTCAGCGTCGCCAGGCAGGTCATGAGAATATAGACGACGCCCGCGCAGATTATGGCGGCAACCATAATCGTGAAGGCTTTGCCGGTGCCGCCTTTGAATTCGTGCGTGTATTGGGAGATGGTCTCGAAGCCGATAAAAGCCCAGGGAATCAGCGCGACGATCATAAAGACTTGCTTTAAGGGCGATTCGTTTTCCACGAAATAAAATTGCGGAGCCTCAAACGCATTGACCGACGATATAAATATAAAAATCACGCCGCCGAGCAGGACGACCGCCGCAATTTTTTGGAGGAGCTTGGCGAGGGGAATGACACGCGCAAACATGATGCCGAAAATCCAAAGTAAAATCAGCGTAACGAAGACTTCGCCGCCGAAAACGTCATAGCCCGCGAATTTGTAATGGAAGCCGATTTGGAGCACGTCGCCGAACAAATTTCTGCCCATGAGCGTTACGGCGGTAGCGTTAGCCCACAGCAACGAGACGTAGGCAATCCAAAGGAACCACGCGCAGAAAAACGCATGGTCGCCGCCGAAAAGCTTTTTGGTAAAGGAAAAGACGCCGCCCGTGCCCGCGAGCCGTTGCATGACAAAATGGTAGTTGTAGGCAATAAGAATCATGACGAGTGCGCCGAGCACCATGGCAACGGTTGTGCCGGCAGTGCCCGCCGTCGGCAAAAAGGTCGTGCCCGGCATGATGAACGAGCCCCAACCTATGCAACAGCCGAACGCCAATGCCCACAACGTAAACGGCGATAATCTGCGCTGTTCCATTAAGAAAACCTCCTTGCAGGTTTATTCGTTGCCGCGCAGTAATTTCCTTTACAATCAAAGCGCGGGAGCTGTCCCCCCTTTTTATAAAACGTGGATTTTAATTAACTTTCTTTTGCTTGCCCAAAAGAAAGTAACAAAGAAAAGGGCACCTCGCAGGGGCGTATTGGGGTTGCGGCTATCCGCGCCGTCTTATAATTTTAGCGTGGTGCCCGCAAAGAAACATCCATGTTTCTGTTGCGGGGGAGCCGCCATCCTTGGCGGCTCCAAATATTACGCGATTAGCGAACCTTAATTTAAATGTGCGGGAGGCGTTGATATGGATTCGAGAATGCGGGCGGTAATGAATTTTGTGCGCGAGGGCAGTCGTGTCGCCGACGTTGGCGCGGATCACGGCTACCTGTCCATTGCGCTGATTGAAAGCGGGCGGGCGTCCAAGGTTATCGCCACGGAAAAAAATATTCACCCGTTAGGGGCGGCGATTAAAAACATTGACGCGGCGGGGCTTAGCGGCGTGATTGAGGCGCGGCTCGGCGACGGCTTACAAGTCTTGACGGCGGGCGAGGTCGACACGATTTGTATCGCGGGCATGGGCGGCGCACTCATTGCCAAAATCCTCGACGATGCGCCGGAAGTCGTTCAATCTGCGCGGAGCCTTATCTTCCAACCCATGAACGGCGTAAAAAAAATCCGCACGTGGCTGGCGGATAACGATTGGACTATCGCCGACGAAGACTTAGCCGAATCGGCGGGTATCATCTACGAGATAATCTGCGCGGAGAGGAACGTCACGCCTAAAATTTTTAAGCGAGATTCGTCGCCGCTGTTGCCAAAGTTCACGGCTCAACGTATCGAAAAACTTCAACGCGTCCTGTCCGAAATGAGCAAAAGCCCCGTCGCCCGCAATTCCGAAAAATTCGCCGCCCTCCAAGCCGAAATTGACGCTCTGCGCCGTCTTATCGACGAATAACGCTTGCTTGACGCTATCGCTTTTGGTAACATATATTCTGCAAGCCCCGTTGCGATTGGGGCGCGGAAAAAAGTTTTGGAGGTATGTTCACATGAAAAAAGCTTTGGCAGTTTTAATGTTGGCGGCAATGATGTTGTCGGCAGGTTGCGGCAACAACGCAATGGACGGCGCAAAAAAAGACGCTCAGGAAGCCGCGCAGAAAGTCGAGCAAAAAGTTGACGAGGCTAAGGACAAGGTCGACGAGGCAAAGAATGACGCGGCGGCTAAAGTCGACGAAGCTAAGGACGCGGCAAATCAGGCGGCAGAGGACGCGGCGGCTAAGGTCGACGAAGCTAAAGACGCGGCTAACCAGGCGGCGGAAGACGCTGTGGCTAAGGTTGACGAGATAGCGGGCGATACGGCTCAAAGAGTCGACGAGCTTACGAGCGCGGTCGCCGGGCGCGTGGTAGCGATTAACGGCGTCATGCCGGGCGCGTCGCTTGAGGACGTTCAGGCCATGTTCGGTGAACCCACTTCGACGGACGGCAATGTTATGACTTTCGTTGACGGCTTGAAGGTTACGCTTGACGACACCAAGCAAAAAGTCAAATCGGTCTCCACCATGAGCATGGACTTCGATACGCCCGAAGGCATTTACGTCGGCGCAAGCGAGTATTCCCTCAACGACTACTGCGGACCTGCCGATGCGATTCGCCAAATCAGCGGCGGCGCGGAGTACGAATACAACAGCGGCGACAAAAAGTCCAAAGTTGTCTACACGTCTCAAAACGGCATAATCACCGAGATAACCTGCTCGCTCAAATAATCGGGGCGCAAAATCTTTTTCAGCCGTCCGAATTCGGGCGGTTTTTTTGTGACGTAAGGAGTTGAGGACTTTGCTTGCAAAAATTATTTTAAGCGCGATATTAACCTGCGCGGGATCGCTGTGGATAAACAAACTTTATTCGCGGAGCGCGGAGCTGAGCTTTCCGAACGAAATAGCGCGGCGGTCGCGGTATAGGGCGGCGATTTTATTTTGCGCGTTGGCATTTTTATTGAACGCAACCGACGACTTACGGATAATGGCGGCGATTTATTTGCTGGTGCTCATGACAATCACAGATTTTGAACAATACATGCTCTTCGACGCGATGACGTTGCCGCTTGCGCTACTCGGCGGAATTTGCGCGTGGCAGGGCGGCTTTTTGACGGAGCATTTATTGGCGGCGATAATAGGCGGCGGAATATTTTTGTTGCCGGCGATAATCTCGAAGGGCGCATTGGGCGGCGGCGACGTGAAACTTATCGCGGCTTTGGGCTTATGGTTCGGCTCCGAAAAACTTTTAAACGTCGTGTTGACCGGGACAATCGCGGGTGGCGTGGCGGCTTTCCTCCTGATTTTGACCAAGCAAAAAGACCGCAAGAGTTATTTCGCTTACGGTCCTTATTTTGCATTGAGCGCGATTTATTTCCTGCTTACATGACGAAAATTATTTATCTGCTGTACTTAATTAAATCGGCTTTGAACCATTTTTCCGAGATTTTTTTCGCGGTGCCGTCTTTTACCATGCTGTCGAACGCCGCTTGAATCCTGTCGCGCAATTTATTATCGTCTTTCCTGAAGCCGATACCGTACTCATTTGTTTTGCCGACAGTCACGTTCAACACCACGAAATGATTGCGATGTTTTACGACCTCATAGCGTCCGATTATCTCGTCGCAAATTATAGCGTCGATTTCGCCTTTTTCCAGTGCCGCAAATACACTTTCGTCGCTGTCATATTTTTTCAGCTCTTTTACGTTGTCCTTACTGCCTTCCGCACTATCAAAGTAAAGTTCCGAAGTCGTGCCGGTTTTTACGCCGATATTTTTGCCCTCAAGGTCGCCTTCCGTATTTATGCCGAGCGGATTGCCTTTCATTCGGCGATTATCCATATACGACTTGCTGAAAAGCATAATTTTCCGGCGTTCGGGCGTGATGTCCATTCCGTTCCAAATCATGTCGATTTGTCCGCTGTTTAATTCCGCTTCCTTTTCGTTCCAATGAATAATTTTAAATTCAGCTTTGGCTCCGGCTCGTTTTATCGCCTCGCGTGCCAAATCGATTTCAAAGCCGACTATTTCGCCCTGCTTGTTGCGATAGCCCAGCGGCGATTCATCGAAGCCGACGATTATTGTTTCTCGTGTATCGGTTTCCGCCCCGCAACCCGTCAGCAACAGAATTACGGTCATTAACAGCAGTATTGCTTTTTTCATAGCGGTCGTTCCTCGATTATAAAAAAATTTCCGAACTTGGTCGGAGAAAGTTCTTTATGGGAAGTTTAAAAAGCGTAGTCATGTTAAAATCCTCGTCAAACACGTATTTGCCTATGCCGTTTTATTTTAATGTATTTGCGAGGACACTGTCAATTTCCGTTGCCGATTTGCGAGCCGTTTCATAATCCTCAGGCGTTTCGCCCGTTGTTATGTAGTATTCCACCAGATAATTGTATTCCGACAGGTCGGCGTAGCCTTTTATTCTGCCTGTCAGCAATATTTTTTCCAATTCCGATTCGCTTAGCCGCTCTACGCTGTTCATTTCCGTTCCAATCCTTACCTAAAAATTGGCGAATAACATTATGTATATATATGTCAAGCCCTTTTAAAAAAAATTTTTGAAGCAAAAAACCCCTCGGCATTCGGCGGAGGGGTTTAAATTTATTTTTTGCGTTTGAAGTAAAGCCACGTGATAATCGCGACGCTGATGACTATAAAAGCCGCGCTGAACTTGTGACCGAGTTCGAGGAGATATTCCCAGTTGTCGCCGAGGAGGACGCCCGCATAGAGGATTAAAGCCGTCCAAGGCAACGAGCCGGCAAACGTGTAAAAAAGGAATTGCTTAAAGTTGACGCGAGCGAAACCCGCCGGCAACGATATGAACGTCCGCACGACGGGTAACATTCGGCTGAAAAAGACTGCGCGAATACCGTACTTGTCGAACCAGGTCTGCGCCAGGTCGACGTGCGATTTTTTGATGAAGAAATATTTGCCGTACTTGTCGACGAACTTGCGTCCGCCGGTAGCTCCTACGGCGAAAGCTAAGATTGACCCTGCCATACCGCCAATCATGCCCGCAATCATTGCGCCTGTAAATGTCATTCGCTCCGCGCTGACCAGATAGCCCGCGAATCCCAAAATCAGTTCGCTCGGCACGGGGATACACGCGTTTTCCATAGCCATAAGCACTGCGACCGCCAAGTAGCCCCATTCATCTATAAAAGTAAGGAAAGCCTGCGAAATTTGCTCCATGCGTCAAAAGTCCTTGAAGTCGTCGCCGTAGCCGTAATGCTCAATGACGTAATCCAAATCTTTATCGCCGCGCCCGCTGAGGTTGACGAGGATTGAGCCTTGCCCCATCTCCTTTGCGCGACGCATGGCATAAGCCAAAGCATGCGAACTCTCCAGCGCAGGGATAATGCCCTCGTAACGGCTGAGCTTAAAGAACGCGTCGACAGCCTCGCGGTCGCTCGCCACGTCGTAGTTGACGCGCCCAAGCTCGCGGAGGAAAGCGTGTTCCGGACCTACGGAAGGATAGTCAAGCCCGCTGGCAATGGAGTAGACGGGAGCCGGCTCGCCGTCGGCGTCCTTAAGCATAATCGAATCGAAACCGTGCATGACGCCCTCGGAGCCGTAACTCATAGACGCCGCGTGGTCGCCCAATTTATCGCCGCGCCCCAAAGGCTCGACGCCGACAATCTCGACGGGGTCATTGATAAACGGCAGGAAGAAACCGATTGAATTGGAGCCGCCGCCCACGCAAGCCGTAATGACATCGGGCAAAAAGCCCGTCATTTCCTTGAACTGAGCACGCGCCTCCTCGCCGACGACAAATTGAAAATCGCGCACAATCATCGGGAAGGGGTGCGGACCGACAGCCGAGCCGATACAATAAATCGTGTCCTTGTAGTTTTCCATGTAGTCTTCAAAGGCGGCGTCGACGGCTTCCTTGAGGGTCTTCGCGCCCTTTTCGACGGAAACGACTTTGGTGCCGAGAACCTTCATGCGGGCGACGTTGGGGGCTTGCTTGGCAATGTCAACCGCGCCCATGTAAATCGTACAGTCGAGTCCGAAGAAAGCCGCCGCCGTAGCAAGCGCGACGCCGTGCTGACCTGCGCCGGTCTCCGCGATTATGCGCTTTTTGCCCATGAACTTGGCAAGCAGTCCCTCGCCCATGCAGTGATTGAGCTTGTGCGCACCCGTGTGATTCAAATCCTCGCGCTTGAGGTAGATTTGGCAGTTGCCGAGCTTGCGGCTGAGCGTTTCGCAATGATAAACGGGCGTCGGACGACCCTGGAACTCGCGACGAATGCGGCGAAGCTCGTTAATGAATTGCGACGAATGGCAAATCGTCAAGTAAGCCTGCGTGATCTCCTCCATGGCGGGAACGAGTTGCGGAGGAAGGTACGCGCCGCCGTACTTGCCGAAGCGACCGTCCGCCGAGGGATATTTTTTAAGGTAAGTTGCATAATCCATGATTTAAGCCTCCAAAAATATTTTGCGTGCGATTGAGTTGAGTCAAATCTTTGCGGGTGCCGGAGCACCCCACGTAAAATATTTTTCGGGCGGGATTGAGTACTGCATAAAGAAACCTCCTAAAACAAAATGCCCCGCGTTATTCGTTGCGGGGCGAAATTTTTCCTGCAAAAGTTCAGATTTTAACTTTGACGGTGACGGGCGTGTTCGGGTGACAGTTAAAATCGCGCTCGGCGGGCAGGGAAATCTTTATGATAAATTGGTCGTTGGGCTTGGGCTGACTTTCCGTGCCGTTAAGAAATTTCGGCGTCGACGGCGGTTGCGGCGGCGTATCTGCAGAGGGTTCGTCCTCGGCAGGAGTTTCGTCTTCGGCAGGAGCCGCCTCCTCGACGGTTTCAACTTCAGCCTCGACAACTTGAGGTTGCTCCGCGTCGTCGGCTTGATTCTCGGCGGGCGGCGTTTCTTCCGATGATTCGGTTTGTTCGTCGGCGGGCGGCGTTTCGTCGGGTTGTTCGTTGCCGATTAGCGGCGCGGGCGCATTATCTGAAGTCGGGATGTCGGGCAATTCAAGGGGCGTCTCTTCGGTCGGGGCGGCGGTCGGCTCGATTTTTTCCATGACGGTGCCAAACAGCTCCCTGCCGTCAATGGTGTAGCTGACGAGCTTGCCGAGCGGAATTTTATTGAACAGCTCCTCGCTGACGGCAACCTCAATCCAAAGCTCGCGACTGTCGCCGACACGCGCAAGGCTTTCGCCTGCCGATAAGTCCTGCTCCACTTCCACGCCGTAATAAATCGTTCCGCTCACCGGCGCGATAACGTCGGTCTCCCGCGCCTCCTGACGCGCTATGTTAAGCGACAACTCGGCTTGACGGATAGCCTGCGCGGCTCCGTCCAAGACTTCGGGCGGCGTGGGACGAAACTCCTCGACGTATTCGGTATAGTACTCGACAATCGGCGCGGGTGCCTCGTTGTATTCATAGGTCGCGGTCGACGATTGCGATTCGGCAAGTGCGCTCTCGTAGGCTCGTTGCGCGGCGTCGCGTTGTACCGCGCTGACGGCTCCCATTTCAAAAAGCTCCGCCATGCGATTTGCCCGCTCCTCCAAGGCGGCTAAGTTGGCGGGCGGCGCGGCTTGCGAATAGTGAACCGTGGGCGGCGGCGCGGCTTGATAAATCACGCGTTCGCGCTGTACCGGAACCATGACCGTTTGCCCCGCTTGCAGCTCCGCGTAGTTGTCTTTGGCAAGCTGAACCGTTTCCTCCAGCTGACGGATTTCGTCCTCGGTTATCGCCACTTCCAACCGCGCTATGACTTCGCCCGCTTTGACTTCCGCGCCGTCCTCGAAAACCAATTCGCTGACTTTGCCGTTCGTCAACACGCGCACAGAGACCATAGTCCCCGCTACTTTGGCGTCGTCCAAGACAATCAGCTCGTCGCGGTGCCAATATTTAAACTCGCCGTAGCCAATCGCCATCGACAAAATTATCGCGCCGACCAGCCCGAAGCGGATATAATTCTTGACCTTCGACGTAATATCGATATTTTGCATTTCCTTTGCTCCGATGTTCAAAAAATTGTTTCGCTATTCTACAACACGCAAAAAAAAAATTCCACAACCCGCGCAGGTTGCGGAGAAATTTTATTCGGTGTCGTAAATTTCTTTGAGGAGCGTCTCCTTGCGGAGGGCGCGGCATTGGCAAGTTTGCTCGGCGTCGATATTTTTCAGCGCGTCCGGCAAGATATTGCCGATAAGCCGGGCGTCGTCGAAGAAAATATTCTTCATGACCTCTTGCGACCAAAGCTTAAGCCCCTCGCCGTAGTTGACGACGAACGACAGATTTGCATAGCACGCGCCAATCTCCCGCGCAGGTTGCGGAAAAATTTTATTCGATATCGTAAATTTCTTTGAGGAGCGTTTCCTTGCGGAGGGCGCGGCATTGGCAAGTTTGCTCGGCGTCGATACTTTTCAGCGCGTCCAGCAAGATATTGCCGATTAAGCGGGCGTCGTCGAAGAAAATATTCTTCATGACCTCGTGCGACCAAACGCGAATGCCTTCACCGTAATTGACGACGAACGACAGATTTGCATAGCACGCGCCGATTTCCCGCGCCAAGTAAACTTCGGGAGCCAAACTTTGCCCGACAATATCGGCGTACCCTTTGAGCATGGTAATTTCGGCGGGGCTTTCAAAGTGGCGACCGTCGGTTACGGCGCAGATACCGCGCTCGAAGATTCTGCCCGTGTAGAATTTTTTAGCCGCCTCCAAAAGTTTTCCGCGCAGATTCGGACAAAGGGCGTCGCGCATAATCAGCAGATACCGCCCGTCAAGTTGCACGTCCTTACGCGTCGACAAGTCAAGATAATCGTCGGGGATAAGCAAGTCGCGGGGATTGAGCAGGCGATTGACGGTGCCGACGCCGCTTTCGGAGAAAATTTTTTTAACGCCCGCCTCTCTGAACGTCCAAAAGATTTGGCGCGAAGAATCTGCGCGGGTGACGCCGTTGCGCCAGCCGTGCATTTTGCAGGTAAGGAAATTTTTGCCGTCGACGGCGCAAAGACGGAAGGCGGGGCTTTGACCGTAAGGCGTGGCGAAAAATAAATTATCCGCCAAAATCTCCACGCCCGCAAAATTCTTGGGAAAATCGCTGCTCAACGTGCCGGAGCCGCCGATAATCGCAAAGTCGACGTTGGGAATTTTTTCGGTCATTAAAACAGCCTCCAATATTTAAAGCCGCCAATGAACCATCGCAGTCATCAGCAAATCTGAATCAACGTCCTGCGCGGACTCGGCGTCGGGTAGCCACTCGTCGGAAAACAGCGGCTGATTTTCCACCATTTTACGAATCACTTTGCCCACGGCTTGAATTGCCGTTGCGTCCTGCGCGGAGTATAAGAATTTCCCAAGCGTCTGCCCGACTTTGAACAGGTCACTTTCCTTAAGGGAGCGTGTCGTCGGGTCGAGCGAAGAGAGCCTAAGCACGGGGTAGGAAATTTTTTCGTCTGAGGTCATGAAGACTTCGGGCTTGACAAGAAGATTCGCCTGCGCAAGTTTATCGGCGACGGCTTTGGCATTTTCCACGCGGACGATAACCAAATGATTTTCCGTCGGCGAACAGAGAATTTTCGCGCCGGCTTTCTTCAAGCCGTTTTCCAGGGCGCGGGCGTTGACGATAACCTGTTCGGAATAATCGTCGTAAGCCTCGCAAGCCGCCTCGGCAAAGGTGACGGCAAGCGCGGCAAGGACATTCTTTTTCAGCGAGGCGTGCCCCGTGTCGATAATCTTTTGGTCGAGCGCGGCGGCGAATTTCTTCTTGCAGAGGATAATGCCCGTCTGCGGACCGTGGAGGGCGTCATTGGCGGCGAACGTCACAACGTCGGCGAAAGGTACCGGCGAGGGAATTTTCTCCGTGGCGACAAGCCCCGCATTTTGCCCGATGTCAATCCAAAGAATCGCGCCCGTATCGTCGGCGATTTTACGCAACGCGGAGTAGTCAACGTTCTTGGGATAATTCACGGGCGAGCAGATAATAATCTTCGGTTCGCAAAGGAGCGCGAGCGAACGGAGCTTATCAAAGTTCAAGCGGAAAGTTTCAGGCTCCGGCGCGAACTTTATAAAATCGTATTGCATTTGGTCGCCGGTACAATATTCGCGCTTGCGGAGGTTGAACGACATAATCGTATCTTCCGATTTGGCAAAGGTCTGCAGTACGACGCGACTGGCGGCGGCGGGATTGCCGAGGCGAACAAAGGCGTGTTCAGCCTTAAAGAGGTCGCAGGCGCGTTTGACGGCGATACGCTCCAACTTGCTGTGGTGTTCGGCGGAGCGGTAGTCGATAAAATCATTGCCGAGCGCACTGCCCTTGAGGTAGGCGGAAAACGGCGAGGCGGCACTGTCGGTCGGGATTAGCGACAGCGTAGAAATTTGGCGACGGAGCGCGTTGTTCAAAACCTGACAAAGTTCGGGGTCGAAATTTTCAAGGCGTTGGAGGATTTTTTTGTTGGGCATGACGGATACTCCTTTCAAGCAATGCCGGTGACGGTATAAAAAAGTACGCACAGGAACGGCACGAGAAATTTCAAGCCCATGAGGACAACGATGTCAAAATAGGCGTCCTTGTGCGTAAGCCCGCAAATGGCAAGCAACGTGACAAGTGCGCCGCAATGCGGGACGGGGTCGATGCCGACGGAGGCGATAGAAACGATACGGTGAAGCGCGTCCGCCGAAATGCCTTGAGCCGCCGCCATTTGCGCCCACGTGTCGCCGAGCATACTAAGCGCGATAGTCAAGCCGCCCGACGCCGAACCGGTAACGCCGCACATGATATTTGTCGTGACGACGGCGGAGACCAGCGGACCTGCAGAATCGGCAATGCCGAGCAGAATTTCTTTAATCGGCAGGAAACCGGGCATCATGACGAGGACGCTGCCGAACGCGAAGCCCGACGCCACGTTAAGCACAGCCGCGCAACTCGACGCCGCGCCAAAGTTTATCGTCTGCAGGAAGTTTTCTTTCTTGCGGATAAAGCGTTTGCGCCCGATAACAGCCGCCGCCACGGAGCTTAGGATAAGCGCGACGCTGATAGACCAAATCGCCTGCACTTTGCCGACACTGCCCGCCAGCAAACTCAGCTTGAACGGCAGGAATTTTTCAAGGCTTGCCTCGTCCCAATGAAAGCCCCAATCCCAATGGAACGGGTTGCTAAGGATTATATTGATGACGATAACCATGCCGAGCGGGATAAGTGCTTGCGTCCAATGCGGGAGGTTGCGTTCGCGCCGCTGTCCGCCCTCCAAGTGTTCGCCGTAGCCCTCACCTGCGGCTTGAAGCTTTTTTGCGCGGAAGGTCAGCCAACCCATAGCCGCCGCCATGAACAGTATCGTCGCGAAAAGTCCGATACCCGCGCCCGCCCATGTTGACGTGCCGAAGTACGACGACGGGATAATATTTTGGATTTGCGGGGTGCCGGGCAACGCGACCATTGCGAACGAAAAAATTCCCATCCACAGCGTGGCGGGCAATAATTTTTTTGGTATGTCGGCTTTACGGAAAAGCTCCGCGCCGAACGGGTACATGACGAACGCCACGACGAACACGCTCAAGCCGCCGTAAGTCAACGCCGCGCAACCGAGCAATACCGCCAATATCGCCCGCTGTTCGCCCAAAAGTTCCATGATTTTGCCCGCGATAGCCGACGCCAGCCCGCCCTTTTCCATGAGCCGCGCAAACACCGCTCCGAACAAAAACACGGGGTAATAAGTTTTGGTGTATTCGGCGAGCCGCGTCATGTACAGTTCGCTGTAAACGGGCAACACGCCGAATTCGCTAAGCACCGCCGCCAATACCGCGAAGAACGGCGCGATTAGGATTATCGACCAGCCGCGATACGCGAACAACATCAGCCCCGCCATCGCCACGCCGATACAAAATGTTTCCAAAGTTATCAGGTCTCCTTGCTAAAAATTTTTCAGATAGTCTTGAATCTCTTTGTCGATTTGTTCAACATTTTTTGGATATGGCTTCAAATGCTCAGTTCAACACACGGGCAAAAACTTTTCGATAAGC
Organism: uncultured Selenomonadales bacterium; assembly: GCA_937877545.1. Classification (GTDB taxonomy): domain Bacteria; phylum Bacillota; class Negativicutes; order Selenomonadales; family Selenomonadaceae; genus Quinella. Next base: position 11,972 of record CALFJE010000114.1, on the reverse strand, counting down.
ATCGATTCGGTTAAGGCAATCCAAACGTCGTCGACGGCAAGAAATCTGCAGTGAAAATCCGCAAGCGAATATTTTTGACGGCTTCAAGAGATTTTGCATGGTCGTTCAGGCGTTTATAAAGAGCCAAGCCTTGAGTTTCGTTTAATCCCTGTCCGCCTTTGCGCGAATCTTCGGGAACGGCTTTATCGGTTGAGCAAGGAGAGCCGCCGCAACTTGTTCACCGATTCGCTTTTTTTCAAGCGGATTATAAGGCTCAAGCACGACAAGCGATGCGTTTGAATTCCTCATGTAAAGATTCTCCTATGGCGCGTGCCAACTCGACGGGCACGGCATTGCCGATTTGCCGCATACTCTCCGAACGGGACGCAGTAAAAATATAATCTTGCGGGAAAGTTTGAACCTCGGCACTTTCGCGAACGGTGTAATATCGAACATTGCCGTCATCCTCGACAAGCATATTTTCGCCGCTGGGAACGCCGTGAACGCCCGCCTTTATCGCCTTCGACGGCAAGTCGAGTGAACTGCCCGAATGTCCCTTATAAATCTTTGCTCCCGAATGCGGCTCGTCGTTGTGAATATTTTTCGCGTCAAGATTTTTAAGCGCGTCCCGCACCGTTCGACGGCGTTGCAACGGGAAAATATTTTCTTCGACACTTTGACAAACACGCCTAATTTCAGCGGTGCTCAAGGGATTTTCTTTCGGCGCGGGCAGATTATGTTCAGCCCAATAACTCTTTGAAATCCATTTGGCGTATTCAAGAGCCTCCTGCGAATGCGTAGGCGACGGGAAAGACCAATTAACGCGAAAATCATTTCTGAACCCGACAATAATCACGCGCCGCCGATTTTGCGGAACTCCATAGTCGGCGGCATTAACGCAACGAAACAAAACGCGATAGCTCAAGCCGTCGGCATACCCCGCTGTGTGATACTTTTCGAGCCGCGCAAGGTGTTCCTGCCAAGTCAAATCGCCGCGTGCAATTTCGGGATACTGCAGTTGCAAAAGGATATAATTAAAGTACGTTTGGAAGCCTTTGCGCAGGAGTCCCGCAACGTTTTCAAAAAGAAACGTCGGCGGTTTCAGCTCGCGAACTGCGCGGACGGCTTCGGGAAACATATCGCGCTTATCTTCGCAAGATTTATGTTTGCCGCCCAATGAAAACGGTTGACACGGCGGTCCGCCCGCAAGCAGTCGGATTTTGCCCTCAAACGGCTTGTAGTTCACTGTGCGCACGTCAGCTTGAATCACGTTCCATTTCGGGCGATTAAATCTCAACGTAGCGGCGGCGTCTTTATCGATTTCAATCAAGGCAAGCGGCTCAAATCCGGCGCGTTCCAGTCCCAATGCCAAGCCTCCCGCGCCCGCGAATAATTCAATCGTTTTCATCGAACGAACCCCTTAAGCCGCGCAGACGTCGTAGAGCCGCCGCAGGAACTTGCCGAAGCCCGCGACCGTCGAATCGAATTTGAACGGCTCCGTCAGGCGATACCAAACCTCGTGCACCGTCAGCTTAGACTTGTTGCCGTCAAGCGCGGCGAATAATTTCTTGTCGACCAACCGCGCAGGATTAGCGTCGAACATGGCGGGGTTAATCAGCGCGACCTCCCGACCGCTCAGCGTCTCCAACTGCTTTAGCCACGCCGCGAACGCCTCCGCGTAAAAATTAAAATTCACCACGTCGGGCGCAGTCACGTCGACGCCACTTAGGAAATCCACGAACCACGGATACTTGTAAGCCTTGGCGTTGCCCGCAACCAAATCGTTCAACACCGGCTTAATCAAGTGGGCGTAGGCAAAGATAAACCGCGCAAATTGTACGAAACGCTCACTCTGCGCGGGGAAGTCGCTCCAGGAAAATTTATCCGCCTCGTGACGGCAAATGTACTTGAAAATCTTCGGCGCGTGCAACGGACGGGCAAAAAAATCAGCCGCCGCCAATGCCGCGTACAACTCCACGATATGAGCCTCGTTGCGCTGATTCGCCGAGCCGACCGAAAACTCCCCAACCGGCGTCAAGACTGAATCGCCGACAAAATACGTAGCGTCGAAGAGATTTTCCCGCTCCGAATAGTACTTCAACGCCGCCTTGGTATTGGGCAGGAAATTTTCACTGCGGGCAAACAACTCGTCGAAATGCTCCGTCGGCGTGAAGCTGAAATACGGCAGAATCAACACGCCGCCGATAGAAATTCTGTCAGCGTAGTCGGCAAGGTTTTCCCTAAGCAAACGCGCCACAGTCGGCAAACCCGCCGCGCCCGTCCCGCCGAATACCGAACCCGCCAAAAATATTTTAACGCTGTCGCCCTCGCCGATAATCTTTTCAATCTGCGCGGTCAACTTTGCGCCGTCGTCGAACTTTTTAGCCAGGACAGCCGCGCCAATCGACGGGTGACCGCGAAAGCCCTCGTTTAACGTCGTGGCGCGTTCGTCGCGAGTGTAAAGGACTTCATAGAGCTTGCCGACGGGCGTGCCGCTGTGATGATGAAACTCAATCAGATCGTCGAGCGTCTTGTCATGACCCGTAGGATTCCACGGAAACGGGCGTACAATCGAAATTTTATTTTTGAACAGCGGCGTATCGTTGCCCACGGCGAAATTCTGGAAGACGGCAAAATTATTCAAGGCGGTAGCGGTGCGTTCGAGGTTGCCGTTGCCGACGTCGGGGTCAATAGCCGCTATGTAAAGCCGCTCGTTATCGGGCAACAAGCCCGCAATACAAAGGTGCGTCAAAGACTCCATAACCTTAGCTCCGGTGCCGCCAATCGATATAAAATAGTAGCTCATATGCTCCTCCCGAAAAGTTGTGCGCCCGGCGGCGTGTACTTGAACGCCAGCGGCGACGCGAATATCGTCAGCAACCAGTAGCCCGCCCCCGTGAAGATTATCGCGAACAGCGCGAAGATTATCCCGTTGAGTTTTATGCCCAGGAGCGGTGCGTAGAAGTGCGGCACGCCCAAACTTATCGCCAAAGACGCCGCGCAGAAGCCCGCCCAAATCAGCCGCTTGCCCGCGCCGAGCGTGTCGTCCACTTCCAATAAAAATCGCGCCGCCAAAAACCAGCTCAACGCGCAAAAGCCGTTCGCCAAGCCCGTCGCCCGCGTCAACGCAAAATATTTCTCCAGCCACCGCGAATAGTTCATGTTGTCAGAGGCGGAAGCCAAGGCGTGTCCCGTCGCGTTCGAGCCGGCATAGTACGCCGCCGCCATGCAAAGCACCGTTGCCGCCGCGATTATTATCAGCTTTACAATCGTCCGCGTCGTCCGATTCATATATCAGCCAACTTTCTCAAAAATTCTTCCGAAAACAAATTTCCGTAATCCGAACGCAATTGCTCAATCAATACGCGCCAATACTTTTCGAGTCGCCGCCGCGCAAGAAAATCAAAGTAGTATGCCAACGGTATCCGCGCCGACGTTCCGATATTGTCAATGATTCGGACGCGCCGCTCGCTCGGAGAAATTCTCTGCACCAAATAATTATCCATGTCGACGCCCGCCAATAAAAATTTCTCGTCGAAGTATTTGCGCTTGAAGTCGAGCAGGAGCTTTTCCGTATCGGGCAAGAGATTTTTGTCGGCAACGGTATCGTCAAGGACGCGGAGCATCGTCTTGGAATTTTTTCCGTCATAATCCCGCACGCGCTCAAAAAGATAGCCCTTGCCTTTGGAAGTTTCAACCTCGCCGAAATACTTAGTGAGGAGCGTCATGGACTCGGCGCGGTCACCCAAAGCCTCGCGATAACGCCACTCCTTGGCAAAGTCGGGGTCGTCGGGCGTGCGCAGAATTTTTACGCACAACTTATTATCGGTCGGGTGCGCGTAAACTATCTTATGATTCCCGTCGCCCAAAAATAAATCGTCAGTCAAATCAATCATACGTCAATACCTCGTCTTAGGCGCGTCGTAACGGCTCGGCTCCTCAAAACTTTCGTCAACTTCGGGTATCGTCCGACGCTCAATTTTAGGTTCCTCGTAAGTCCGCCGCGCAGATTGTGAATCGCGCTCCTCATAAGCCCGACCGTCATTGAAACCTGCGCGGTCGTCGTCAAGCGTGCGAATATCGTTTGAACTCGTGCGCTCGTCGTCATAAGTGCGACTGCTTGAACTCGTGCGCTCGTCGTCATAAGCGCGACTGCTTGAACTCGTGCGCTCGTCGTCAAGCGTGCGAATACTTGAGCGGTCGTCGTCGTAGGTGCGGACAGTCGTGCGGTCTTCGAGGGTGCGCCGACGCTCGCGGCTTTCGCGGACGGGCGTGCCGATATAATCCTCGCCTTCGGGAATGTCCCTCGCTCCGACGGGGATTGATTCGTTATATTCACGCGCCGCTTGCTCGAAACGTTCGCGCAGATACGGGTCAACCGCTATGCCCAACGCGTCCGCCACGGAAATTCTTACCATCTCCACGTCGGGTATCCAATAGCTTATGTCGTCGATATAGAGCGGGTAGCCCGGCACCATATCGGTTTCCAAGCCGTTTTGCTGAGCCGCCTTTAAAGCTCCCGCAAGCTCCAGCAGTTGCCGCAGTGACATATCCGTTTCCACGGCGTCTATAATTTCGCGGACGATTTTTGGAATGCGCGGCACGATTGCCGGCGAAGTGACTTTATCCATACACGCCGCCATGAACGCCTGCTGCCGTTTGACGCGCCCTATATCGCCTTCCGAGTCGCGATAGCGCACGTAAGTCACGGCGGTTTTGCCGTCCATATGCTGTTCGCCGGGGTAAAGGTCAATGACAAGCCCGCCGTCGTCGTCCCACGGGTCTTCGTAATACATGCGCTTTTCAACGTCGATGTCCACGCCGCCAATCGCGTCGATAATCTTAACGAAACTGCGCGTGTTAATCAGGACGTAGTGGTCTATGTCGATGCCGAGGAAATTCTCAACGGTGGACTCGGTTAGGCTGACGCCGCCGTAAGCAAACGCCGCGTTAATCTTATCGTAGCCGCGCCCGCGAATTTTGACGCGAGTATCACGCGGTATGGAAAGGAGCGTAGCCTGGTCGAGGCGCGGGTCAATCGTGGCTATCATGAGCGTATCTGAGCGACCCACGTCGTCTTTGCGGATGTCGACGCCCATGATTAGAATAGTCGCCTTGTCCGTAGCCTTTATGAGTTCCTCGCTTGCCTCGCGCCCCTTGAATTTTTGAGCGGTGCCTTCCAAATCGAACAGGTCGGAGGAGGCGAACATTGCGCCCGCCGCTGCCGACCCGATAAAGCACAGCACGAAGAATAATATCGTCAAGATATTCCGCTGAGGTTTTTTTTGCCCGTTATTGTCCAACGCAACACCTTCTTAAAAATTTTCGGCGGTTGAAAAGTCCTCGCCGCGCCGTGAAGTTTTTACGAATTCTATCACGGTTACTTTTAAAAAGTAACCAAACAGCAAGCGCGTTGATTCTTTACGATGTCGGAAACGCTCTCGCCGCGCCGTGAAGTTTTTACGAATTCTATCACGGTAAAATTTTATGCGCAATAAAAAAGCTCCGCGCCGCCTTTGAGCGTTGCGAATTTTTTCATGCCTCCCGAAATTTTCTGTGCTATAATCGGCGGCAACCTTAACTTTTGGGAGTGGTCGAATGAAACTTCAAACGGTGGAATATTATTTCCGCGAAGTGTTGCTGTCGATGATAAGAAACCGCTGGATGACATTCGCGTCAATCAGCACGGTAGCGGTATCGCTGTTCGTGCTGGGCGTCTTTCTGATTCTGGTCATGAATATTAACAAAATGGCGTCGTCGCTGGAAAGTCAAGTGCAAATCTCGGTTTACATAAACGACAACCTGCCCGAACAGGGGCGCAAGGAAATCGAACGCATGACACGCGACTTAAAGAGCGTCACGGCGATAGAATACGTGCCGCGTGAAAAGGCGTTGAAGACTTTGCAGGAGCGGCTCGGCGAAAATAAAAAAATCCTCGACGCGCTCGGCGAATCGAATCCGTTGCCCAATGCGTTCCTGGTAACGGTGGGCAATGCCCAAGACGTTAAGAAAACCGCCGCCTCCATTGCAGACCTTTACGGCGTCGACGAGGTCAAGTACGGTCAAGACGTGGCGGCGAATCTCTTTGAGCTGACGCACTTGATGAGATTCTTCGGCGTAATTTTAATGGGCTTGCTGTTAATCGCGACGGTCTTCATAATCTCGAACACGATACGCCTGACGGTCTTTGCGCGGCGCAAGGAAATCGCGATAATGAAATACGTCGGCGCGACGGATTGGTTCATACGCTGGCCATTCATATTGGAGGGCGTGGGGCTGGGCTTAATCGGCGGCTCGCTGAGCGCGTTGACGTTGCGCAGTTTCTATTCGGCAATGGTCGCCAAAATCTACGAATCGCTGGCATTTTTCCCGATGGTCGAGCAATATCCGTTCATGAATTATTTAATGCTGACGCTGATAACGGCGGGAATTTTAATCGGCATAATGGGCAGCACGGTCTCGCTTAAGCGTTTCATGGAGGTTTGACAGTTGAGGAAATTTTTAATCGTGTTGGCGGCTCTGTTGCTGATAAGTGCGCCGGTATTCGCCGACGACGAAGACGACGAGGAATATTACGAGGACGAATACGCCGAGGAAGAAGTCGACGAAATTGAACAGCTCGAAGTGGAAAAGGCTTCCTATGAGGCGGCGGCTGAAAAGGCGCGTGCGGCGGCTGAGCTGATTCAAGGGCAGATAGATTCGGTTTCGGAGTTCAAACGTCAACTGGACGCGGAGGCGGCGGAGGCTACTGCCGACTACGAGGCGAAACAGGCGACCCTCGACGAAACGCTTTACCGCATAGGCGAAAACGAAACCAAACTTGCCGAGGTCACCGCCGAGCTTAATGCCAAACACGCCGTCCTTGAGCAACGCGTGCGCGACATTTACATCAACGGGCAAATATCGTATCTGGACGTTTTGTTTGGAGCACAAGACTTCGGCGACTTTTTAACACGCATGGATTTGCTCAAGCGGGTAATAATTCGCGATTCGGAACTTGTGGCGGACGTGCTGGCGTATCAAACGGAAATAAAAGAAGTCGGCGAACAACTTGAGGCTGACCGACGCGTTCAAGAGGAACAGGCATTGCAAGCCGAGGAGGCTAAGAATCTCAAGCTGGACAAGGCGGCTAAGCAACAGGCACTGATAGATTTAATGGAAAACGACAAGGACGTTTACAATCGGCAATACGATGAGATGATGGCGTCCTCGGCGGAAGTGGCGCGATTGATTCAAGCCAAGGAGGAGGAGCGTCGGCGTCAAGCGGAGGCTGAGGCGGCGCGTCGCCGTCAAGCGGAATTGGAGGCTCAACGTCTGGCGCAGTTGCAAGCTCAACAGGAGGCGGCGGCTACGGGCAATATCGTTTTGGTCGAGGGCGACGACGACCTCTACGACGACGGCGGCTACGTCATGCAGAGCTACGGCGGCGGCATGATTTGGCCAATCAGCGGACCGATAACCAGCGAATTCGGTTGGCGCACGCATCCGATTTTCGGCAGTCAACGCTTCCACAGCGGGCTTGACATCGGCGGCGATTACGGTTTGCCTGTGCACGCGGCGGCAAGCGGCACCGTCATTGAGTCGGGCTGGATTGGCGGCTACGGCAACACGATTATGATTGACCACGGCGGCGGCATTGTCACGCTTTACGGGCACAACGAAAGCCTGGCGGTCGGCGTCGGGCAATACGTCAATCAAGGCGACGTGGTGGCTTATTGCGGCTCGACGGGCAACTCCACAGGTCCGCATTGCCACTTCGAGGTTAGGCTCGGCGGCGAACCCGTTAGCCCGTGGGACTATCTCTGAACGTCCGCCGCGCAGATTGTAAACGGAAAACGCCCTCCAATTTGGAAGGCGTTTTTTATTTTCGATATTGGTGCTCGCTGAGAGACTCGAACCCCCGACCTCCTCCATGTGACGGAGATGCTCTACCAACTGAGCTAAGCGAGCAGGTAAAAAAAATGGTGGGGCTGACAGAACTCGAATCTGTGACCTCCTCGATGTCAACGAGGCACTCTAACCATCTGAGCTACAACCCCATGTCCTTCGGGTTACCCCCTAAGACAAGCGCAATTATAGCCGCTGTTTTTTAAACTGTCAAGAAAAATTTTCACAGACCGGGGAACGCGTCCACGAATTTAATCCTTATGTCGGGGAACGAATCGACGAATTGAATCGTAAAATCCTCGCCGCTCGTGACGAATTGCCATTCGCCAATCTTACTCGGAAACGCGGAAACCTTCTTGACTTTGAGGTCGGGAAAAGAATCGACGACTTGAACCTTGAGGTCGGGGAACGAATTCACGACGCGCACCCGCCCCCAAAGCCGAATCCCCTTAAAGTATCCGTCGCTCGAAATCTGCGCGGAGGCTCCCGCACTCGACGCCAAACAAATAATCGCCGCCAACACGCAACTCACAAGAATTTTCATGGCTCGTCCGCTCCTTTGCGTTGTAAATCTAAGGGATTTTTGATATAGTTCAATCAGCCGAAAACACTGTTGAAGCGTCTCCAATCGGAGGGAAGGACTTTTATGAACACGCAGGCACCGAAAAAAAATATCCTGGTAAAAACAGCAATCGTCTTGCCGATAATCCTGACGATAATGTTCGCGGGCATATACTTTAACCTGTCGGGCATTTTCCGCGAACCGCCCAAAGTCGAACTTCAGCCGGCGAATACCTTCAAAAAAACTCTGCACGTCGTCACCGACCGCGACTACGCCCCCTATTCCTACGTCGACCCAAACGGCGATTATCAAGGCTACGATGTGGAAATGATGAACGAAATCGCCAACCGCCTGCAAATGAACCTTGACCTCGTGCTCATGGATTGGAATGACGCCAATAAGATTTTCCTCGGCGGCGGCGCGGATATTATCATGAATATGGAATCCGATTTAATTATAAACAATCCCACGATTATTGCAACGTTGCCCACCACCGAAAAACAATACGTCGTCTACGGGCAGAAAAATATCACGTCCGTTGCCGAACTCTACGGCAGACGCGTCGCCTCGCTCCACAGAATGCCCGGTCTCGGTCTCGACGACGAAATTTCCTACGTGCACTCCTACAAGCGCATGTTCGACGGACTTAAAAGCGGCGAATACGAATTCGCTATCTGCCCCATTCAAGTCGGCGGCGCGTTCCTGGAAAAAATGGGTATCGATGACTTCTATCCGAGCTACGCCGTCCAACACGTTTACGGCACGCTCGCCATGCACCCCGAAGATACGATGCTCCGCGTCAAAGTCAACGCCGTCCTTATCCAAATGCAACAGGAGGGTCGCCTCGACGCCCTAACGCGCAAATGGATTATCAATCACTACGAAAACATCACGCTGGAGGAAATGGTCACGAGCCGCCCGTGGCTTATCGCGCTGATTATCACAAGTGCGCTAATGGTTATCCTGCTAATCGGCTACACGTTCATGCAGGTGCGCTACGTCCGTTCGCAGGAGGCTTACACCGTTCAGCTGCAGGAAAATTTGGAGACAATCAAGCAACAGAGCGACCGCTTGAAGACGCAACAGGTTGAACTAATCGCGGAAAAGGAACGCGCCGAGGAAGCTAACAAAGCCAAATCAACCTTCCTGTCGAACATGAGCCACGACATACGCACGCCCATGAATGCTATCGTCGGCTACCTGAATATCGCCAAGGATTTGCATAAGACTTGCGAACGTTGCCCGCAATATCGCGAAGCTTATTGCCCCGACGACATTCCAAATAAAATGTACAGCTACTTGCAGAAAATCGACGCCTCCAGTCAACATTTGCTTGCGCTGATTAACGACGTGTTGGAGATGAGCCGCATTGAGTCGGGCAAAATGGAGCTTGAACTCGAAGGCATGAACATTGTTACCGCGCTTGATGAAGTTCATGATATGTTCGCTACGCAAATGGCGGGCAAGAAAATTTCCTTCAGCGTCGAAACTGCCGACGTTACGAACAAATTCGTCATCTGCGACAAAAATCGCTTGAACAGGGTTTTGCTGAATCTGCTCAGCAACGCCTACAAATTCACGCCCGAAGGCGGCAACATTTCCGTCAAGCTGAATCAGACGGGCGCGGGCGACGGCGCGGCGGATTACGAGTTGCGCGTCAAGGACAGCGGCATAGGCATGACGCCCGAATTCGCCGCCAAAGTCTTTGAGGCTTTCGAGCGCGAGCGCACCTCCACCGTCAGCAAGATTCAAGGCACGGGGCTTGGCATGGCTATCACCAAAAGTATCGTCGACCTTATGGGCGGCACGATTAAGGTTGTCACCGCGCCCGGCGAGGGCACCGAATTTATTATCAACGTCAACTTTAAGCTTGCCGAGGACATGAGCGACGAACTTGCCGAAAACGAAGCCGCCGCGCAGATTGTCAACTTCGAGGGCAAAAAGCTCCTGCTCGTCGACGACATCGAGGTTAATCGCGAAATTGCCAAAATGCTCCTTGAGAGCGAGGGCTTTATCGTCGACACGGCAACCGACGGCAAGGACGCGGTCGAGAAAGTTTCGGCAAGCAAGGCGGGCGATTATGACGCCGTGCTTATGGATATTCAAATGCCGATAATGAACGGCTACGACGCGGCGCGGGCGATTCGTGCGCTTGCCGACGCAAAGCTTTCCAAGATACCGATTATCGCCATGACCGCCAACGCTTTCAGCGAGGACGTTAAAAACGCGCTTGACGCCGGCATGAACGCGCACATTGCCAAACCTATCGACGTGCCCAACATGTTGGCGACTCTTGCGAAGATTCTGCCCGCCTGAACGCCAAAAGTAATAAAAAAAATCCCCTTCCGATTTGGAGGGGGATAATTTTTTTTCAGCCCATGTGAACGCCTTTAACCAACAGTCGCGCCTTTGCTCTTGCCAAAGCCGCCTCTGCGCGGTTGGTGTCAATGTCGGCGTCTTTCTTGGCGAGGCGGTCGCTTGCGCGTTGATAAGCCGCCTTAGCCCGCTCAACGTCGATGTCGTCGGGAACCTCCGCCGCGTCCGCGAGGATTGTAATTTTATCGGGCGTGACCTCCATGAAGCCGCCGCTCACGAACAGCTGAACTTCCGAGCCGCCTTCCTTAATGCGCATTGCGTGCGGGATAAGCTCCGTCAACAGGCGGGCGTGTTTCGGCAAAATGCCCAGCTCCCCGCAAATCGAGCGGACTATCAGCATGTTAATATCTTTCTTGCAGACCTCGCCTTTGTCGGGCGTGGCAACCTCAAGCAGGATTGTCGCCATAGCTTACGCCTCCTTGAGTTTTTGAGCCTTTTGGACAGCCTCCTCTATGCCGCCGACCATGTAGAACGCCGCCTCCGGTAAGTCGTCGTATTTGCCCGAAAGAATTTCCTTGAAGCCGCGAATCGTGTCTTTGAGCGCGACGTATTTGCCCGGCGAACCCGTGAAGACTTCCGCCACCGCAAACGGTTGCGACAGGAAACGCTGAATCTTACGGGCGCGGCTGACCGTCAACTTGTCGTTATCGGAAAGCTCTTCCATGCCCAGTATCGCGATTATGTCTTGAAGCTCCTTGTACTTCTGCAAAACCGCCTGCACGCCGCGAGCAACTTCGTAGTGCTCCTGCCCGATGACGTGCGGGTCGAGGATACGGCTGGTCGAGTCGAGCGGGTCGACGGCGGGATAAATGCCCAGCTCCGCGATTTGACGGCTCAAAACCGTTGTCGCGTCCAAGTGCGTGAACGTCGCGGCGGGGGCAGGGTCTGTCAAGTCGTCAGCGGGGACGTAAACCGCTTGCACGGACGTTATCGAACCTTTTTTGGTCGAAGTGATACGTTCCTGCAACGCGCCGACGTCCGTGGTAAGCGTGGGCTGATAACCGACGGCGGACGGCATACGACCAAGCAACGCCGACACTTCCGAGCCGGCTTGTATGAAACGGAAAATGTTATCGATAAACAACAGAACGTCTTTGCCCTGTTCGTCGCGGAAATACTCCGCCATAGTCAAGCCCGTCAAGCCGACGCGCATACGAGCTCCGGGCGG
>CALFJE010000113.1 GCA_937877545.1 uncultured Selenomonadales bacterium | reverse complement strand
CCGCGTTTGCCGCCTCAATCTTCAAATCGCCCAAGACGACGTGCTTGCCCGCGCCCACGCGCCGAGCTATCGCCTGTCCGATTGAGCCGGAGCCGATTAAAACTGTTACGTCTTTCATTTGCCAACCCCTCCTAAAAAGTTCATTCGATGATTTTAATAATCCGCGCAGGGTTGCCGACGGCGACACTTGAAGTCTCAAAGTCCGCGTTTGCCGCCTCAATCTTCAAATCGCCCAAGACGACGTGCTTGCCCGCGCCCACGCGCCGAGCTATCGCCCGTCCTCCGAAAGTTCAATCAATAATTTTGATAACCCGCGCAGGGTTGCCGACGGCGACGGCGTTATCGGGAATATCCTTCGTGACGACGGAGCCGGTGCCGACAATCGCGTTTTCGCCTATCGTCACGCCGGGCAAAATGTTCACCCTCGCCCCAATCCACGCGTTGCGCTTGATAACAATTTCCTTTGTCATGATGACGCGAATATTTTTCGGCTCGTGATTAACCGTGAACAAACCGACTTCCGGACCGAACATGACGCCATCCTCAATCGTAATGGTGCCGACCGACATGACCGTAAGCCCGTGATTTGCGAAGACATTTTTGCCGAGGAACATACGACAAGCCGCGTCGATTTGGAAGGGCGGCGTCAAGAAATTTGTCGCGTCAAAGTTCCCGTTGAACAGTTCGCACTCCAACTCCCAAATCTTTTGCGCATCGTCGGGGTCTGTCGAGTTAATCAGCCAGCACTGGTGGCGGCAACGTTTAAATTCGCCGTGCGCCTCCCGCTTATAATCCTCGTCGAAGATGTGATACGGCTTGCCTCCGCGCAGATTCTCAAAAACACTCATGTTATCGCCTCCGCTTAAAATGCGCCCGTCTTGATGTGCGGCACGTAGGGAGCTTCCAGCCGTTTGATTGTTTCCTCGTCGAGTTTAATGTCGAGCGCGGAAACCGCCTCCTCTATGTGCTTGACGGAGGTTGTTCCGACTATCGGCGCGGTTATGAACGGCTTGCCAAGCATCCACGCCAGCGACGTTTGCGCCATTGAATAGCCGATTTCTTTGGCGACCTGCTCCAAATTGTCCACGACGATTTTATCTTGCGCGTCGGTATTGCCCCAGACCATTGGCGATACTTCGTCGACCGAGTTGCGAGCCGTCTTTGTACCCCACGGGTGAGCGCAACGTCCGCCTGCCAACGGCGACCACGGTACTACCGCCATTTTCCTATCCGTGCACAGCGGAAAGATTTCGCGCTCTTCCTCGCGGTAAATCAGATTATACTGCGGCTGAAGCGAGGCAAATTTTGTCCAACCGTGACGATCGGCGATATTTTGAAGACGCTCCAGTTGCCAAGCAAAAATTGTTGACGCGCCGATATAACGCGCCTTGCCCGCCTTAACCACGTCGTGAAGAGCCTCCATAGTCTCCTCCATGGGCGTAGCGGCGTCGAGGCGGTGAATCTGATACACGTCGACATAATCGAGTTGCAGGCGTTTCAAGCTGTGGTCAATCTCCGCCATGACGTTTTTGCGCGAAGTGCCGCCGCCGTTGGGACGACCGGGGCGCATTTCAAAATTAACCTTGGTAGCAACGACAATCTCGTCGCGGTCAAGCCCGAAGTCTTTAATGTAGCGACCGGTAATTTCCTCGCTGGTGCCCATTTGGTAGACGTTGGCGGTGTCGAAGTAGTTAATGCCCAGCTCAATCGCCCGCTTGAACATTGCCTTGCCGTCGTCGTAGTCACACGCCCAAGGAAAGACGCCGTTCTCCTTGCCGGGCTTGCCGAAGCTCATCATGCCGAGGCAAATGCGCGAAACGTCCATGCCTGTGTTGCCGAACTTCACATACTGCATAAAAATCCCTCCAAAAATTTTATCGTGACGATTCTAAACTTTGGAGGCGTCTTTAAGTCAAGCCAAATTTTTCAGCGCGGCGTTAAGTCGTTCAAGCGAGGTATCCTTGCCGAGCAGATAAAGAATTTCCGTGACGCCGCCGGGCGTGACCTTTTGCATTGACAGCGCAATTCTCAACGGCCACATGACCGCCCCGACCTTTAAGCCCGATTCGGTGACCTGCGCGGCTATCGCGTCGTTGAGCGTGTCGAGCGTCCAATCGTCGACCTGCTTAAGGCGTTCAAGCGCGGGCGCGATTATCTCTGCCGATTTTTCGGGCGTGACCTTGTTGCGCTTGTTGGCGAACAATTCCCTGTCGAACGGCGGCAAAACTTTCAGGAAGGCAATCTGCGCGGGAATTTCGGAAAGCTTGGCGACGCGGGTTTTCAACAGGCTTGCCAGGAAAACTTTGCGCGGCGCGTCGAAGTCGGCAAGGTAAGCGTCGGCAATCTCGGCAAAGGCGGCGTCGCTCATAGCCTTGAAATATTCGCCGTTCATCCAATCAAGCTTTGCGTAGTCGAACACGGCGGGCGATTTGCTCAAGCCGTCGAGACTGAAAGCTTCAATCAGCTCCGACATCGTAAAAATCTCTTGGCAAGAATTCTTCGGACTCCAACCCAACAGCGCGACGTAGTTGGTAATGGCTTGCGGCAGATAGCCCGCGTCAATCAAGTCGTGAAAGCCCGTCGCCCCGTGACGCTTGCTCAACTTGGAAACGGTGCCGTCGGGAGCTTTGCCCATGACCGGCGCGAGGTGTATGAACGTCGGCAATTCCCAGCCAAAGAATTCGTAAAGCAGGACGTGCTTGGGCGTCGACGTGATAAACTCCGTGCCGCGAATGATATGCGAAACCTCCATAAGGTGATCGTCGATGACGTTGGCAAAGTTATACGTCGGCATACCGTCGCTTTTGAGGAGCACCTGGTCTTCCAGCTCGGAATTGGCGATTGTTATGTTGCCGTGGAGCACGTCGTAAAAAGTCGTTTCGCCCGTGCGAGGCATCCTTTGGCGAATCGCCGTACCTTGCTCGGTTTCCTCGTAATAAGCGTGCCCCGCCGCAACCAGCTCCTCGGCGTACTTCTTGTAAATGTCCATGCGCTCGCTCTGAACGTAGGGCGCGAAGGCTCCGCCGTGATTTGGACCTTCGTCGGGGATAATCTGCGCGGCGGCAAGCGTGCGTTCGATAAATTCCACGGCGTCGGCGACGTAGCGGGCGCGGTCGGTGTCCTCTATCCGCAAAATGAAATCGCCGCCCTGAGACTTGGCAAACAAATAGGCGTAAAGAGCCGTCCGCAAATTGCCGATATGCATGTAGCCCGTCGGACTGGGCGCGAAGCGTGTTCGTATTCTGTCCAAAATATCTCCTCCTTTATCGGCGGCATTATAGGCAAAAAAAATTCCCCCCGCAACAGAAACATGTTATAATGCCCAAAAATTTTCAGATACGGAGTTGTAAGCATGAAGAAACTTTTGGCGGCGATAATGATTGGCGTCGCTTTGGCAATGAACGCAATCGCTTATGCGGCGGGCGAACCGAAATTGGCGGCTGAATCGGCAATCCTGGTCGAGGCGTCGACGGGCAGAATCATCTGCGAAAAAAACGCCGATACGCCGCACGAACCCGCCTCTATGACCAAAATGCTGACGTGTATCCTCGCGCTGGAAAAGCTTGACCCGACGGAGGAAATCGTCATGGGACGCGACGCCGTAACGACCGAGGACAATACGCTCGATTGGTCAACCGGCGATTCCGTGAGCGCACGCGATATGATAACCGCCGTCATGCTGGTTTCCGAAAACGGCGGCGCGGTTGCCTTGGCTCAAACCGTGGCGGGCGGCGAAGTACGATTCGCCGATATGATGAACGCCAAGGCTAAGGCTCTGGGTTGCAAGCGTTCGCACTTCGCCAACTCCAACGGCTTGCCCGACCCCAATCACTACTCCACCGCCGCCGACATGGCGCGTATCGCCGTCTACTGCCTCAAAAATGACGCCTTCCGCGAGATTGTCGACACGCGCCGCACGTCGATTCGCTGGATTTATCCTAAGGACAAGTGGGCTGAGCTTAACAACACCAACGAGCTTTTGGGCAAGTACAAGGGCGCAAACGGTATCAAGACCGGTTGGACGCGAGCGGCGGGCGGCTGTCTTGCGGCTAGTGCCAAACGCGGTGAGATTGAACTAATCGCTGTGGTTATGCGCTCCACCGACCACGATACCCGCTTTGACGACGCGGAAAGTCTGTTCAACTACGGCTTTGAGCGCGTCCGCATGGTTGACGGCATAGTCAGCGAGCGCGTCGAGAAAACGGTTTTCGTTCGCGGCGGCAAGCAAGCTACCTTGCGTGTGGGCGCGGCGCGTGATTTAAACTTTCCGCTAATGGCGGGCGAAGACCCGAATCTGTTAAAGGTTACCTACGATTTGCCGAGGATTGTCGACGCCGAACGCGGCATTGACGAGGGCAAAGTTTTGGGCGAGGCTGTCTTGCGCTACGACGGCAAACCCGTGGCGAGGGTGCCGCTTATCGCCCGTGAAAGCGTCGCCGAAGGTTTCAGCTTAGGTTCGTTGTTCGTGCGATTAGCCGCGCCTTTCCTGTCGTAAATGTTAATCCCCGACAGTCAGCAGACCGCCGGGGATTTTGTATTGCAAATAAGTTTAATCGAACGCCTTAAGCATGTTCTTGCGATAGAGCGCAATCGCCTCCAAGAATTTTTGATTGGGGGCGGCGATTTGCTTACGGATTTTTTTATTGATAGCCGCCGTATCGTCGATTGTGTGTTCGGGCAAATCCTTGTACTCCTTGGATTTGGTGAAGTGCGCCCATTCGTCTTCGAGGGCGCGAATCGTCATGATATATTTCTCCATGATGTCTTCGGGCGTGTTGGCGTCGTCGTCCTTGCCCTGCGTGCCGTGAATTTTGTCGTTCGAGGTGTTGTCGGCGTTTTGAGTGTCGCCCGTCGATTGAGCCTCTGCGCCGGTAATGTCACCTTCCGCCGAAACTTCGTCGCTTGAAATATTTGCTGTGTCGCCGCCGAATTGCAAAGCCTCGCCGCCGCCGCCGAATTGCAAAGCCTCGCCGCCGCCCGCCTGCATTGCGGAGTTGCCGCCGCTACCGCCCGTCGATATGCCGCCGCTTTGACCCAAGGCTCCGAGTTCAGCCATTGCCGCCGACGACGCCTTGACCATTGCCCGCGCCATAATCTCCTGCGCCTCGTCTTTGGATTTCGCCTTTTTGAGTTCCGCCTTGAGTTCCTCGCGAGCCTCCTCGGCGTGCTTAGCCTTCTTGTACGTCTTCGGGTCGTTGACGCGCAGGAAGCCCATTTCGTCCTCCGAAAGTTTCTTCCCGTTTAGGAGCTTGTTCTTGATTCGGCGGAGTTTCATCTGCTTAGCCTTGTCAGCCGCAATCTTCGACACGTCGCGGAGCTTATCGAACGCCGAAGTGTTCACCGAAAGCAAGTTGCCGTTGGCGTTGGTGAGCACCTGCCCCGTTCGGATTTTGTGCTTAGCGGCGAACGTCAGATTTTTCTGCTTGACATACGTGCTGATTTTACCGATGACCGCAAAATCCATGTTAATCGCCTCCTTGGCTGATTCGTAGTAAATCCTTGTACTGCGCCCTCATTCTACAGGACGGCGCGGGCATTGGCAACTAAATTTATCGGCAGGCTTGCAATTTCTCTGCATGTGAAATAAAATTCAAGCCGTTTGATTTTTCCTCTGCTTAGTTTAAGGAGTGTTTGCAGTGATACTTGAAAGGCTTGAAAATTTGCCGGTCGGCTCGTTCCATTACAAGCTGTTGGTCGTGACGGGGCTGGGCTGGCTGTTCGATTCCATGGACACGGGCTTAATCTCGTTCGTGTTGCCGCTTTTGGCAAAGGAGTGGGGCTTGACACCCGACCAAGTCGGTTGGATTGGCTCCGTCGGCTTAATCGGAATGGCATTGGGCGCGGTATTGGCGGGCACCATTGCCGATAAATTCGGGCGCAAAAACGTCTTCGCGGCGACGGTCATCCTCTACAGCGTGGCGACGGGACTCTGCGCGGTGGCGTGGAGCTACGAATCGCTGTTGGTGTTCAGATTTTTGGTAGGCTTCGGCTTGGGCGGAGAATTGCCCGTGGCGGCGACTCTCATGAGCGAATACGCGCCCTCCAATCTGCGCGGACGGTTTATCGTCTTGCTGGAAAGTTTCTGGGGCGTCGGCTGGCTGGTGGCGGCGTTAATCTCCTATCTGCTGATACCGCAATTCGGCTGGCAAGTGGCGTTCATAATCGGCGCATTGCCCGCGCTGTACGTCTTTCTGATTCGTCTGCACATGCCCGAATCAATCCGCTATCTGCTCAGCAAGGGCAAAGTCGACGAGGCGCGGCAGATAATCTTAACGCTGGAGAAAAAGCTTGGCGTCGAGAGCAAGCCGTTCGATAAAGAATTTGTCGACGAGGCGACGCCGATATTCAAACTCAACGTGTTCACGCTGTGGAAACCGGCTTTCCGCGTGCGCACGCTGATGTTGTGGCTGGCGTGGTTCGGCATAGTCTTCAGCTATTACGGAATATTTATGTGGTTGCCGTCAATCGTGTTTTCTCAAGGCTTCGAGGTCGTCAAGACTTTCGAGTACGTGCTGATAATGACGCTGGCGCAGTTGCCGGGATACTTCGCGGCGGCATGGCTGGTCGATTTAATTGGGCGTCGCTACACTTTGTCGAGCTTCCTGCTGATGTCGGGCGTATGCGCGTATTTCTTCGGCAATGCGGCGACGGCTAACGAATTGCTGATGTGGGGCGCGGCTATGAGTTTCTTCAACCTGGGCGCGTGGGGCGTCATTTACACCTACACCCCCGAACTTTACCCGACGGCAATACGCGCCTTGGGGTCGGGCTGGGCTGCCGGCTTCGGGCGTATCGGCGGCATGATCGCGCCAATGCTCGTGGGCGTCTTGCTCGTGGGCGGTGCGCAGATGAATTCAATCTTCGTGATGTTCGCCTCGGTGTTCGTGATTATTTCGGTTATCGTGTTGAGCCTCGGCGTAGAGAGCAAACGCAAATCGCTTGAGGAGATTGACGCCTCATTTAAAATCAAGACGACCTAAACGCTTAAGCAAATAAAAAATCCCCTTCCGATTTGGAGGGGGATAATTTTTTACCAAAGCCCGATAACTTTCCACCAGAGGCTGCCGATACCGAGCCAAATAACCAAGTTGACCGTAACCATGATAAATCCGAGTTGCCACCACTTGCCCTGCGTGACGAATCCCGCGCCGTAAAGTATGGGAGCCGCGCCGCCGCCGTAATGCGTCAACGGTATCATGATATTCGACAGAGCCGCAAACGCTATCGCCGCCAAAAGCGGAGGCGTCCCAACCACGACCGACACCGACAGAAACGCCGCGTACATTGCGCTGATATGAGCCGAGACTGACGCAAAGCCGTAATGCGAATAGACATAGATTAAAATCAGAATCATGAACGCCATAAGCCACGAAAAGCCTGCCGATTGAATCGCGTCGCCCGCCATTGTCGAGACCGTCTTGATAAAGCCCGACTTCACTGTTCCGCTTTCAACCGCTTGCAAAGTTCCAATCTGCACTCATTCGAGCATGTCTGCGCGGGGTGATATTTGTACGTCTTGAACAGCTTGCCGCAAATGACGCAAGGACGTTCTTCTTCGTAACGCGCTCGATTGTGTTTATTTCTGCAAAAGTCTGAGCAGAAGCGAGACGGACGCCCGGCTGTTGTGTACGTGAACTTTTTGCCGCACCATTCGCAAACGGTTTCTTTAGGCTTAACATTTGCATGACGTTTCTTGAAAAATTTAAGCTTTTCCATAAGCATCAAATTTTCAATGTCATTGTTGGCGTTATTGTCGTCGCGGTGAATGACGTAACAATCATGCGGCGGCTCGCCAAAATGAAACCGCCAAACGTCATGATGCAGATAATGTTTGCGTTTGTTAAATTTGCGATAGTAACGTCCGTTTTCGTCACGTGAATAAATGTATCCGTTGAATTGCTGATACTGTTCGTTAATCACAGACACACGTCCGTTGCCCGGTGCTCCGGGCTCGTCGCGATAGATAATTTCCATGATAAAACCTCCTTAGATGATGCCGCCTGCGCGGGCGGTACTTGAAGGAGTGGCGGGGCTCATGACAAAATCGGCGAGGGTTATCGCGTAGCCGAGCGTGAGCGAGGATTTGCCTATCGCCTTGATGATTAGGAACGAAATGCGCCGCCCGAGCCCGCTCTTGATAAAAGCCCGCGCCAATAAAAACGCGCAAACGATAAGCCAGATAGTGCTGTTGCCGTAGCCCGAAATTGCCACGCCGACGGTAACGACGCCCGTCAACGCCGCCATGGTCACGCCGATAAATGCCACCGCACCAATCGGCATGGGCTGAAGTATGAATCCTAAAATCGTCGCGGCGAAAATGGCGAACAGGTGCCAAGCGACTTCGGTAATCGCCTCTGTGTGCGGGCAGAACCAGAGTATCAGCCCGAAGATTATCACCGCCGCGAAACGTTTCTTTTTGCCGGCGTCCATGATTTTTCCCTCCTTAGACAAAAACCGAGCAGGTCGAACTGCCCGGTTGCTGTCTGAAATTTGCGGTTTACTTGTCGTACTTGGCGATGACTCTGTCGGCAAATACAGGCGCGAGACCAACGTAGTTATGCGGGTCAACCATGAAGTCAACTTCCGCCTCCGTGAACGCTGCCGTAACTTCGGGCGTCTTCATGAGCACGGCTTTAAGCGGAATTTCTTTTTCGTAAGACTCCATAGCCGCCTTGTAAACGATTTCGTGAGCGGTCATGCGTCCGAGTTTCGTCGCGAGGTGCATCATGACGTTTTCGCTGACGATAAGCCCCTTCTGCAGGTCGAGGTTGCGCTCCATGTGCTTTTCGTAGACGATAAGATTTTCGAGGATGTGCTTAGACTTAGCCAAGCCCGCCGCCATAAGGTGACACGCACGCGGGATAGCCTCCCATTCGCTGAGGAAACAGCCCCAATCGCGTTCGTTTTCGCTGATCATGCTTTCGACGATAGCCGGCGCGATAGAGCGGACGTTGCGCAACACGGCGAGAACGTTTTCGAGGACGGCGGGATTGCGTTTCTGCGGCATGGTGGAGCTGCCGATTTTGCCCATAAAGAACGGCTCTTCGAGCTCCAGAATTTCCGAACGTTGCAGGGTGAAAATTTCGTGATTGATTCTGCCGAGCGTGCCCGCGCAGATTGCCAGCGTGGTAACGAATTCGGCTTGATTGTCGCGGGCGACGTGCCAAGCGATAGTCGGGACGCCGAGCCCCAAAATTTCAAACATGCGCTTTTGCGTCTCAAGCCCTTTTTCGGGCTGAGAGGCAAGCGTACCGACCGCGCCCGCCATTTCCCCGACGAATACGCGAGGTGCCATAGCTTCCAGGCGTTCAATGTCACGACCGAGTTCGTCCGCCCAAACAGCCGCCTTGTAGCCGAAAGTTATCGGTATGGCGTGGACGACGTGGGTGCGCCCTGCTTGCGGCGTCGAGCGATATTTATTGGCGAGCTTGAGGCAGGCTTTGAGGCAAGCTTTCATGTCGCGCAGAATGATTTGGTAGGCGTCGCGCTGAAGGAGGACAATGCCCGTGTCAACGATGTCTTGACTGGTCGCGCCCCAATGAACGTATTCGCCGGCGTTTTCGGGCAGAATCTTTTTGAACTCCTTAAGGAGCGGAACAATCGTTATCGAGCTTTTGAAGAATTCGCCGATAGCCTTAATGTCGAGCAGTTCGGCTTTGGCGTATTCGTTGATGATGTCGGCTTTGTCCTTCGGAATAACGCCGAGTTCGCCCTGAGCTTTGGCAAGAGCGGCTTCAGTGTCGAGCCATTTTTGTACCCAAGCACGGTCGCTGAGAGTTTCGCGCATTTCGTCGGTACTGAACAGAAAACCGTGAAGTTGGCTGTCGATTGCGGTGGACGGCATAACCATTTTAAAATCCCCTTTCAAGTCGCTGTTATTTTTATTGGGGCAATGGTAGCAAAAAATCTCCGCGCCGTGAAATATCGCCTTGTTATCGAAAGATAAGCCGCGCTTTGCAACGTTGCCGCAAAAAAAATGTCTAAGCCGCGCCGCGCAGATTTTACGTTGCCGAATAAGTTTGGCGTATCGTTTGATTCGATTCTGTTATAAGCCAACGTCGGGCGGAGGTGTTACAATCTCGGCGAAGGAGGCGATTTTTTTGGAGATAAGGCAGTTGGAATATTTTTTGATGGTGAGCCGCGTCAACAGCTTCACGCGTGCGGCGGAGCGGCTCTACGTCTCTCAACCCGCCGTCACGAACGCGATACGCAGTCTGGAAGACGAGCTGGGCATTCAGCTGTTCGACCGCAATCAGAAACAGGCACTCTTGACGGCGGAAGGGAAAATCTTCTGTGCGCACGTCGAACAACTCATGGCGGGCATATCGAACACGCTGGAGGAAATTCACGCGATAAAAAATCTGAAGAGCGGCGTCCTGCATATAGGGCTGACGGCGACGGGCGCGGTTCGTCCGTTCGTCAAGCTGTTAAAAAATTTCATGGAGAGTTTCCCGAACATAACGATACAGCTCGCCGAACGCGATACCGCGACGTTGCAGGGCATGTTAATCGAAAACAAATTGGATTTGGCGTTTCTTCGGACTGCGCAGGAAAAATCCGTGCTCGTTTACAAGAAAATCGCCGCGCAGGAATTCTTCATCTGTTGCGGACGCGGGCATAAGTTTCGCAGGAAAAATGTTTTGCGGCTTGAAGAATTGGCGGACGAAAAATTTATTTTTCTAAGCGACGCGGCATATCGGCAGGCTGTAGGCAAGCTTTTGCCCGGCGCGAACGTCGTTTTGGAGTCGGCTAACGTTCAGACCGTGAAAAACTTTGTCGCGGAAGAATTTGGCATTACGATATTACCGGACAGCCTCGCCGAATCCGACGACAACTTGACGCTGATACCGTTGGAGCCGCCGTTGATAGTTGAGCTGATGTTGGTTCGCAAGGGCAATCGCCGTTTATCGCACGCCGCCGAAGCCTTCTTGGAGCTGGCGGAGAAAGGAGCCGAGTAAATGCTTGAACTTAAATTGACGGCGGCGGGCTCAAGTCCGCTCATTGCCGAAGAGATTAAATCCGTAGCTCAATCCTTCCTCGGCGCGGAAATCCCAATCGTCACCGCCACGACCGACGAGGTTAAAGCTCTTGCCGAAAATATTTTTTGCGTCTGCGCGGTCACTCAAGCCGAAAAGTTATCTCGCGTGGTGCCCGCCGATAAGCTGTTCGTCTTCGACCTTCACCCCACGACGAAATTCTTCCTCGACATTGCGCGAATCCCCGCCGGCGCGGAGGTCTGCGTCTTCAACAATCTTTTGCCCTACACCAAGCTGCTCGCCGAAGAGTGCCGAGCTTTGGGCGTCGACAAAATCTCTTTCCACTCGATAGCTTATGATGATATGCCCGCCGCCGAAGTCCATAGCCGCTTGCACAGGGCGGAATATATTATCGGCGTCGATCGACTGCTTGAGCACGTGTTGTTGAAAACTTATCGCGCCGACCTGCGCCCCGACGTGAAAATCATAGCGGGCAAGCGGGCTGCCTCTTTGAACTCTGCCGGCAAACTTTTGGCGGGCATTGCCGAATTTTATCGCATCGCCCTCGCTGAAGAGAAAAATCCACGCGTCGCACTTGATGTAGGTAAGCGAATCTTGAAGATTTTGAAAAACGCCTCCGCCAAGGCTCTTATCGGGCAAATCGGCGGCAACTCTTCCACTACCGAAAACTTTGGCGGCAACGCGACTTTAGACGAGCAACTTTCCATGATGGATTACCTGCGCGAGAAATTCCTGCGGCTTGGTGCGTGAATTGCAATTTCGCCGCCGCTGTTGTATCATAAGCCCAAACTCAATCGAGCGAGGGATTTTTTGTTGGTGTATTTATTGAAGTTCGGAGCAAGTTGGATTCTGCCGCCGGGGATTTTCGTCCTCCTGCTAATCGCGTTGAGCGTCAAGCTCTTCCGAATCGACAGGAAACTTTCAATCGCGGTGCTGTTCGTCACGCTGATATTCTACTTGCTGTGCACGAGCCTGGTCGCCGAGCGGCTTATGGGGTGGCTCGAAGAACTTCACACACCGCCCGCGCAGATTGAATCGTCGGGAGCAGATATAATCGTCTTGTTGGGCGGCGGCGCGATAAGCCAGGTGCCCGACGTTGACGGAGTGGGAGCATTATGCGCCAGTCCCGCCAATCGGCTGTTGACGGCGGTCAGGTTGCAACGGATTTTGAACGTGCCGATTTTGGTCAGCGGCGGGCAAGTCTACAGCGATTCGGGCGCGGAGGCGGAAATATCTGCGCGGGTGCTCAAGTCGTTGGGCGTCCCCGCCGATAAAATCCTAACCGAAACCAAAAGCGTCAACACGACGCAAAATGCCCGCTACTCCGCCCAAATCCTGCGCGAGCGTTCTTTTACAAAGCCCGTGCTTGTGACGAGTGCCTTCCACATGAATCGCGCAATGCTCAACTTCAACCTGTGCGGCTTCGAGCCGACGGCTTACCCGACGGACTTCACGGTAGCGCATAATCCGACCTTCCACTACACGAAGTTGCGCCCGCAAGCCGAGGCTCTGCTCTTGAACGTTACGGTCATGCAGGAGTTGTTAAGAACTTTTATCACGGAGATTTTTAAAATATGAAAAAATTTTTGGCGACCTTCGCGGCGATTTTTATTTTAAGCAGTTCAATCTGCGCGGCGGAGGATTTGAAATTTATCGACGCAATGGGCGATACCGGCTACTACTACGACGCCGACAGCATTAAGACGGAAAGCGGCTCCGTGTTCGCGGTGCGCATGGCGGTTATCAAAGCGGTTTTCAATCGCATGTATACCTACGACGTGCGAATCAATCACGCGCAACGCACCTATGAGGTTTTGGCGTCGAAGATTTTATCTTACGACACGCGAGCCGAGCTTGAATCAAATAATACGCGCCGCCCGCCGCTGTCCTATTCCGACAAATCCGAGATGGGGCAAATGGTGCGGCTGATTCTTTACGGCTATTGATATGATTACGAGGAGGAATTGACTTGTCGATAGAAAAGGTCAGAAAATATTTCGCGGAGTTGGGCGAGCCGGAACGCGTGATCGAGTTTGAACAGTCGACGTTCACGAGCGAACTTGCCGCGCAGGCTCTTAATTGCGAGGTCGGGCGCATAGCCAAAACAATTTCGGTCTTCGTGAACAAAAAGCCCGTGCTGATTCTGATGTCGGGCGACATGAAAATCGACAATAAAAAGTTCAAGGCGCAATTCGCTGCCCGCCCGAATATGATACCCGTCGACGAGGTGGAGGCTTTAATCGGACACGCGGTGGGCGGAGTATGTCCGTTCGCCGTCAACGAGGGCGTGCCCGTTTACCTTGACGCGTCGCTTAAACGTTTCGACGTAGTATATCCCGCCGCCGGCAACGATAAGAGTTGCGCCCGCTTCCGAATCGACGAGCTGGAACGCTATATCAACAGCGCGGGTTGGGTCGACGTCGCCAAGCCGAAAGGGTGAACTCTATGGACTTCAAAAAAATTTTGGCAGGGCTGATAACGGCGGCGATAATGTTGGCGGCAAGCCCGACCTTCGCCGCGGAGGACGACGGGGACATAATAGCCGATGTGCCGACGGATATTTACATGTGGGTGCAGTCGACGCCGCGAGCCAATTACTGGTTCAACTATCGGCAAATGGGTTATCGGATACGCCCTGACGGGACGCTGGATTTAAATACGCTGATGGTGCCGACGGTTTGCATGTACGACAATATTCAGATTGAGGACGTGATACAAAAGCGGCGTTGGCGGAAATTGTCGACGGCGGGCTACGACAGGCTTGCGGGTCGGGCGGATTATCTCAAGTTCGATTTGCCGAACGAGACGGTTCAGGTCGTCGAGCGCGTGGATTTGGACGACACGTGGGCGGAGCTTGATAAAGACACGTCGGGCGAGCCGCTGGATTTGAGAAATTTGCCGCGCAAGGACGTGCGCTATAATTTTTATCGGACGATATTGGAATGGGCGCGGAATCATAACGCGGAGATAATCAGTCGTTCGCGAGGGGAATTGAGCGAGGCGGATGCAACGCTTGAGCCTGCCGACATGCCGATAAACAGAATCTTTATCCCGCCCGCCGATTATTAAAAAAAATTTTTTGGCGGCGCGGAGATTGAATAGGAATTTGCCGCGCAAGGACGTGCGCTACAATTTTTATCGGACGATATTGGAATGGGCGCGGAATCACAACGCGGAGATAATCAATCGTTCGCGAGGGGAATTGAGCGAGGCTGACGCAACGCTTGAGCCTGCCGACATGCCGATAAACAGAATCTTTATCCCGCCCGTCGATTATTAAAAAATTCTTGACAGCTAAAGGGTTGAATGATAAACTACGCGACGTCGCGGAGAGTTGTCCGAGCGGCTTAAGGAGCACGACTGGAAATCGTGTGTTGCGTTGATAGCGCACCGAGGGTTCAAATCCCTCACTCTCCGCCATACTGCTTTACGGTGTCAGCCGTGAACGCAGGGACTTGGTTTCGCCGAACACTAACTGTACTGACAATCCCGCCAGGGCATACGCAGCAACGGGAGGTTATTGTAGCGCAGCTTCGGATTGAGGTCGGGTTCTTGCGTTGACGGCTGAAAATTTTTTCGGAAGTGATTGACGTGAAGGAAATTGAATTTGCTCAGGCGATGAATTTGACTTCGCCGCAACCGCTGATGGCAGTGTGCACGCTCAAGCCGGACGGGACAACGAATATCGCGCCGGTATCGTTCCTGTCGTGTCGTCAAGGAGGCAATCCTCGCCGTGCCGAGCGGGAAAATCTGCAACGCGCTGTTGTATTGCGGCAAGGTCAGTGGTCGTGCGGCAGACAAGGTTGCCAAGTCGCAAGTTGCCTTCGTCGTGAGCTTGAATCAATTCCTCGCGACGGGCGACCATTTCTACCACATCTGCGACATCAAAAGAATTCTTGCCGACGAATCTAAGGAGGCGTTGTTCGCCTGGAACGGCTACAGCAAAATCGCGGCGGCGGCGGTGAAATGACACGGAATGAACTTTCCCCTTGCAATTCGCGGGGGATTTTTTTATGCTTACGGCGATAGGAGGAAAAACTCATGGCATACGAGGCATTATATACACGCGGCAGACCCAAGACGCTTTCGCACCTGATAGGGCAGGAACACATCTCCAACGCTCTGGCGCGGGCAATTTCAAGCGGGCGGCTTTCTCATGCGTATTTACTGGTCGGGACGCGAGGCACCGGCAAAACGTCAACGGCGCGACTGCTGTCCAAGGCTATGAATTGCGACAGAGTGCACGAGGCGCAAGCGGCAGGGCGTTCGCTGGAAAGGAAAGAAATCCCTTGCAATAAATGTGAATCCTGCCGCGCCTTCGACTCCTCGCCCGATAATGTGGAATTTGACGCCGCGTCCAATCGTTCGGTGGAGGACGTGACGCGCTTGTTGTCGACGGCTTACCTTGCGCCGCTCCGCGCCCGCGTCAAGACGTTCATAATCGACGAAGTTCACATGCTGTCGTTCGAGGCGGTCAACTCAATCCTGAAGCTCATCGAGGAGCCGCCGCCCAACGTGGCATTTTTTTTGGCGACGACCGAACTCAACAAGGTGCCCATGACAATCCGCTCGCGTTGCCAAGTGCTCAACTTTCGGCTGATACCGCAAACGACAATCGCGCCGTATCTGTTGACGTTAGCCCGACGCTTGAACGTGACGCTGCACGAAGACGCCGCAAAGAAAATCGCTCGGCTGGCGGAAGGCTCCATGCGCGACGCCTTGACTTACCTCGACCAGTGCTACGCTATGGTGGATAATGAAATCACGCTCGCCAACGTCAACGAAACGCTCGGACTCATCTCCGACGAAAGCCTCGACGACATAATCGCGGCGATTAGGGCTAAAGACAGGGCGGCGGTTGCTCGCGCCGTGACGCAGGCTTTTCGTTCGGGGCTTGCCGCCAATGTCATTGCCGAGGCTCTGATAACGCGCCTCCGCGATATTGAATTTGAACTGCTCGGCAACGGCGGGAAAAATTTCGCCGAACTCGACAACATAATCGACGCCGTGCGCAAGGCGACCGCCGAAATGTACGGCTCCGGCATTCCCGATATTATTTTGGAAATGACGCTCATGAAACTTGCCGCGCCCGTTCAGACATTCGCCGTCCCGACTGCCGCCGCGCAGGTTGCCGCGCCGACTGAAAATCTTGACGCGGGGCGCAAAATTTTTTATGATGTGATAAATCGTTTGAGCGAGGAGGGCGGCGATTTGAATTATTCCCTTACCAGAACCGTGGTAACGAGCTTTAGCGGCGATACTCTGACTTTGGGCTTTAAATCCGACGTTTTTAAAAATATGTTCGAGGAAATTCGCCAATCGTTTGAACGGGCGACCGCGCAGATTGCCGGGCGTGCGGTGAAAATTTTAACCGTCGTCGATAAGAATCTGCCGCCGCCGATTTTCAATAACATGCCCGAACCCGCTCGCTCAAATCTCCTCGGCGCGATGCAAACCTTTGAAGCTGTCGACGCCGAGAAACTCAAAGATTAGTAAGGAGAGATTTTTAATGGCACAACAGGGATTCGATTTAAACGCGATACTCAAACAGGCTCAGGCATTGCAACAAAGTTTCGAGGCAAACAAGGCGCGGCTCAAGCAGGAAACGGCAACGGCTCAAGTGGGCGGCGGTGTCGTGAGCGCGACCGTCGACGGCGAAAAGGTCGTCAAGGCGATAAAAATTTCGCCCGACCTCCTTAAAGACGTGGAAGTCAGCGTGATTGAGGATTTGGTCGTGAGCGCGGTCAATGCCGCCAACGCCGAAATGGATAAAAAAATAAATGCAAACATGGCGTCGTTCGCGGGCAATGCCCTCGGCGGGCTGGGCGGCAACTTCGGCAACCTTGGCAATATGGGCGACCTTATCGGCAAGTTCCTGGGCGGCGGAGCACCCAAAGCGTAATATGTCATCAAAAGCAATGGCGGCTCTGGTGGAGTCGCTTACCAAATTGCCGGGCGTCGGTACCAAAACTGCCGCTCGGCTTGCTTATCATATAGCGGCCATGAAGTCCGACGACGTGGAGGAATTGGCGGCGGCGATTCGCTCCGTCAAACTCGATACGCATGCCTGCGAAATCTGCTTCAACACGATTGACGCCGATAAAAATATCTGCGACATCTGCGCCTCGGACAGGCGCGACGGCAAAGTTATCTGCGTTGTCAAGGATGCCAAAGACCTCGACGCCATTGAACGCGCCGGCACCTTCGACGGCAAGTATCACGTGACAGGCGGGCTAATCTCTCCGTTGGCGGGTGTATCGCAAAATGATATTCGTCTGCGCGAACTGATAAAGCGCGTGGGCGACGAACAAGTCGAGGAAGTGATAATCGCCTTTGAGCCGACGGTGGAGGGCGACGCGACGGGCTTGTTCATATCGCGGTTGCTTAATCCGGCGGGCGTCAAGGTCACAAAGCTGGCGCGAGGCTTGGCAGTGGGCGCGGACTTCGCGGGCACCGACAGCTTAACATTAGCCAAGGCGATTGAGAATCGCGTACCCGTTTAATCGGAAAGGGGAATTATTATGGGATTGATTCAAGCGGCATTGGCGGCGGCGGGCGGCGTGCTCGGCGACCAATGGAAGGAATTTTTTTATTGCGACAGCCTTTCGTCCGACGTGCTCGTAGCCAAGGGGCATAGGCGCAAATCAAGCAGTTGGAGTTCCAACGACGGCAACGACAACATAATCACCAACGGCTCCAAAATTTCCGTCAACGACGGGCAGTGTATGATGATTGTCCAGCAGGGCAAGGTTATCGACCTGTGCGCCGACAGCGGCGAATACATTTACGACAAGTCCACCGAGCCGAGCCTCTTCAACAACAACAAGACTATCGTCGAGAATATCCAGGATATTTTCTTCGCCATGAAGGAACGCTTCACTTACGGCGGCGACGCAGCCCGCGACGAGCGTATTTACTACTTCAACACCAAGGAGATTATCGGCAACAAGTACGGCACGCCCAGCCCCATTCCGTTCCGCGTCGTCGACTACAACATCGGGCTTGACGTTGACATCGCCATTAAGTGCTTCGGCTCCTACAGCTACAAGATTGTCAATCCGATTCTTTTTTATACCAACGTTTGCGGCAACGTCACCGAGACTTACGAACGCTCGACGATTGACGCGCAACTTAAGACCGAACTCATGACGGCGTTGCAACCTGCCTTCGCCAAAATTTCGGAGATGGGTATCCGCTACAGTGCTTTGCCCGCGCATACGACCGAAATCGCCGACGCGCTCAATCAAGTCCTCAGCCAAAAATGGGGCGAATTGCGCGGCTTGAAAATCGTATCGTTTGGCGTGTCAAACGTCAGCGCGAGCGAAGAAGATGCCAAGATGATTAAGGAGATGCAACGCAACGGCGCACTCCGCAACCCGGCAATGGCGGCGGCTCACCTTACGGGCGCACAAGCCTCGGCAATGCAGGCGGCGGCGAACAATACGGCGGGAGCAATGACGGGCTTCATGGGCATGGGCATGGCGGCTCAAACGGGCGGCATTAACGCGGGCAACTTGTACGCTATGGCTCAGCAACAGCAACAGGCGGCTCAAGCTCAACAGCAAAAACCGGCAACGTGGAAATGTTCGGCTTGCGGGCACGAGGACAATCGCGGGAATTTCTGCGCGGAGTGCGGTGCTCCAAAGCCCGTCGTCAATGAGTGGCGTTGCGAGTGCGGAGCTGTCAACAAAGGCAAATTCTGTGCGGAATGCGGCAAGCCCCGCCCCGTCAGCGACGAATGGAAATGCGAATGCGGCGCCGTCAACAAGGGCAAATTCTGTGCGGAGTGCGGCAAGCCCAAACCTTAACCAATAAACGAAAATTTAAATCCCCTTCGGACGAGCGGAGGGGATTTTTGCTTTGACACGACGCGTAAAGTAATTTAAACTTGCGGGCAGATAATTTTGGAAGGGAGCTGCCAAACCTTGACATTGACTGAAGAAATTACCAAGCGGCGGACGTTCGCAATCATATCGCACCCCGACGCCGGCAAGACGACGCTGACCGAAAAGCTTCTGCTCTACGGCGGCGCGATTCACCTTGCCGGCTCCATTAAGTCGCGCAAGACGCAACGTCACGCCGTTTCCGATTGGATGGAGATTGAAAAGCAACGCGGCATTTCCGTTACGAGTTCGGTTTTGCAATTCGACTACGCGGGCTGCCGAATCAATATCCTCGACACGCCGGGGCACCAAGATTTTTCCGAGGACACCTATCGCACGCTTATGGCTGTCGACAGCGCGGTTATGATTCTGGACGCCGCTAAGGGCGTGGAGGCTCAAACCAAAAAGCTCTTCAAAGTCTGCCGCGAGCGTCGCATACCGATTTTTACGTTTATCAACAAGCTCGACCGTTACGGCAAAGTTCCGCTTGACCTGCTCGACGAAATTGAAAAAGTTTTGGGCATTCCGACTTACCCGATGAATTTTCCAATCGGCACCGACGGCAAGTATCTGGGCGTGTACGACCGCCAAAAGAATCTGATTGAGCTGTTCGCCGAGGATACCACTCACGGGCAAAAGGAGCGGGCGTCTGAAGTCTTTGCGGCGGACGACCCTGCAGTTATCGTGCGAATCGGACGGGAAAACTTCGACGCGCTCCAAGATGATTTGATGTTGCTGGACGAGGCGGGCGAGACCTTCGACAAGGCTAAGGTTGACGCGGGCGATTTGACGCCGACATTTTTCGGATCGGCAATGACGAACTTTGGCGTACAGAATTTTTTGGAGGAATATTTGAGGCTTGCGCCGCCGCCCGCGCCCAGACTTTCAAGCGACGGGATAATCGAGCCGGAAGACGAAAAATTTTCGGCGTTCGTGTTCAAGATACAGGCGAACATGAACCCCGCGCACCGCGACCGCCTTGCGTTCATACGGATTTGTTCGGGGCGATTTGAACGGAACATGACGGTTTGGCACGCGCCGACCGATAAGCTCATCAAGCTGGCGCAGCCGCAACAATTCTTGGCGCAGGACAGGCAGATAATCGACGAGGCATTTCCCGGTGACATCGTGGGCTTGTTCGACCCCGGCATATTCGGCATAGGCGACACGCTCACCGACGCCGCGCACAAGTTCAAGTTTGAAGACTTCCCGACGTTCCCGCCCGAAAAATTTGCTCGCGTGCAGGCCAAGGACACCATGAAGCGCAAGCAATTCGCCAAGGGCATCGACCAGCTCACGCAGGAGGGCGCGATTCAGCTGTTCAATCAAGTTGGCGCGGGCACCGAGTCATACGTCGTGGGGACGGTCGGCACGTTGCAGTTTGAAGTTTTGATGTATCGCCTCAAATCGGAGTACGGCGTCGATATTTTAATGACGATGTTGCCGTTCGAGGTGGCGCGTTGGCTGAGATTCAATGACGGCGCGAAGGTTACGCCTTCAAGCCTGCGCGGAGCCGACAGGGGAATGTTCGTGCTCGACCGCGCAGATAACCCCGTGTTGCTCGTCGAAAACGAATGGGCTTTGGGGTGGATAAGCGACAACAATCCCAAGCTGGAGTTGAGCGCGACGCCCTTCGACGGAAATTAAAAAACCGCCGAAGCGGTTAATATCGAATCTTATCCTGCCTGCGATTGCGGCGCGAGACTTTGACGGAATGCCAAATAATCTTCGACAGCAAGCTTAAATTCACGCTCAAAGTCGGCGAGAGTCGCCGCCTCAATCGTCACAAGGTCTGCAATGCCTTCGAGCTTGCCGAAATAAATTTGCCCGTCGAATTCGGGCTTGGTTTGAAAGTCGCGATACTCCAACATAATAACGCCCCCTTATAAATCGCCTTTGCCGGTTAAAAATTGCGCCAAAGCCTTGACTGCCCCCGCGCTCATTTGATTGCCGGGGTGCGGCTTATGCAACAAAATAACAGCATCGTCTCGCGCACGATAAAAACCGACCCGTGACCCAGACGTTTTGCCTTGCATATGCTCTTCAAAGCCGAGCCGATTTAAAAGTTGTCGCGCCTCGCTGTAAGTATAATCCTTAGGCAAATTACGCAAACGTTCTTTGGCTTTCTCAAGATTGCTCAATAAATTCACCTCGCGGCTAATTATATCCTCACTCGGAGTTAAGTTCAAATTTCCTCGCGCTTTTAAGTCAAGGGAAAGATATTTCGATATTATAAACAAACACGGAAGGTAAACTGAAAAATTTATGCAAGGACAGCAGGTAACAGGTGGTGAAGGTCATGATAGTAAACAATGTGAACTCGACCGCGAAGTATTATTCGTCGGTGGGAGCGGCGCGGTACACCAACGCGGTAACGGCAATGCGCGGCGTGCAAAAAGGCGACGCGTTCACGCCGTCAAAAGAGGCGCAGACGTTCAGCGAAATGCTCCAAAAGCTCAAGAATGAGCCTGAAGTTCGCGAGGACAAAGTAACCGCGCTCCAACAGCGGATAGCGGCGGGGCAATATTCCGTTTCGGCGGAAAATATCGCGCTGAGTCTTTTGACGAATCGTTATTGAGGCGGCGACTATGTGGCAGGATTTGATTGATACTCTCGACAAGCTCGGCGAAGTCTACGACAACTTAGCCGCCCTCGGCGAACGCAAACGCAACGCTCTGGTCGGCATAGATATGCGCGGACTTTCCGCCATCCTCGACGAGGAACAGCTCCTTACCGCCAAAATCCAACGGTTGGAAAAGCGGCGCGTCGAATTGCTTCGCGGCTTGTCGGAGTCAAATAAAAACGTCAACGAGCAGACCAAGGCGACCGATTTTTATAAATTGGCTCCCGTGCCCGCCGTGACGGAAAAATTGATTCAACTGCACGAGCGGCTAAGTAAAAGCGTCGACCGCGCAGTTACCGTTCGCGACAACAACCAAATTTTGGCTCAATGCGCCCTCGACGCCGTGCAAGGTCAGCTGAACAAAATCGGCGGCGCGACCGTCGAACCGACCTATTCGGGCAAGGGCGCGGGTGTCGTCACTCACCAAAAGAATTTCGACTTCAAGGCTTGAGGGTTGAGCAATGGACGAAGCGATTAAAATTCTGCGCGAGCAAACGGTATTGTGCGCCTGCCTGCCCGCGCTGTTCGACGCGCTGATTAACGTCATGCAAAACAATTCGCCCGACGTACAAGAGCCGGTTCGCAAAATCGAGGCGGTATTGCGCGACCTCAACAAAAACGAACAACGGGCGCAGGATTTTCTTAAACGCGTCAATGCGCCGAATTTTACCGAATATCTTGCCGCGCAGGAAAAGGGCATTCAGCGCAGCGTGGCAGAGAAACTCCTTAAAAAAGCCTCCGAATCACAGCTCCGACTCAAAAATCAAGTGGCGGAGCTTAAATTGCTTTTACAACACGGCAAGGATTATGTCGAGTTCAGCTTGAACATCTTGGCGCGAATCTCGGCAAGCGAAACTTACGGGGCGACGGCTCAACGCGATTCGCAAAGGACGCGGCGCATGTTCGAGGCTAATGTTTAGGAATTAGGAATTAGGAATTAGGGATTGGGGAAGTGGGGAATATGAGAGCTACATTTGCAGGACTGAACACGATGGTGCGCGGCATCATGGCAAACCAAATGTCGCTGGACACCACCGGTCACAATATCACCAACGCCGGCACCGAAGGCTATTCGCGCCAAACCGTCACGCTGGCAACAACTTACGCCGAACAACGCCCGGGGCATTACGGCAACGTCATGGTCGGCACCGGCGTCGACGCGCTGGCTGTCGAACGCGCCCGCGACATTTACGCCGACATTCAATATCGCAACGAAAATCCGACGCAAACTTACTATCAGACGCGGGCTAAGAATTATGACAAGCTCGAAACTGTTTTCGACGACAGCCAAAATTTGGGCATAGAGGAGGCTATCAACCAATTCTATCGCTCGTGGGTTGACCTTTCGACAACGGCGTCGACCGCCTCCTTCCGCAAGCAAGTTATAGAGCACGGCAGGAATTTAAGCGATTTGCTCCAAACCGCCACCGCCGATCTCCAAGAACAAATTCGCTCCGAATACGAGGACATCAAATCCGAACTCGGCGAAATTGACGACATGCTTGCGGAAATTGTCACGTTCAATAAGCAAATCGTCACGCAGGAGGCAACCGGCGCGACCGCCAACGATTTGCGCGACCGCCGCGATTACGTCGTCGATAAACTCTCCGACTACATGAACATTCACGTCACCGAAAACGAATTCGGCGCGTATCAAATCAATTCGGGCGGCGTCACTTTGGTAAACGGAGCCACGCGTGCGCACCTGGACATAAGCGACGGCGTTTCTTCCAGCGTCTACGGCGTCGACTACGGCATCACCGACTACACCATTAAGATTCGCGAAAGCAATACGGTATTCATTCCGCAAAACGGCATTCTCAAGGCGCGGCTCGACGCCATTGCCGAGGACAAAACTTTTATCGACAGCATGGCTGACATTGCCGGCTTCCTGCTCACGACTTTTAACGAACAGCATAAGCAGGGCTGGGATATGGACGGTCACAGCAAGACCGACTCCGACGGCAACACCGTGCCCGATACCATTAACTTTTACGGCGTGGACGGCATGAGCTATCAGTATCGCTACGACCCCGAATTTAATTATCGCTATGTTTATAAGTACGACCCCGACGCGGCGGACGATTCGACCAATGCCAACAATAAAGAGGGCGGCGAACTCTTGAGCGGCGTGCGGATAATTGCGGCATTGGAGCTGAATACGCGGCTTAGCGAAAATCGCGGCGACCGATACATAGCGGCGGCGACCAGTAAGCAATACGTGGAGACAACCAACGCCAGCGGCAACATTGTCGGCACGTGGGAGGATATGCCTTGGAACAATCGCACGGGCGACGGCACCAACGCAGTTTATATGAGCGAGCTGTTTAATATCCCTTTCGAGACGCTGATAAGCGCGAACAAGGGCAACTCCGATATGCTCAAGGATTTTTGCATACTGCGCGACAAGGACGGCAACGCAATCGACGTGGAGGGCAACATAATCAGCGACGGTTCTTCCTACGTCAACGAGACCTTGCTTGCCAAGATGAGCATTAACTCCTACTATCAAGAATCTATGTCTTATTTGGGCGTCAATGCCTACTCTACGGACGTAAACTATGAGGCTATGCAACACGTCATGACGCAGGTAACGAATTGGCGCGATTCTACGGCGGGCGTCGATTGGAACGAGGAGCTTACTAACATGATTAAATTCCAAAAGGGCTTTTCGTCGTGTTCGCGTTGCCTTAACGCCATGGACGAATGCTTAGACCGTCTTGTCAACTCGACGGGCGTCGTCGGCAGATAATTGATTAGGAATTAGGGAGGAGGAATCAATATGGGTGTAAGAATGGGCAGCATGCAATTCATGTATAACTACAACATTGCGCTCAACAACGCCTATCAGAAGCAAGCCAAAATGTTTGAGCAGGCGGACGGGTCGTCACTGCACCGCGCCAGCGACCACCCCATGAATTACGCCAAACTCTTGCGCTATAACGTCAACGACAGCGAAAATACTCAGTATCGCGACAATATCAAAACGGCGTCCTCGTGGATGAAAAACTCCGATGACGTTATGATCCACATGACCGAAATCATGCAGACTTTGAAGGAAAAATCCGTCCACGCGGCGAATTCGGATAACGTCGAAGACGACTACGCCGCCATTTATAAGGAAATGTTCGGCTGTATGCAGGAAATGGTTTCCACGGCGAACGCCCAATGGAGCGACCGTTACCTGTTTTCGGGGCATAAAGATTTGACTAAGCCCTTCGAGATGTCAACCGAAATTTACGAGCGCGGCTTGGCGAAAACCCTCGACGTTTCCCAATCGTCTTTCTTCAAGGGCACCAGTTCCGATTATAATCTGGACTTGTTCCAAATGTTGGAGCTTAAAAGCGGCGATGATACTTACTACCTCGACACCGAAAACGGCGACATCTATACCAAAGAATTCATGGATAAGGGCTACAAGGAGTTGATCGCGCTCGGCTACACCACGCTGGAAGCGGCTAAGGCATCAAACAACGCCACCGCTGCAAGGCTTATCAGCGAGGGCACCGAGGGCAACTTGACGATTTACGACGAGACCGACGCCCCCAACGGCTTTAAAGTTTCTGACGCCTTCACCAATCAAGGGCTTTTGCAACGGCGAACAGATGTTCCCTCCACGGCGGCAACAAATTTCACCTACGACAACGGCACAACCTCCCGCGTCGAGGGCTTCACTCTTAACGGCAAAACCTACAACTTTTCAACCGTTTGGCAGAATATCGTTACCTACAACGGCGACGAAAACCTTATCTCCATGGTTAAGCTCAACGGCGCGGTCGACCCCGAATCCGATACCGTCAACTCCACGGGCGGGCGCATGTTCGGCAGAGATATTTTCGACAACGACGCGTCGGGCAATACGGCTTCGGGCACGGCTATGCTCAATCAACTTTTGACCGTCTGCGAAAAAACCAATAACTGCGAAATACTTTGGATGTCCTCCGACGGCGTGACGGTTGCCGACGTGGCGCACGCGACTATGGTCGTCGAGGAGACGCGTATCGGCGCACGCCAACAGCTCTATACCAGCGTGGAGACCATGCTTGAACGTCAAAGCGACAATATCACCGAGGATATAACCAACGTCAGCGGCACAGATATTGCGAAAATGGCAACAAAGCTCATGCAGATGACGACGCTTTACAATCTGTCGCTGTCGATAGGCGGACGAATTCTGCCGCAATCCCTCGCCGATTATCTGCGCTGATTAGGTAACGGGTAATTTTTCGCCGGCAAGCAGGAAATTTTATCGAAAGGAGGAAATTAGCCATGCCGGTAGCAAGATTAAATACTCGACACGAGTTGCCGCAAATCGGCATAAGGCAGACGCGGGGACGCTTCACCGAAACGGCGATAATTCAGCCCGAAGTACACGGCACCAATCGTCAGGCAAGCGCAAACAAGGGCGCAACGCAACCCTCCTTGACGCTGAACAACTACCCCAGCCGCCGCGCCTACGGGCACAGGACGATGCGCGATTTGACTGCCGAACAGGGACAACGCGGCTTTTCGGAGCTTCAATCGGCAACTTCGCGGCATTCGCAGACGGCGTGGACTAAAGCCACCACTGCGGCACGACGCGGCGACGATGTTGCTCAAAACGCCCGTTCGGAAATGTTCTCAAACTATACGGCGCGAGTGCGTTTCGCCATTACCTTTATCCCCGACCCCACCATGCAAGGTCAGCCCGGTCAAGTCGTCGGCGAGCCGGATACAGGCAACATTTCGGTCGATATTGAAACCGCGCCGAGCGCAAGAATCAACTACACGCCGGGCGGTGTGGAAACTTACCTCCAAAACAGAGGCTTTATCCGCCATTGGGTCACGCAGGGCAATTACGACATTCAAGCTTAAGTCGGGGCAGTTTCCATTCCGCAGGCAAATCACAAGGAGGAAGGCTATATGCTCAAAGTTTACACCAGCAGGTTTGGTGAGATTGAGGTTGACGAGAAAAAAGTTGTTCACTTCGAGAACGGTATCCCCGCCTTCGAGCAAGAGCATGAATTTGTTATCCTGCCCTACGACGAAGAAAGCCCGTATTACTTCATGCAGTCGATTAAAAGCCCGGATTTGGCGTTCCTGCTGACCATTCCTTTCCTGTTCTTCAACGATTACAACTTCGAGATTGACGACGCGACGGTTAAGGAACTCGGCATTAAAAATCCCCAAAATCTTTTCTACTACACCATGGTCACAATCCCCAACGGCTCAATCCGCTACATGACGGCAAATCTCTTGGCTCCTATCGTCCTCAACAGCGAAACCATGAAGGCTAAGCAGGTCGTTCTGGAAAAGAGCAACTACACCACAAAGCACCGCCTCTTCCCCGAAACCGCTGCAAAGGAGGGGTGATTCAATGCTGGTCTTGACGAGAAAACCTCGTCAGCAAATAATGATTGGCGACAACATAATTATCAACGTCGTGGAAGTGCAGGGCGAAAACGTGCGCATAGCAATCGACGCGCCACGCGACATAAAAATTTATCGCGGCGAAATCTATCGTGCGATACAAGAGGAAAATCAAAAGGCGGCGCAAAAGCTTGACGTCGACTTACATGATGCGTTACCCAACAAGGGCATTTAGCGGGCAGGCACTTTGCCGACAACCGCATTTAACAAAGGAGTGTTTAAAATGGTAGGGAAACTGAATGACATGGTCACTGCGGCGGTCGTTGTGGACTCGGCTCCGAATAGCAAACCGATCAGCGAAAAGGACTTCGCGCAGATTAAGCCCGTCGACCTCAAACCGAAGCCCGTCGACCAAAAGCCTCAAGACTTGACGATACCCAAGGATGAGGAACAGCAGCAGGAAAAGGAAGGTCGCCTGGAGCCCGGCACAATGTCGGAGTCGTCTG
This sequence comes from uncultured Selenomonadales bacterium, assembly GCA_937877545.1. GTDB lineage: Bacteria > Bacillota > Negativicutes > Selenomonadales > Selenomonadaceae > Quinella. The sequence goes on along the minus strand of CALFJE010000113.1, from coordinate 9,775 downwards.
TCAGCCAAATGACCGAGGTTTTTAACGACCTCATGGACAAAATCAACTGCGACGTCGAGTTTAAGTACAACAAGGAAGCCGATATGCTCAACGTCAAAATGGTTGACAAAAAGACCAACGAAGTTATCAAGGAATTTCCGCCCGAAGAAATGATTGAAAACATGATCAAAGCTAAGGATTGGCTGGGCGCGTTCATCGACAAGGCTATCTGAACCGCGCCTCCCTAAGGAGGGATTAACATGGGTGTCAACGGAATTTACGGCTTGTCCGGCTCCGGTCTTGATATTGAGTCGATGGTTAAGGTCGGCATGCTCGGCAAGCAAAACGAATACGACAAGATGGCGCAAAAGTTCACCAAAAACGAGTGGACTAAAAACGCCCTCATTGACGTTTACAACAACCTCAACACGTTCAACATGTCGACGCTCTCGCAATACAAGTTGTCCGTCAACATGAACGCCCGCTCCGCAACAAGCACCAACGACGCGATTAAAGTTTCGGCGAACGCTTCCGCCGTCAACATGACGCATAAGGTCGAAGTCGACCAACTCGCCACCGGTGCATACCTTATCAGCACAAACAAACTCGCGGACGGTTCCGGCAACAGCAAGCTCACGGATATAATATTCAACGATGAATACTTCAGCAAATATAAAAGAGACTATGCCGGCGGTATCCGCTTCGATTTAAGCGACGGCAAAAACACCAAGACCGTTGAGATCACTGATGACGAAATTCAAAACGGTGCCAATTTGTACACGCTGGCAACCAAAATCAACGGCGCGGGCTTGAACATCAGAGCCACCTACGACTCCGACAACGACGTTTTTTCCATTTACTCGAACAAAACCGGCGAAGAGGACAGTCTGATTAACATTGAAACAGACGACCCCGACGCTCAAAATCTGCTTAATGCGCTCGGTTTCTTTCAGTCCAAAGACGGCGAACTTTATAACGGCGACGGCGATCTTTACGGTACCACCAAAACTGTGGAAGTTACTCAACTCGATGATGACGGCAACCCCGTGCTTGATGATGACGGCAACGAGGTAACTATTACTCAGACTGTAGCGGTTTCCGCACTCACCATTGGCGACAACAGTCCTGTTTCAGTAAAAGGCTCGGATGCGTCTATCAAAATCGACGGCTTGAGCTACACGAACTCGAATAATAAATTCACTGTCGGCGGCGTGACTTACGACATATCCAACGCAACGGCAGGAGCCTCTTCCGCAAGTGTCACCGTGGCGCAGGACGTTGACGCCATTGTCGACAAGGTTAAAAGTTTCGTCGAGGACTACAACAAGTTGCTTTCGGGCTTCTATGAAAAATACGACGAGAAACCTGAAACGGGTTACAGTCCTTTGACGCAGTCGCAGAAAGACGCCATGAAGGACGAGCAAGTCGAAAAGTGGGAGGAGAAGGCTAAAAAGGGTCTGCTCTATCACGACAGCACGCTCGGCAACATTATCACCAAAATGCGCACCGCCCTTTCGACAGAGGTTAAGGGTATCGACAGCGTAAACGTCGACGGCAAAGAGATGACCTACAATTCGATATTCAGCCTGGGCATTTCGACAACGGGCATTAAGGGGCAGTTGACGCTTGACGAAACCAAGCTCCGTAACGCGCTCGCCAACGACCCCAATGCGGTTTACAACGTCTTCGGCAAGCTCGACAAAAACGACGAAAGCAGCGGCAACGGCGTCGCACAACGGCTCGGCGATATTTTTACAAGCTCGCTGAAAACTATCAGGTCGCGTGCGGGCACCACAACGGACATCTCCGAAGACAGCGAATTGAACAATCTCCTGCGCAACTTGCAGACCAAAATGAGCAATTTCAAAAAGATGATGGACGCCTTCGAGGAGCGGCTCTATAAAAAGTATGACTCAATGGAATCCGCGCTCGCCAAGCTGGGTTCGCAACTCAACTACATTATGGGCGGCAACTCTTAATAAAATTTTCGGGAGGTTGATTCTATGGTAAATGCGGCAGAGGCATACAGACGGCAACGGATATTGAACGCGCCGCCGGAGCATTTGACGCTTATGCTGTATAACGGCTGCTTGAAGTTCATCGACGACGGCAGAGAGGCACTTGAAAAGAAAGACTACGAAACCGCCAACAACATGTTGCAACGCGCTCAGCGTATAATTTCGGAGTTTCGCCTCACGCTGAATTTCGATTACGAAATATCGCACCAGTTGCTCCCGCTGTACAATTACATTTATGACCGTTTGGTCGAGGGCAATATTCGGAGCGACTTGGCGCAGATAGACGAGGCTAAAGGAATTGTCACCGAGTTGCGCGACGCCTGGGTCGAGGCTATGAAGACTTATCGCGTCGATTTGGACGAGGGCGAAGGCGGCAAGGGTTATGCTTGAGGTGTCAAATACTCCCGCCGAGGATAAAACTCAACAGGAAGCGCGAATCCTTTGGCAGAAATACTTCAAGCTGACGGAGGAGCTGTTAAAGTTCAGCGACCAGCAGGACAATGAGTTGTTCGTCGAGTTGGTTGACCAGCGCGAGCGGCTCCTCGACAAGATTAAGGCGTTGCCCGAAAACGATTATCGCGATTCGGCGGAGTGCAAGGCTCTGATTGACAAGATGATTCCGATGGACAAGCAGATAATTTATCGGGCTAAGGCGTGGCTCAACAAGGCGCGGCGTCAAACGGGCATGGTGCATTCCTATGACCTGATTGGCGCGGCGGAGTTGCGCGGTACCGTCTTCAACAAGAAATATTGACCGAAAATCGAAAAGACCGATGAGCTTATCACCGGTCTTTTTTGCGCGGAGGTTGTCCCCCTCTTTGCCAAAGCGTTGTCGCATTTCCGTTTGCGCCGGGTTTAAGTTACCTTCAACTTGGAAATGAGTTGCGGCTCCCCAAATACGGCTTTTAAATGATATTTTTTTCGTAGGCGTCATAAAGGGCTTTCAGCTCCTCGATTTTGTCGTAAATCGTCACCTGCAAGCGCGACGCCCGCTCGTATTCGCCCGCGTTCAAGGCGTTTATCAGCCGCGTGAACAACGACTTTTCGTCTATCGAATCCTTTGCCAATTCCGAACGCAGTTGGAAAATTTTATTCCAGTTGTACGCGTCGAGGTCGGTCACGAATGCCGCCTCGATTTTTTTTGCCTTACGCACTGTCCCGCGCAATTCCGGCAAGATTCGCGAAATAAGCTCCGTCTTCCAGCGCAACAAGGCTCCCTCGCGAAATGCATTGATTATCCGCTCTTGCAACGCCCCGCCGCCCGATATTACCGCAACTTTGTCGGGATACAGGCTCAACGCCTCCATGTTTTCCCAGACCGTAGCCGGCGGCTTGCCGAATAATTTATCGCGCTCCGCCTGCGTGTAGTCCTCGAAGACGTCACGCTCGCTCCGATAGGCGCGGTCGCGTTCAAGGTAAAAGCCCGTCTGCCCCGCCTCTTTGGACAGCTCCGCCAAAAGTTCGCCCGTTGTGTGATTCACCGCCATTTTTATGCCGTCCAATATCGCCGAATACGACGCCGCCAATACCAAGTAAATGTTCGTGTACGGATTGCAACTGCGCAACTCAAAGCGCGTCGCCATAGGATTTTCCAAGTCGCGAATCACGCTGACCAGGATTGTCCTGTTGCGGGCGGGGATTTGCGGCGTATTTCCCAGCGAAGTCACGATACAAACGGGAGCCTCAAAGCCGGGCTTGAGCCTGTTCAAAGAGTCGTTGGTCGCGCTCACAAACGGGTTGATAACCTCGTAATTTTTCAGCAAGCCCATCAACGCCCCGTAGCCCGCCGCGCTCATGTAGTCTTCGGCGGGATTCTTAGCCGCGAACAGATTATGAACTTTGCCGTCCGCAGTCTTGGCGGCAAGCCCTATGTGCGTGTGTTCGCCGTTGCCCGCAAGTCCAATCATGGGCTTAGCCTTGAACGTGACCTCCAAACCGTTGGCGCGGAAAATTTCCTTGACGACCGTCCGCACGACGATTTCATTATCGGCGGCTTGCACAGCGTCGGCGAATTTCCAATCAATCTCCAGCTGTTCGCAGACGTGCGTTAAGTGTCCCGACTCGTCGATTTGAGCCTTAAGCCCGCCAACTTCCTTATGCCCCATTTCCACTTGCAAGCCGTATTTGTCCAGCTCGATTATCGACTGCTCCAACGCGCAACGTACCGCCCCGTGCGTCCGCTCCCAATATTGCTCCTGCATTATTTCCGCCGCGCTCATTTCCTCGACCGAAGCCTCTTCAAGCGGCGTCTTAACCCAAAACTCCAGCTCCGTCGCCGACGTAAACACGATGTCGATTATCTCCGAGCCGCTCACGTCCAAACCGTCAATGGCGGGGTGCTTGTGGAAAAGATTAACCAGTTCGCGCTTGACGTGGACAAGGGTATCGGTCAGCACGGCGCGGCTGTCGACGCGTTTGCCCTCGTGAATCAGAAAGCCGGGGATTCTAAGCGTGCCGACGGGATTGTTCGTGACGGTGTCGTAGTGCTCGAAGTTGTAATCGACGAACCAGTTGACGGTCGGGTCGACGGGCATATCAACCTTGGCATTGTTAAGCGTGGCGATACCGGGCAAGACGACGCTGGAGCCGTCGGTCTGAACCGCTCGCCCCGAATAGAATTCGTCGATGTCCTTGATAAAAATGCGCACGGGAATTTTCTCGTCGGTATCGTTGCCGGCAAGGTCTATGCCGACCAGCGAAACGAATTTTATTTCGGGGTGCTCGCGCAAGAGTCGAATCACCTCGTCTTTGGGCGTGTTAGCCTTGATTGTGTACAGCAATTCTGCCATGAATTTCGCTCCTTAATCCAATAAATTAGTTTGGGTCAAATTCTTCGTTTATCGTGCCGAAGACGAACGGCAAATCCGGCGCGTGACACGAGCCGAAAAGCTCATTCGACGACTTTTGGCTGAACAGATAAAAATACGTCTCGCCGAACGCCGATTGATATTCCGTCGCCAATTCCTGTCCGACGCGCCAATCCGGCTGATTCGCAAACTCAAGATAGTCCGCGCATGGAACTCGGCGGTGTTGCCGGTCAGGAATTTTATATCACGCGCCGCGCCGTCCCGCAAAGCTCGGAACGGTTGAGCGGGCAAATATTTTCCGTCGCACGTCGGGCAATAGTCAATCTCCGTCAAATAAGGTCGCTCTTCGCAAAGTTGCGCATACGTCTTCAAAAGTTCGGCGGCAGGTTTATTCATAAGCTCGCGCATATTTTTACAACCGCCCTTTGCCATGAACTCGGCGGTATTATCATCCGGAACATAACGGAGGTTGAGCCGACACTTTCGCCGAAAATCGTCACGTTATCGGGGTCGCCGTTGCCGCCGCCCACGAAGCCGCCGCCTGGGATAAAAATCATAACGGGCAAATTATTTTTCGCGCCACGCGTCCAAATGTTGAGCGTCAAACAATCCTCGCTCTGCGGCAGGCGGGAGGCGGCTTCCGTCGATTCAACGCTTTGCATGGGCGACCGACCGAACTTTTTGGCGTCGAATTCCTTATTGCCCGGCTCCAAAGGTTCGGGCGCGTGCCAACGAAATTTGCCGACGGGCGGCTTGAGCGTCGCCGACAGGAAAATTCATTGTCAAGGCAAGCGTCGCGAGGGCGATCGTCTTTATGGAAGTCCTGCGCGAAATTTTATCGGTCACGGTAATCCCGTCCTTTCCGAAAATCTGCGCCAAAGTTTAAATCAAAATCGCCGAAAAGTCTACACGGCGGCGGATTTGGCGGTTGAAACCTGCGCGGGCTTATGATAAACTGCTGAAAATTTTACGGAAGGCTCACCATGGACGAACTTAAAAATTTTTTGGGGCGCGAACTCGACGAGCTTAAGCAGAATAAAATTCGTGCGGGCGCGTTGGGCGTATGCCTGGCGGTGTTGATAATTTTCGCGGCGATTGACGACACCTCCGACGGCGAAGAGATTCTGATTGACGAGCCGCCGCTGACGAAAGATTTGCCCGTCAAAGTGTTGCCCGTCACGAAAAGCCCCGACGGCGTGACAAAAGTCCTCGGAGCAAATGCCGACGCGTTGATTATCGGCGACCCGTTTGCGTTTGAGGAAAAGCCCAAGCCTCCGCCGCCGCAACCTCCGCCGACGTTGCCGAAAATCCCCGAACCTGCGCCGCCCGTCGTGATTGAACCGCCGCCCGAACCGACAATCGAGCCGCCCAAGCCGACGGAGCCAATCGTCTTGACGGGCACGGCAATCAGCGGCGCAAACAAAACGGCGATGTTCCTGCGCGGCAAGGAAACCGTATTCAAGACGGTCGGGGAAGATTTGGACGGGCGGCTAATCGTCGACATAACGTCCGAATTCGTGACGTTCGCGGACGGCGAGCGAGTTCAAGTAGGAATTAGGAATTAGGAATTAGGAATTAGGGACTAGGAATTAGGGACTAGGGACTAGGGACTAGGAATTTCATTGCTCATTCCGCCTTCCACATTTCTAATTGTTAAAAGGGAGCTGAATTGATTGGTCTTGAGGAAAATCCTGCCGCTCGTGGTATCGGCGGCTTTTTTCATGCCCGCGCAAGCTCAAGCCGCGCCAATGACGCTTAGCGTCCACGACGCCGACCTCCGCGCAACGATAATGCTCGTGGCGAAAACCGGCGGGCTAAACGTCTCCGTCGACGATTCGGTCAAAGGCACCATTTCAATTTCGCTGACGGACGTCGAGCCGCGCAGGATTCTTGACATAATAGCACGCACGAAAAGCCTCCAACTGCTTGACGAGGCGGGCGTCTTCATCATGACGGCTTCAAGCGTGGAGGTCATGCAAAGCTACGTTTTCCCGATTCGTTACGGCAACGCCGATACTTTAAAAGAGGCGGTTATCATGTCGCTCGACCCCGATACCGAACGCCTGGCAAGCCAAACGACGCGCATCAGGAACGCCGACGGCTCCGTAAGTTACCGCTACACGTGGCATGACGACAGCGACAGCCGCCCGAACGACTTTAAAAACATCACGCGCAAGGACAGAGTTTTTGTCAATCCTGAAGTCAACGCGCTGATTCTTTTTGGGACGCCCGCCGAGTACGAACGCGTCAAGAATCTTTTGGCTACCCTCGACGTGGAGCTTAAGCAAGTGGCGGTTGAGGCTAAGATTTTGGCTGTCGACAAGGAGGCGTCCAAAAATCTGGGCGTGGAGTGGATGTGGTCAGCCGTCCCGCAATATCCCGACCTCGACGTTGATTATACGCCGCCGACCTTCAATTCCGACGGTAGCATTCGCACGCCCGGCTACTACAAAGAAGAATATACGCGTGAATCCAACGATTCGACGGGGCACGGCATTATCCAATTCGGGCGCGGACCTTTGGGCATACCGTTTGAATTTTACTACGGCGCGAAGATTAACGCGCTTGTCACCAATGGCAAGGCAAAAGTTCTTTCCCGCCCGAACGTTACGACCGTGCAGGGGCGCGAGGCTGTGATTAACGTCGGCAGTTCGGTGCCCGTGCCCACCATTCAGACGACCAACTCCACCGTCACGAATTCAATCACTTATCGCGACGCGGGCATTATCCTGCGCTACACGCCGCGAATCAACGCCGACGGCACCATAACCGCGCAGATTCACACCGAGGTTAGCACGCCGCAATACGTCGAGGCTGTGGGGGCTTATCGTTTCAACACGCGTTCGGCGGATACGACCGTAACTGTGCGCGACGGCGAGCCTATGATTATCGGCGGACTGATTGGTGCGGAGGAGGCTAAGTCGGTTAGCAAAATCCCGTTCCTGGGCGATTTGCCGATATTGGGCGCGTTGTTCCGAAATCACCGCAAGAGCAAATCCGAATCCGAGCTGATAATTTTCTTGACGGCTCATGTATTGGGCGGCAATGCAAATGATACTTTACCCGATAAACCTTGACGTTATAGGCAAACCGTGCGTGGTGGTCGGCGGCGGCAAGGTCGCGTTGCGGAAAATCTTAGGGCTATTGACGGCGGGCGCACGCGTCAAAGTCATAGCCCCCGAAATCTGCGCGGGCGTCGAGGAGCTGGTTCAACGCGGAGCAATTTCTTGGACGCAGGCAAAGTTTTCGGAGGAGCTGCTCGGCGACGAAGTTATCTTAATCGCGGCAACGGACAGCCTGAAAGTCAATCGGCAGGCTTGCGAGGCGGCTCAAGCGCGGAAAATCTTAGTCAACGCCGTGAACGTGGCGGGCGGCAATTTCTATGTGCCGTCAACGTTGAGGCGCGACGAATTCCTCTTAACGGTTTCAACCGGTACGCATTCGCCGGCGTTCGCAAGATTTATTCGGCAGATGTTGGAAGAGGAAATCGATGAGCAATTCGGCGCGAGTTTGGAAATGATCTCCGCGTGGCGGCGTGAAATTAAGCGGCTCTTGCCGAATTACGCGGCGCGAGAAATTTTTTGGCAGGAAGTTTTAAACCGCGAGGCTTGGGAGCTTTTGAGACGCGGCGAGCTTGATAAGCTGGAGGAACGAATCAAACATGCACTTAAAAGTTTTGGGGTTGAATCACACGACGGCACCGATTGAAGTCCGCGAACGATTTTCGATAAGTCGGGACGCGATAAGGCGCGGGCTGGAGAATCTGGACGGCTACGACGGCTTGAGCGAGGCGGTTATCCTGTCGACGTGCAACCGCACCGAGCTTTACGCGGTGGCGGCTGACGGTTGCGAGGCGAGCATTTACCAATTTTTGAACGACTTGATTGGCGGCGTCGACGAAAAGCTGCTGTACGACTTCGACGACGAAACCTGCGCGGAACACCTGTTCGAGGTGGCGGCGGGCTTGGATTCGTTAGTCTTGGGCGAGGGGCAAATCCTGTCGCAAGTCAAAGAGGCTTACCGAATGGCAAAGACCGCGCAGGCTACGAGCACGATTTTAAACACGCTGTTTCATCGGGCGATAGCGGCGGGCAAGCGCGTGCGGACGGAAACCAAAATCGCGTACAATTCGGTATCGGTGAGTTCGGCGGCGGTGGAGCTGGCGGCAAAGAAACTCGGCGGATTGGAAGGTCGGAGCGCGTTAATCTTCGGAGCGGGCAAAATGGCTCAACTTACGGCGCAACATCTTTTGGCGCACGGCGTGAAAAAAATCTTCGTGGCGAATCATCACCTGTCGCGAGCGGAGGAAATGGCAGCAAAAATCGGCGGCGTGGCGGTCGCGTGGGAGGACGCCTTCACGGGCGCGGCGCACGTCGACATAATCATCACGTCCACGGGCGCACCGCACTACGTCGTAAAACCGTGGCAAACGCAACAGCTCATGACGCGGCGGGCAGGGCGCGGGATATTTTTCATCGACATAGCGGTACCGCGTGACGTAGACCCCGAAGTCGGCAAGATTAAGGGCGTCACGCTCTACAACATCGACGACCTCGAATCGGTGGTGGAAAAAAATTTGCAGGCTCGGCAACGGGAGGCATTGTTGGCGCGAAAAATCGTTGCAGAGGACGCGGCGGCAGTCATGGCGCGATTCAAGTATTTAAAATTCCAGCCGCTCATGGCAAGCTTATCGGAACGGGCGGAGCAAATGCGTTTGCGCGAACTGCGACGCGTGGCGGGAAAACTTTCAAACCTCAGCGACGACGAACGCAAAATCCTCGACCACATGACGCGCCGAATCGTCCGCAAGCTCTTGCGTATGCCAATGATGAATCTTAACGCCTCGGCGGGCACCGACGCCGAAACTTTTTACACTCAAGCCTGGAAGGCGATTTGGAATGCGGAAGGAGGAATGGGGAATGACATTGCGAATCGGGACGCGGGCAAGTCGCCTGGCGTTGTGGCAAGCCG
>CALFJE010000112.1 GCA_937877545.1 uncultured Selenomonadales bacterium | reverse complement strand
TGCCTGAGAATTAGTATCGGCGCGGCGATAATCTTGCCAATGTCTAAACGGTTCGGCGCGTCTGCTGTTTGGTTACTTTCTAAAAGTAACCCCGATGATTCAATGATTGAAGTCGCGATAAAATCTTTGGCGGCGGTCTTGCCGAACGAAACTTAAGCCGTTGCCACAGTGACTTTTCATAAAGCAGGCGTAGAATAGGCGTTGAAGTTGAGTCGGGTTAAACTCTGCAAATTTAGGAAAGGTCGTACGTCGATGAAGTTTCAAAGTATCAAATTCAAATTGATTTTCCTGTTGATATTTATAGGAATGGTGCCGTTAGTGACGGCGATGGCGTACACTCTGTTCAACGCGGTGACGGAGGCTTTTGTATCTTCGGAGCAAGAACTCAAGGTAAAGAACGAGTTGATTGAAAAAGAAGTCTCCACCATGATGAGCAGCAACTTCACGGCGTTGCGGCTTTTGGCAGTGAATCCGTCCGTGCAGGAATATTTGACGGCGGCTCCCGAAAATCGCAACCCCAACATGCGGAGCCTCGTGCAAAATGCCAACGCGCTCTTTCGTGACGACAGCAATATCATCATAAGCGACGGCAAGGGTCAACAAATCGTGCGCAGTGACGACGCAAAGCTTGTCGACGTAAGCTCCCGCGACTATTTTAAGGCGGCGGCGCAGGGTCAAGAACACGTCTCCGAGGTTATCGTCAGCAAAACCACGGGGCTGGCTATCGTCGTGATTGAGGTGCCCGTCAAAAGCCCCGACGGGAAAGTTATCGGCATGATTCAGCGCAACTACAACATTTCCGCGTTGACCGGGCTGTTGACCGAAGAAGCCGACGCTGAGACCGAATTGGCTATCTTCGAGGGCAACGGCAAAATGGTATCGCATTCCTCCCTGCAAATTTCCAAGGAGGAAGACCGCCTCGACATGAGCAAGTACGACTTCATAAGCAAGGCGGGCGTCGACACTTGCGACGTTGCCGAGGTCGTGATTGACGGCGATAAAAAGCTTGTCAGCTACGAGCGCGAGCCGCAGACAAATTGGATTATAACCACGTTCCGCCCCTACAGCGCGGTCGAAGCCGATGCCATTGAGGAAGCTTTGGTTTTGGGCGGCATGTGCGTCGGCATTCTGGTCGTTATCGTTCTCATTGCAAATTTCATAGCGAATACCGCCGTCAAGCCGATTTTGACGATAAATCACGCGGCAGACGAAATTTCCAAAGGCAACCTGTCACTCCAAGCCGTGCCCGTCGAATCCGAAGACGAATTGGGCAACGTCGCCAAAGCCTTCGAGACCATGACCGATAAGCTCAATGATTTTTTCCATAAGGCGCGCAACAGTGCCATGACCGTAAGCCAAGCCGCCGAGACGCTCAACGACAACTCCCGTCAATCGGCGACCGCCGCGAATCAAATTGCCGGAGCCGTTACGGACTTTGCCGGCGCGGCTGTCAATCAGCAAAACGCAATCGGAGCCGCCAACGACGCCGTCCTCAACATGCGCGAACTTTTGAACGTCATTGCGGAGAATTCCGACGGCGTCGCCAATGCCTCAAATGCCGCCATGAAGACTGCAGAAACCGGCGCGATAACCGTGGGCAATGCCGTGGAAAGTATGGAATCCCTGCGTACTTCCGTCCAAGAGTCCGAGCAGATTATCAAGTTATTGGGCGATTATTCAAGCAAAATCGGCGACATCGTCGGAACCATTTCTGATATAGCCGACCAAACCAATTTGCTTGCGCTGAACGCGGCGATAGAGGCGTCACATGCGGGCGAACACGGTCGCGGCTTTGCGGTCGTCGCTGAGGAAGTTCGTAAGCTTGCTGAACAATCTGCTACGGCGGCGAGCGAAATTCAAAAGCTGATATTCGACGTGCAAGCCCAGACCGAAAAGGCGGTTGCGTCAATGAGCGTCGGCACCGACTTGACGCAGGTAAGCGTTCAGGCTGTCGGCGAGGCGGGCGGGGCTTTCCGCGACATCGTTAAGCAAATCGACGCCCTCACCGGCAAAATCAGCTTGACCGTCGACGCGATAAAAAAAGCCGAGTCCGGCAATTCGCAGATTATCGACTCGGTTAAGGTTATAAATGAGGCGGCGATTAAGTTTTCGCGCGAAACGGAAGGCATTTCCTCCACGACGGAGGAGCTTTCCGCCACCACGGAGGAAATTGCCTCCGCCAGCCGCCAACTTGCAGATATGGCGGACGACCTTCAAAAGGAAATCGAAACGTTCAAGTTGCGGCGGTGAAACGCCCCCTTAGCCTAAGGGTGGGTTCGCCGAACCGGCTTTCCTTGCCGTGGCTCGTCGCTTCGATTTAGATAATTTTGATTTTTATGTTTGAAAAACTTTCTTTTGCTCACCCAAAAGAAAGTTACAAAGAAAAGGGTGCCTCGCGGGGGCGTTCGGGGGTACAAGCCAACCCGCGCTGTCTCATAGTTTTAACGTCGTGCCCGCAAAGAAACATCCCTGTTTCTGTTGCGGGGGAGCCGCCGTCCATGGCGGCTCCTTTTTTTACGCGGGGCTACTCTTGAGATTCGATGTCGGGGATTGAAATTTCGGGCGCGTCGAAAGTCTTATCCAGCTCCAAAATCGTATCCTCGACAACGTTATACTTGACGTGCTGGTAAGTCTTGCCGTCAAGCTTGACGCCCTCGGCGAACTTCAACTTTTTATCCGCCTTGAGCGTCACGGCTCCATAAAAATCGACAACCTTATCGTGCCAATTAAAAATTGCGGTGTCCGAGTTAATCGCGACACTTTTTTTGTTGGCGAACTTGACGGAGCCGGTAACCTCGGCGGTGCGCGTCGCCCATTGCAGATAGGCGCGGTCGCAACCAAACGTTATGCCCTCCTGCTCCAGCTTGACATTGCCCTCCGCCCAACAGGTTTGCTTGGTGACGCTTACATAAGCCTCGTCCGCCGTTATCTTAGCCTTGAAGCCGTGATTGTTCGTGGCGACGTGCACATTGCCCTTGAGCACGTAAACGCCCTTGAAAATGTCGAAGTACATTTCGCCCGCCGACACTTCGGGCATTTCGGCGAAGGCTCTGCCCTGCGCGGCGACTATCATCAGTATCGCCAACGCGAAAATTTTTAATCTGTTAATCATGCTTGTGCGTCCTCAAAAAATGCTCAATGCGATTCAACGCCTCGGAAATTTTATCAATGCCGGTGGCGTAGGAGCAACGGACGTGCCCCGCGCCGCACTTGCCGAAAGCCGTGCCCGGTACCAGCGCGACGTGCTCGGCTTGAATCAAATTTTCGGCGAATTCCTCGGAGGTCAGCCCGCTCGACGTAATGTCGGGGAAAATGTAAAACGCGCCTCGCGGCTCGAAGCTGTCCAGCCCCAAAGTCTTAAAGCCGTCGTAAATCAGCTTGCGCCGCCTGTCGTAGTCGGCGACCATTTTTTTCATATACTTTTCGCCGCGCTTGAGAGCCTCGACAGCCGCCATCTGCGCGGTTATCGGCGCACAAAGTATCGTGTATTGATGAATCTTGGTCATGGCTCCGATAAAGTCGGGGTTTGAAAGCGCGTAGCCGATTCGCCAACCCGTCATGGCATAAGCCTTGCTGAAGCCGTTAAGCAAAATCGTCCTGTCGCGCATTTTGGGCAAGGCAGAAAAACATTCGTGGACGCCGCCGTAAGTCAAGTCGCCGTAAATCTCGTCGCTTATGACAATCAAGTCGTGCGCCTCGGCGAAGTCGGCTATCTTAAGCAAGTCCTCGCGCTCCATAATCGCGCCCGTGGGGTTGTTCGGGTAGCCGATAAGGATAGCTTTGGTCTTTGGCGTCACGAACGGCTCCAACTCTTCGGGCGTGATTCGGAATTCATTTTCAATCTTGGCGGGCACGCTCACGGGTATGCCCTTAGCCAGATACGTGCAAGCTTGATAGGACACGTAGCACGGCTCCGGTATCAAAACCTCGTCGCCGGGGTCGAGGATAGCCCTCAACGCCAAATCCAACGCCTCACTCACGCCGACGGTAACCAAAATCTCCGTGTCAACGTCGTAAGCCACATTGAACTTTTCGGCGTAGTGGCGGGCAATTTCTGCGCGGAGCTTAGGCATACCTCGGTTGGCGGTGTAGCTGGTATAGCCGCGCTCCAAGCCGTAAACGCAACTCTCGCGGATTGACCAGGGCGTCACGAAGTCGGGTTCGCCAACGCCCAATGAGATAACGTCCTGCATTTTAGCCGCTATGTCGAAAAATCGCCTTATGCCGCTCGGCGCGATTGACTTAACCGAATCGGACAGCTTATCGTTCCACGTCATGGCGCAACCACCAGCCTGCGGTCGCTGTCGTCGTCTTCCATTATCACGCCGTCTTTTTTGTACGCCTTAAGCATGAAGTGACTGCGCGTCTGCGTGACACCCTCAATCGGAGCAAGGCGCGTCGCCACGAAATTTGCCACGTCCTTAAGCGATTTGCCCTCAATGATAACCAGCAGGTCAAAGTTGCCGCTCATAAGGTAAACCGTGCGCACCTCGTCGAAGCGATAAATCCGCTCGGCTATGGCGTCGAAGCCGACTTCGCGTTGGGGCGTCAAGTTAATTTCGATTATCGCGGTTACAACATCGTCGCCGAATTTCTCCCAGTTAATCAACGCGCCGTAGGAAAGGATAATCTTTTCCTTTTCGAGGACAGCTATTTCCTTTTCGATTTCGTACTCAGACTTTTGCAACATCGACGCCAGCTCGCCCGTCGTCAGCCGCGCATTGTGCTCCAGCAACTCAAGAATTTCCTTCATAAAAACCACCTCTCTCAATCATCATCGAACAAAAATTTTCGCCCGCGTTCGCCGCGCAGGTTTTAATCGCGTCCATGCCGCCTTTGCTGTGGTCGAGCTTATCGTTAAGGGCGCACAGCATATCCATAAAATCCGCCAACGTCAGCCGAGCTTTGGATATTGCCGTCAAGACCGCCGCGAACTCAATCGCCCGATAAGTCGTCACGAACACGCGGCAATTAAACAGCTCGTCGCCCGCAAACGCGCACGGATAGCACCGCATGACGAATTCGTTGACCAGATAATTTTCCAGCACCGTCGCGAACTTCACGCGCATTTGAGGCAAAACCTCCTTGCGTCCGAAGCGATACGTCTCGGCAAGTTGAGCCTTTTTGTCGGCGGTCAAGTCGACGCTGTACATTTGCCCGAATATCTCCGCCAAAGCCGCCGCATGAGCCGCCTCGTCGAAGTCCGCGCCAACCTCCTCGCCAAAAAACTTGCAAAGCTCCGCCAGCCGCCCGTTTATCGGTAAGTCGCGCCGTTGCAAGATTTTTACCGCCGAACTTTGACGCTCTAAGAATTCTTCGGCGGGCAACGGGATTTTGGTCGTGAAGTCAAAGATTTGCCGCGCTTTGAGTTCCCCGACGACTTCAAAGGTTATCGGCTCGCCGCGCAGGAGAATCAGCATTGCCGCTTTGGGACAAGTCAGCGTCATTGCCTGCAGATAAATTTCCGCGCCGAGGCGATAAGTCACACGCGGATAGCTTTGGCAGATGGCGGGCAGATAATCTTCGCCGTGTTTGAGTTGGAGCTTGCACAAAAAATTTTCGTCGAGGAACGGGCACGCGCCCGACGGTTGCAACTTGAAAGCCTGCGCGGAGTCGTCGAGGTGCTTAAAAAAATTTTGGCGGTCGACGGCGGGGAGCCGCGAATATTTATCGCGTATCTCCTCGTCAGCCGAAACCCGCCAATCCCGACAACAGCGCGAGTTGCAAGCCTTACCGTCGCACTCAAACGCCCCTGTGTAAGTCGGTCGAAAAATCCTCATCTGATAAAATGCGTGGGAATCCAAGCTTCACGTTTGGGCACCTCGAACTTTTCTTTGCCGAGCGCGATAGACTTCATGAGGAACGTCATATTGTTGGCAAGCGTGCGCATGGTCTGAAGTCCCTCGGCGTCTTGAGCCGCCTCGCCGGGTTTAAGCCCGTAAACCATATTCCAATATTGGCTTGTGGCGATAACCATGCCGCAGTTGCCGAAATATTTATTGAGCACGTCGTAAGCAGAAGCCGCGCCGCCGCGTCGAGCAACTACGACACTTGCGCCGACCTTCATGGTCTTATCGAAGTGTGCGCTGTAAAAGAGCCTGTCGAGGAAGGAAACGAGCGTGCCGTTGGGCGAGCTGTAGTAGACGGGCGAACCTATTACCAAGCCGTCAGCCTCAGCGAAAAGCGGCGCGACCTCGTTGACGGCGTCGTCGAACACGCAACGACCAAGGTTGAAGCAATTTCCGCAAGCCGTGCAACCGCGAATGTCCTTGCCTCCGACGTGCACCAGGTTGGTTTCGATTTCTGCCGCCTTGAAGACTTTAATCATCTCGTTGAGCGCGATACTCGTGTTGCCGTTGGCGTGCGGCGAACCGTTGATAAGCAATACTTTCATTCAAAACATCTCCTTTCATACGCTGTTCAGTTATTTTGACGCCGAGGGGAAAAATCCTTTTGGTAAATAAAAAAGCGGCGAGCACTTTGCCCGTCGCCGAAAGATTTATTGCGATTCAGAATTTGCAATTCACGCCGTAGATGAATTCGCGCCCGCTGCCGGGATAAACTTGCTTGTGAAACTCACCATCGTCCCACTTATACACATTGCTTGTTGTATTGGAATAGTGCTGATTCGTGAAATTGAGAGCCTTGAAGTAAAACGTGGTGTGATCGTTCAAGTCGTAGCTTAGATTGAAGTCAAGCACGGCGTAGCGTCTTTTGGGGTAAGCCTGAGCAACATTGGTATCAGACCACCAGGCAGCCCTAAGATTTGTATTGATTGCACTTGCCATAACGCCTTGCAGATTCATTTTCAAGCCGCGATTGTGATAGCTCAAGCCGAGGCGATAGCCGTTGGGTTGCGGAAGATAACGAGAGTGGTCACCGTTATTGTTTCTCAAGTGCCTGCGCGTGTGCGAGTAGCCAAGATTATAGCTGAAGTGATCGTCGATTTTTTGATGGAAGGTGACTTCGACGCCGCGACTTTTCAGCGGAAAGGAGTTGCCGACGTTGGCATAATAATACACTTGACCGTCATCATCAAAGTAGTTTGGTCCCATAAAAGTCCAGTTGATTCTGTCGTCCATTTTGTTTTGGAAGTAGCTGACGGCAAAGCCGGTTTTTTCGTTGATGTCGTGTTCAATGCCGATAATGGTCGAGTTGCCTTTTTCGGGCTTCAATTTACGATTTCCTATGTTAAAAATAGGTACGGGCTGATTTCTAACTCGCGTAAAGTTCTCGGCGTATATGTCCGAGTAATCCCCGTCGCTTATGTAATTCATGGAATACAGCTCGCTTAGCAAAGGGACGTTATAGGAGCGACCCCATGTGGCGTAAAATTTCGTCTTGTGATCGGGGCGATAGTTGGCGGCGACTTTGGGCGACCAATTCTTTCCGAATTCGGAGCTGTGGTCATAGCGCACGCCGGGGATAAGCGTCCATTTGTCGCCGAGGCTGATTGTGTCTTGCAGATAAGCGGACTTTGTCGTCATTTCGGCGTCGTAGCCGTAGAGGGGATTGGAAGCTTTGCTTTTATGCCACTCCAAGCCGACTATGAATTTGTGTTGCCCCAATTCCCAGCCGTTCTGATACTCTATGCCGTGCAGGTGGGACTTCGGATTTTCGGTACCGACATTACTAAGCGTATAGTAATTATCGACGTAGCGGAGCCAACCCGGCGTGGACGTGCCCTCTTTGAAATTGTAAGTTACCGCCACATCGTTTATCAATTCTCTATTAGTAGGTGTGCTATTATCGTAATCATGCCAAGCATGATTGTATTGACGATATTTGCCGGCAATGTGCATTGCGTCGAAAGTCAAGGAGTCACGGTCAGTGAAACGATAATCCAGCCGGGCGGAAAGAGTATTGCTACTGCTTTCCGTGGTTGGCGTCCGCCAAAAATCGCTTGCCATGCCGCTCTTATATTCCGGCGCATCACTTTTGTACAATTTACCGGTGAGGAACCAGCTTAATTTGTCAGCGACGCCTTGATTGGCGATTTCATATTGGTAGCGGTGCCACGAGCCCGCGCTCAGGTCAATGGAAGTTTCGTTACGCGTCCCCTTTTTGGTAACGATATTGACGACACCGCTGAAAGCGTCGGAGCCGTAAAGAGCAGAATTGCCGCCCTTGAGGACTTCGATACGCTCAATCATTGCCATTGTTGGAATGCCTGTATACGCCTTAACGGCTTGCTCGTTAATCTGCGGGTCAATCCTGCGCCGCCCGTCGATAAGCACAAGCACGCGGTCGCCGCCCGTCATGATAAGCCCGTTGCCGACAACCAAGCCGTTGACATGACTTAGAGCCTCGTTGACGCTTTGATAGTGATTTTCCTCGATTTCCTTTGCGGTGATGACGGTGACGTTGGCGGGCGTGTCCCACTTGTTGGTAGGGATACGCTCGGCGGTGATTAAAAAGTCCTCCAGTTCCAGGTAGTTGAGATAATCGACGTTGGTCTCGGCGTCAACGGCGGTTTCGTCAGGCGCGGCGACCTCCTCGGCAGGCGTTACCTCCTCGGCGAAAGTCGGATTGACGGGCAGGAGAGTCGTCAGCGCGAGCGAGGCGGCTAACAGCCTTAATCGTCGTTTAGTAATACCCCCCCCGTCAACCTTTCACGAAACATTTTGGTAACCATACAATGAAGCTCCTTTCATGTTACAACGGTTTATAATCTCTCCTTGGCGGTGTCGAGATTCTTCTTGTAGAGTTCGACAGTCGGCTCAAGGGTGTAAGCTTTCTTATAAGCTCTGAACGAATCCTTATAGCGACCGAGCGCGGCGTAAGCATAACCCAGATTGTTCCAGGCGTTGGCGAAGGTCTTATCGAGCGCGACAGCCTTGCGACAACACTCAACCGCCTTGGAATATTTTTGCTGATTGTTGTAAACGTAGCCGAGCCCGTTCCACGCAGCGGCGTCCTTGGCGTCAAGCGCGATAGCCTTTTGGAAATATTCCAATCCCTTATCGTATTCGCCCTTGTGACTCAAGGTGTAGCCTATATTGCTCCAAACCACGGAATATTCGTCATTGACCGCCAACGCCTTTTGATAATAGGCGATCGCCGAGTCGTAGTCAAGCTGTTCGTCATAAAGGGAGCCGAGATTGTTCCAGGGCACCACATCTTCCGGCGCAAGCTCAATCGCCTTTTGATAGCATTCAATCGCCGTATCGGTTGCCTGCTTGAAATTGTAAGCATAGCCGAGATTATTCCAGGGCGCGGCGTAATTCGGGTCGAGCGCGATAGCTTTGCGGCAATACTCAATCGCCTTGTCATAATTCTTTTGGTAGTTGGCGACGTAGCCGAGCCCGTTCCACGCGGCGGCGTCCTTAGGGTCGGCTTGAATTGCCGCTTCAAATTCCTTAATCGATTTGTTGTAGTTTTCGCGCCCGAAATTCTCCACGCCCTTTTCGTTGCACAAATTGGCAGAAACGTCCGCCTCGGTCGACTTGGCAGACGTTATCGCGGGAACCGTTGCGAGCCAGCCCGATAAAATTATCAGGGCAATTAGAAATTTTTTAATAACGTTCATGACCTTTCACCTCACGAAAAATTTTGTCATTATTTTGACACAGCAGGCAAAAATCCTTTACCGGGAACAAAAATGCGACGAGCACATTGCCCGCCGCCTAAAGATTTATTTAAGTTCAGAATTTGCAATTTACGCCGTAGATGAATTGGCGTCCCGAAGCGGGATAATCTGTCCTTACGCCGTTCAAAAGCGTGCTCTCTTCATTGGAATAGTGCTGATTCGTTAAGTTAAGAGCCTTGAAATAAAAATTAACGTTGTCGTTGAGGTCGTAGCTGAGGTTGAAGTCGAGGATTGCATAACGTCTTGTGGGATAAGACGGCATTTTGATGGCGTCGCCCCATGCACGATCATGGATGTTAATATTGCTTGCCATGATGCCGAGCAAATTAGCCTTGAGTCCTCTGTTGTGATAATTGAGCCCGACACGATAGCCGTTGGGTTGCGGGCGATAGTAAGGCGCGTCGCCGTCGTTTGTATCCAAGTGCGTGTGCGTGTGCGAATAGCCGAGATTGTAACCGAAATGATCATCTATCTTTTGACGGAAGGTTATTTCAAAGCCGCGGCTCTTCATGGGGTAATAATTGCCGGCTTGATACAATTGGAAAGTTTTCAATTCTTTATCAATTCCCCAACCGATAAGGTCGTCCATTTTGCTGTAAAAATAATTTATGCCGACGCCGACTTTGTCGCTGAAGTCGTGCTCGATACCGATAATAGCCGAATAGCCTTTTTCGGGGCGTAAATTCGGATTGCTGAGGCGGAATTCGCCGGTAGCCCGGGCTCTGAGTGTATTTTCGTCGTCGGGGTACACGGAATAAAGTTCTCTGATAAGCGGCACGTTATAGGATTTGCCCCACGTGGCGTAAAACTTGGTCTTTTCGTCGGGGCGATAGTTGGCGGCGACTTTGGGCGACCAGTGGCTTCCGAATTTACTGCTGTGGTCATAGCGTGCGCCGGGGATAAGTCTCCATTTGTCGCCCATGGCGATTGTGTCCTGAAGATAAACCGACTTGGTATTTATGCTTTTGCTTTCAAAGCCGTGCAAAACATCGGACGCTGTACTCTTATGCCACTCCAAACCGGCTATAAGTTTGTGTTGCCCGAATTCCCAACCGTTTTGATATTCAATGCCCTGCAAACGCGCATGAGGATTTTCGGTGCCCAAATCGGAATAAGTATAATAATTATTGATATAGCGCAACCAACCGGGCGTGGAAGTGCCCTCTTTGAAGTTATAAGACAGCGACACGTTGTTAATTACCGAGTTTGAAGAGTAACCGTATTCTTTGGCGGCAGGGCTGTAGTATTTTGAATCATGGGAGATATGCATGAAGTCCAAGGTTAAGGAGTCGCGGTCGGTGAAACGCTGATCCAATCGCACGGATATATCGTGTTCTTTGTCGGCGGTGGTTGAAGCCCCAAAATCGTTATAACCGCTCTTGTACTCCCAAGGATGACCGTTATACAATCTGCCGGCAAGGAACCAACCGAACTTGCCGACGGTGCCTTGATTAGTCAGCTCGTATTGATGATGCCCGCGATGATGTCGATTAGTGCTTGTGCTAAGGTCGACGGTGGTTTCGTTGCGCGTGCCCTTTTTGGTGACGATGTTGACGACACCGCTGAAAGCGTCGGAGCCGTAGAGCGCGGAGTTGCCGCCTTTGACGACCTCGATACGCTCAATCATTTTCATTGACGGAAACCACGTAAGAGCCTTTTGTTCTTGAGTATTAACTTGCGGGTCAAACCAGCGTCTGCCGTCGACAAGCACCAAGACGCGAGAGCCGCCGTTCATTTGAATATACGACGAGCTGACAACGACGCCGTTGACGTGACTTAAAGCTTCGTCAATCGATTGATAGTGATTCTCCTCAATTTCCCTGGCGGTGATAACAGTGACGTTGGCGGGCGTTTCCCATTTGTTGGTAGGGATACGCTCGGCGGTGATTAGAAAGTCTTCCAGTTCCAGGTAGTTGAGATAGTCGACGTTGGTCTCGGCGTCAACGGCGGTTTCGTCGGGCGCGGCGACTTTTTCAACGGGGGCGGCGACTTCCTCGGCAGGCGTGACTTCCTCGGCGAACGTCAAATTGGCGGGCAGGAGGGTCGTCAGCGCGAGCGACGCGGCGAGCAGGCGCAAGCGTCGTTTATATCCGCCGCCTGTCGACTTTCGCCGAAACGTTTTGTTAACCACGGTAAAAACTCCTTTCATACCAAAATCGTTTGAAGGCTATCATTTTCCCTAAGCTTTGTCAAGATTAAGAAAAAATAAAAATACGACGAGCACATTGCCCGTCGCCAAAAAATTATTTGCGTTCAATGATTCGCAGTCTACAGCCTCTCCCGCGCCTTTTCAAGATTTTTTTTGTAAAGTTCGACGGTCGGCTCAAGGGTGAAGGCTTTCTTGTACGCCTCAAACGAATCGTTCAGACGACCGAGCGCGGCGTAGGCATAGCCCAGATTGTTCCAGGCGTTGGCGAAATTCTTATCAAGCGAAACCGCCTTGCGACAGCACTCCGCCGCCTTGAGATATTTCTGCTGATGAATGTAAACGTAGCCGAGCCCGTTCCACGCAGCGGCGTCTTTCGGGTCAAGATCTGTCGCCTTTTGGAAATATTCCAGACCTTTATCGAAGTCACCCTTGTGACTGAACGCGTAACCCAAATTGCTCCACGCCTTGGCATCGTCGGCATTGACCTCCGCCGCCTTCTGATAATTCTCAATCGCGGCGTCGAACTTAAGTTGCTCGTCATAAAGGGAGCCGATATTGTTCCACGGAGCCGAGTCTTTGGGGTCAAGCTCAATCGCCTTACGATAGCACTCAATCGCCTTGGCGGTGTTATGCTTGAACTTATAGGCGTAACCGAGATTGTTCCAGGGCGCGGCATAGTTCGGGTCAAGCTCAATGGCTTTGCGGCAATACTCAATTGCCTTGTCGTATTCCTTCCGGTAATTGGCGGCATAGCCGAGCCCGTTCCACGGCGACGCATAATTTTCGTTGAGTGCGAGGACGCTCTTGAAAGCCTCCTCTGCTTTGGCGAAATCGTTTTTGCCGAGATACGCCCAGCCCAAACCGTTGCGCGGCAAGCCGTAACTCTGATCCATCTCAATCGCCTTTTGATAACACTCAATCGCCTCGTCATATTCCTTGCGGTTGTAATGTCTGAAACCTTCCTCGTTGTATTGCAACGCCGTGAATCTTTCCTCGTTGCGCTTGACTTTGACTTTAATCTGTTGCTTTTCGGCGTCGGAGGCAGTTCTGTAGTTTTCTTTCAGCTGCTTAATTTCCCTGTCAAGCTCGCGGCTTTCCTGCTCAATCGCCTTATTCTGACGGACAGATTCGGTGAACTTTTCCCTGTCCTTAGTGAATTTCCTGATTTCCTTGTTAATATCCTTGCTTTCCGTGTCGGTATCCTTGGGCTTAGGTTTCTCCTCGACCTTGGGCTTAGGTTTCTCCTCGACCTTGGG
>CALFJE010000111.1 GCA_937877545.1 uncultured Selenomonadales bacterium | reverse complement strand
TGCATGACGACTTCGCCGCCACCGTTGACTTTGTGCGCCGCGTCAATCCGAAAACTTGCGTCGTCGTGCACAGCCCGCCCGATAAACTTTTCCACGCCGATTCGACTTTGGAGCAAGTTTTAATCAACGACCCCGATTCGCGCACGAGTTTCATTTTCCCGAATACCGGCGAGCCGTTTGAACTCTGATAAGGAGGATTCGTCCCATGCTTAACCTTAAAGACCCCGTGATTAAAAAATTCGTCGAGGACGTGCACAAGTGTGCCGAGCGCAAATCCAAAAATCTGTCCGACTCCGCCAACTCCGAATATATTTGCGAAAATCGCCTGTTCAAAATCATGTGCGAGGATTGGAACCGCATTCCGCGCCGCTACGCTGAGGAGCTTAATAATCGCTACGGCTACAACCTCGTCGGCGAAAATATCATCAAGATTTTCAGGAGCAATCGCTGTTCCATGCAACAGAAGCGCAATTCGCTGTTCGAGGCGTCCAAAAAGGTCGCGGATGCTTTCGTCAAGGTGCTCAACACGCGCAACGTCGCCGACTACGATAAGTATATGGCGGCTCGCAAGGAGGCGTTCCAAATCGACAACCACGGCAGAATCAACGAGCGCATCCTTTGCCTCATGCTCTACGCCAGACACCCCGAACTTGACGGCGCAAACGACGCCAAATCCCTGGAAAAATTCGGCAACATCTACATGAAGCATTTCCTCTACGACATCAGCGACTTGTTGAAAAATATTTGCTCCAACAAAAGCAAGGGCACCGCTCGCGGCGAAAAAAAGGATTCGCAACAGGAAAAGATTGAGCTGCTTGAAAACATGCTTAACCGCTCCGATATGCTCCTCAGGGATTTGCAGGACGAATTCGACGACCGAATCAAGGAAAGTCATCAAAACGACTTGGTGGAATTTTTTTCGCAACTCAACTCGGAAAAGTACGGCTGTATCCTCGACGAGGTTTTGAACGTCAGAGCCGGCGTCCGTCAGCTCCGCAAGAAAAATATTCAGCTCCCGCCCGAAATCGGCGGTCTGCTCATTTTGATTCAGCGGCTGGAACAATTCATCCGCGATAACGAAATAAATCCGATTCTCAAACCCGGCTTGGTTAAAGACATGCGCCTCGACGAAGCGGAGTCTTGCGATTATGAGGGTTCGCCCTTCAAAGACGCCTCCGATGTCAAACGCGTAAAAGTCTTGTCGCCCGGCTGGGTTTATAAGAATAAAGAAGTTCAAATTGCCCGCCCGCGACTTAAAGAGGTCGTCGGCGAATAAAGGAGGAGATTCTTTGTGTTGATTAACGGAGAAGAGCACAACGATTTGTGCGTCGGCATTGACCTCGGTACCACCAATTCCGTTTTGGCGACGATAAATCTTAAGCTGAACGGCGATATTGTCAGCAAAGTCGTCGCGCTTGACCGCGCCGTTGACATGTACAACGCGGGGCAAGGTGCTCAGTTCACGCTAAGGAAGCTTGATATTCTGCCCAGTTGCGTCTACTACAACGAGGAGCAAAATTATCAGCCCATAGTCGGCGATTTCGCCAAAAGCAGATATTCCTTGCGTCCTCATCTTGTTGCCAAGTCCATAAAGAGCCAAATGGGTAACGCCCTTGTCGAGGGACTGTCGTCCAATATCCCCGACAAGACGCCCGCGCAGGTTTCGGCTCGGATTTTGGAACACATGTTGCGCAACGCGGCGAAAATTTATCGTCTGGACAAAATTAACGACGCGGTTATCACGGTGCCCGCGAATTTCGATTTCATAATGCGGCAAGCAACGTTGCAGGCGGCGGAACTTGCCGGAATAAAAATTCGCAAAGCGGACGGTTCGCCGCGCCAAATCCTGTTGTCGGAGCCGCGTGCCGTCATCTACGACTTTATCAATCAGGTGCGCAACGGCGAAATTCCCAGTCAGATTTTGGATTTAAGCTCGAAGAAAAACGTTATGGTCTTCGATTTGGGCGGCGGGACGCTCGATATTACTTTGCATGAAATTTCCCGCCGCGAAGACGCTCCCGAAATTTTGAACGTGCAGGACATTGCCACCAACAGATATACGCTTTTGGGCGGCGACGATTTCGATTTGTGTTTGGCGCAGACAATGTTTGAACACTATTTGAATCAGTATTCCGCGCACGCCGATATTGTCCGCAAGATTCGCCAGGAACAATCGGGCGTCATGAGCCAACTTATAAACTACGCCGAAAATCTTAAGTTGGAAGTCAGCGCACGCAAAAGCAATGTGTTCGTCAGTTACGATTCGGGTTGGGGCGACGCCGACGACGAGGAGGAGGAAGATTATCCCGTCGGCGGCACAATAGGCACCACAGGCTACGCTTACAGCGACAGCTTTACCGCCGCCGATTTGGAAAATATTTGGCGCGTCTTCATGGGCGAGGAGCTTAAATTTGACGACTACAAAAATCTTGCCGCCGTCGCCGCCAAATACGGCAAGCAGAAAAATATCATCTATCCGATTCTCTACGTGCTCAACGAAGCCGCAAAGAAATTCGCGACCGATAATGTAAAAGTCGACGCCGTTATCATGAACGGAGGCATGTCGCGCTTTTACATGGTTATCAATCGTCTTAAGGAGTTCTTCGGCTTTGAGCCAATCGTCGCGCTCGACCCCGACCAGGCTGTTGCTCGCGGTGCCGCCGTCTATCACTATTTCCTCCACAAATACGATAAGCAACTTGCCGACGAAGTAAGCAACGAATTGCCCGAAGAAACTTCCGCTCAAACCCTCGAACAGAATTTTTCGCGCCCAAGTTACGCTCAGCAACCCCGTAAGCATTTCCCCGTTACCAAAGGCGTCAGCAAAGCCGAACCTTCAATCGGCGTCGTTTTCGGCAGGAATATCCTCAACGAAAGTCTGTATCTGGTCACGTTCGGCGGAAATTGCGAGGAGATTATCCCCGCCGGCAAGGAGTTGCCTTACACTTCAAAGAGATTTACCGGCTTTAAGTTGCCGCCCGGCAGAAATGTTATCAGCGTGCCCATTGCCCGCGCCGAGGTCGACGGCAACTATCGAATCATCGCCAAGGGCAATATCGAATTCCCCGAACGCTATTCGCGCACGATAAATGATGTTTTCGTCACGTTCAGCATTTTTATGAACGAGGACAAGATTATCCGCATGGACGCCGCCACTTGCCGCGACGAACGCGGGCTTAGCATAATGGATCGCGGCAACGTGACGCTTTCAATCGACAAGGGCACGAGCGGCGGTTCGCCCAGCAGGATGATTCCAAAAGTCGGCGGCTACGTCGACACCAAGCAAATCGATACCGTTCGCTCCCTCTGCAGAGACATTGACAGGGCTTTTCGAGCCGGCAACAAAGACGCCACCGTTCGCTATTCCGCCACTCTTCGGCACAGCGTCAATTTGATTATCGGGGCGCGTAACCACAAGGAATTTGCCGAACCGCTCCTTAAACTCTTTGACGACGTGAAAGATTCGCACGAAGAATCTTTTAAGCTCCGTTGCGTCATTATTGCCCGCAAAATCGGAGCGGATTGGACTGTTCAACAAAAAAGACGCCTTGCGAAGTTATGCCTCTATCAGCTCGACGAAGATATTTACAACCCCGGCATAAATCTCGGCAGACCGCAAGGCTTGAGGATGAACACCAAGATTCAAGCGATTTATACGCTGTCCATGTGCGGCAACGAAAACGATATTGCTCTGCTCGTCAACCTGCACAACAACGATAAATTTCGCATGGCGAACCTCTACACGCACGCCATAACCAAAACCGAAATCGGTTGGATATACGGCGAATTTAAAAAGGACTGCGCAAAAGTTTTGACGGGCGCACCAAATTCCGGCATTCAAATTTCGGCGCACGCTTTGGGCGTGGCGTTCAAGCTTGACGGGCGTCCGACTGTTTCGACCGTCCGCCGCGAGCAAGTTGTCCTTGACCTTTGCAAAGTCATTCGTTCGCACAACTTGACGCATGTGGAGGTTAGCGTCTGTCTTTTGGCTGTCGGCTTGATTTGCGATCGTCGCGCCTTCAACGACCTGTCGCCCAAGTCTTTTGAGAACGTGGATAAGCTTTTTGACGACCTCAATAAAATTTACGACGAGAATTTTGTTGAGATGTTCGCCAAGGCGCAAGCGGTTGCTCAAAAGATGATTCGCGGCGGCGAGCTGACTGCCGAGGAGGAAGAGTCTTTGCTCATGAAATGGGCGGGCGGAGCCACCGGAGATGCTTGACGTAACGATTATGGCGATAATGGCGGGGATGGGCTTCGTCGCGGCGTTTATCGATTCGGTGGTGGGCGGCGGCGGCTTAATTTCCGTCCCAACGCTCATGTGGGCGGGCTTGCCAATGCTGAACGTCTTGGGCACCAACAAAATCGCCTCGTGCATGGGAGCCTGCGCGGGTTTCCTGACCTATTTGCGTTCGGGCACGCTCGACAGGAAAATTCTGCGCGTGATGTTCCCGTTGGCGTTTATCGGCTCGATTTTCGGCGTGCTGACCGTCCGACAAATCCCGCCCGATTTTTTACGCCCGCTGGTCGTCGTCATGCTGATTGTTATCGCGATTTACTCCGTGGCAAAAAAAAATTGGGGCGCGAATACGGTTGTCCGCGTCTCCCATAAAAATTATTTGCTCGGCGTGATTTTAATCTTCGCGCTCGGTTTCTACGACGGCTTTTTCGGACCGGGCACGGGGTCGTTTATGTTGTTCCTGTATCTGACCATGGGCTACGGTTTCCTCGGAGCCGCCGCCAATGCCCGCGCCGCCAATTTCGCAAGCAACCTCGCCGCCGCGATTATCTTTGCGGGCTTGGGGCTTGTCAATTTCGCTTACGCGTTGCCAATGGGCGTCGGCATGATTATCGGCGCACATTTCGGCGCGAAGATGGCGATTTCAAAAGGCGCGACTTACGTCCGCCCGCTGTTTATCGGCATGACCGTTATCCTTATCGGCAAGCAGTTGCTTGAGCTGTTCAAGTGATTTCTTATCGACCTTGCCCGACGAATTGAGCGGCAGGGCGTCAACGAAAATAATTTCCTTAGGCGATTCGGCAGGCGTCAAAGCTTGTCGGATCGTTTTTTTGTCGACGCGCCCGACCACGTAAGCGATAAAATTGTCTCCGCGAAGATTATCGGCGATTTTGACGACGGCAGCCGCCTCGACGCCCGCTATCGCCGCGATTTTCTGTTCGACAGCCAAAGCCGAAACCTTAACGCCGCCGCGATTTATGAAGTCCTCGCCACGTCCCTCGAAAATAAGTTCGCCGCGTTCAATGCGTCCTCTGTCGCCGACGGTGGCGGGCGTCGGGATATTTTCTGCGCGGAAGGGCGTATCGACGTAAATCAGCCCGTCGCGAACGAAAACCTTCACGCCGTCGAAGGGCTTGCCGAGATTTTGAACGTCGGCGGCGTTATCGGCGGTAATTTTCTTGTACGTGACGAAACTCAGCTCGCTCGCGCCGTAGTAGAGGAAAATTTCGGCGTTCGGGAACTTTTTAAGCAGGGCGCGGCTTTGAGCGGCGGTCAAGACTTGCGACCCCGTAAAAACAGCGCGGATATTTTTAATCGGCTCGCCGTCGGTCAGCAAAGCCAATTTGGCGGGCACGAGATAAATATTTGTGGCGCGTTCGATAAGCTTAAGCCAGCGGCGCGGAGAAAATTTATCGGTCGTGACGACGGAGCCGCCCGCGTGCATGACGGCAAGGAACGTATTCAAGTTGCCGGTGAAATCCAAGCTTCCGTGCATGAAAACCTGCGCGGAGGCGTCGATTTGGAAAATTTTATTCTGAATCGGGAAAAAATCCGTCCAGCTGTCGAAAGTGCGCGTTAAAGTCTTCGGAGCGGAGGTTGAGCCGCTTGTTTTGACTTCAAAGGCGTTTGAGCGATTAAATTTCTGTTTTCGGAGGAATTTCGCGGCATGTTGGGAAAATCCAACCTCTTCCGCCGCGCCGTCGACAACCCTAAGAAATTCGGCATAGGTCAGGCTTTGCCCGTCGACGTGCAGGAAAATCTTATCGCCGAGGGCAGCGGCTCGCGCCTTGAGTAAGTCGTAAAAGTTCATGGTCTAAGCCTCGATTAAAACGGCGTCGCCCGTTCCGCCCGCCCCCGCGATACTCATCAAGCTCAAGCCGTCTTTGAGCGCGGCAAGCAAATGAATCAGCAGAATCGCGCCGTCGACAGCCCTAAGAAAATCGGCGTAGCTTAAACTTTGCCCGTCGACGTGCAGGAAAATCTTATCGCCGAGGGCAGCGGCTCGCGCCT
>CALFJE010000110.1 GCA_937877545.1 uncultured Selenomonadales bacterium | reverse complement strand
CCGTCCCAATAATTTTCAATCCGCCGCGTCAAATGCTCCATGCCAAAACCTCCTTGAACTCCGATTCGTCTAAAGTCTTGAGCCGCCCCGCCTCCAATACCAACACGCGGTCGGCTGATTTTTTTAGCGTCGTCAAATCGTGCGTTATGGACAGGCAAGCGATTTGCTGAAGTCTTTACTGCGACCGTCCCAATAATTTTCAATCCGCCGCGTCAAATGCTCCATGCCAAAACCTCCTTGAACTCCGATTCGTCTAAAGTCTTGAGCCGCCCCGCCTCCAATACCAACACGCGGTCGGCTGATTTTTTCAGCGTCGTCAAATCGTGCGTTATGAACAGGCAAGCGATATTCCGCTCCGCGCACAGCCGCCGTATCAACGCGACCACTTGCGCGGCTATCGTCACGTCCAGCGCGGAGGTTGCCTCGTCGCAGATTAGCAACTTTGGCGCAACGGAAATGGCTCGCGCTATCGCCGCCCTTTGACACTCCCCGCCCGATACTTCACGCGGATAACGTTCGGCATAAGCCGCCGGTAAGCCGACCTCGACCAAAAGCTCCTCCACGCGCCCGCGCAGATTTTCTCCGCCAATGAAATTTTTAATCGGTTCGGCGATACTCGCGCCCAAAGTCCTGCGCGGATTAAACGAGTCTTCGGGCGTCTGGAAAATCATCTGCATGTTGCGATAAAAGGCGTTGCCCGCTGCGTGCGTGATGTCCTCGCCGCAAAGGATAATCTGCCCGCCGTCACTGGGAATCAGCCGCGCAATAATCTTAGCCAACGTCGACTTGCCGCCGCCGCTCAAGCCCACTATGCCAAGGCATTCGCCCGCGCCAATCGTAAAGCTCACGTCGTCGAGGATAAGCCGCGCCCCGAAATATTTTTTAACGTGCCGAACGTCCAAAATCATAAGCTTGCCGCCTTAAGCAATTCCCGTGTATAAGCCTCTTGCGGTTCGTTAAAGATTTGCTCCCGCGTCCCGAATTCGACCGCCGTGCCTTGCCGCATGATTAAGATTTTGTCCGCCATGCGCCGCGCTATCCGCAAGTCGTGCGTGACCAAGACGATTGACGCTCCGAGCCGTCCGCGCAGATTCAACAGCTCCTCCACAACGCCCATTTGCGTCACCACGTCGAGGGCGGAGGTCGGTTCGTCGGCAAGCAGGAGCTTCGGTTCCAGGAGCGTCGCCGCCAATATGCCTGCCCGTTGCGCCATGCCGCCAGATAATCGGAACGGATATTCGTCTAACGTCGACGGCTTAAGGTTTATCTTTTCCATGACGGCTTCGGCTCGCGAACGAAAATCTTCCCGTGACCAATCGCGATGTGCGCGGACGCTTTCAAAGATTTGGTCGCCGATTGTGCGTATCGGGCAAAACGACGCGCCGGCATTCTGGAAGATGAAGCCGATTGAATCGCCCGAAAGCCGCCGCCGTTGCCCCTCGGACAAGTTGGTTATTTCCCGCCCGTCGAAGAAAATTTGCCCGTCGACAATCGCGCCGCCCTTGCCGAGCAGTCCGCCAATCGCCTTGAGTATCGTCGACTTGCCGCTGCCCGATTCGCCCGCGATAATCAAAATTTCGCCGTGCCCGACCGTAAAGCTCACGTCGTGAACGATTCGCTTCCTGCCGTAAGCCACAACCAAATCCTCGACGGTCAATAAATCGCTCACCGAATCACCTCGCGAAGAATTTTAATCGACACCCGAAAAAAAAATAAGCCCCAAACGGGGATATGAATTGCAAAAAATATTACAGCGGCAAATGAAAACCCCTCCGACGCGCCGCCGAAGGGATTTTTTTAACTGTCGCGACGAGATTGTTTCACTTTTATTATAAAATCAAATCAGGAAAACCGTATAAAGCTATTCTATGCATAACTTCATTGTGACTCATGGATTTGCCGGTTGTTGCGTCCTTGTACTTGTTTAAATTAGGAGTTCCCTCGAAATAATTTCCTTCGTTCATGTTAAATTCCGCGTCGACACCCAACTTGTCATGCAGAAAGCTTTTAAGATAATCTGTATCTTCGTAACTGCCTTTAAATTGTTCCCTGAGCTTAGAATTATCCGATATACTCATGGAAATATGAAAACATTCACGAGCATTTCCGCCTGCAACGCCGTCAAGTTCCTCGTCGCTCAAGAGTTCGTCCGGAATTTGTCTTCCTTAGCCATATTATCAAGCTCCTTTCTGTTGCTTATACGCCCTTAATCACGATTCGTTACAAACTTTAGCAAAAAAATTTTTCTCCGTCAACGAAAACCCTCCGACTGTCCGCCGAAGGGATTTTTATAATGATTGACTGTTCTTAAATGAATTGCTAAACTTTGCAAGAAATAATTTTGGGAGAACGGATTTATATCATGAGAAAAATAATTTTAATAATGCTGGCAACGCTGATGTTAAGCGGCTGTCAAAATGAAATTCGGGAAATAAAAAGCGTCGACGACTTAAAAACGGCGCGAATCGGCGTTTGGGCAGATTCAGCCTACGAATTAAAGGCGCGTGACGTTTTACCGAACGCCGAATTTGTCTACCTTGATTTTATAAGCGACCTCGTTCAAAATCTCAAGCAGAATAAGATTGATACGTTCGTTATCGGAAAAACTTACGTCGAAAATCTGAAATTCGAGGGCGTTGCAGTTGATTATTTGCCGCAATCGCTCGGCGACGTGCCCGTTTCCTACATCTTCCCGAAAAATGATCGCGGACAAAAACTTTGCGGTCAAATGAATGAATTTATCGCTTTGCTTGAGCAGAACGGCGAACTTGAGGAATTAAAAACTAAATGGTTGCGCGGTGACGAGAGCAAAAGGACTTTTACGAAGTCGAATCTTTCCGGCGAAAACGGCACTTTGATAATCGGCACGGACGCTCAAAGCACGCCGTTTGCATATCTTCGCGAAGGGCAAGTTGTCGGCTTTGAGGTCGAAATTATTGACAAATTCTGCGCGGCTTACGGTTACAAGTACGAGATAAAAATTGAATCATTTCCGACGATGCTTGCTGACGTGATGCTCGGAAAAATTGATGTCGGCATGGATGCGATTGAAATTTTACCTGAACGATTAAAAAATGTGCTCTTTGCAAATCCAACTCAAGTCGAGCAGGCGGTTGCGGTAATAAATTCCGAATCAACGGGCGTTTTTAATATTACGGAGCGAATAAAAACCGCGTTAATCGACGAAAATCGCTGGAAAATGATATTGGACGGCGCATTAACGACTTTAGCGATAACTTTTTGCTCAATAATATTCGGAACGTTGCTCGGATTGGCGGTATATATGTTTTATCGCGAAAAAACTCCCGCAAACAGAATAATCGACGCGATTTATCGGACATTGCAGGGCATCCCGAAAATGGTTTTATTGCTTTTCTTTTATTATGTGGTTTTCGGCAGTATAAATTTGCCCGCAAGCGTGATAGCTATTGCAGTATTTTCAATCGTGCTTAGTACCTCGGTGTTTACGATGATAAAAAGCGGCACGGAAAGTATTTCAATCGGACAAATGGAGGCGGCGTTATCATTGGGTTTTTCGGAGCGGCAAGCGTTCGTAACATTTATTTTGCCGCAAGTAATAAGGAATTATTTCGCGAATTATCAACTGCAATTAAACGTAATTTTGCTTGAAACGGCGATAGTCGGCTATATTTCGGTGCAAGATTTAACAAGAATGGCGGATTTAATCCGAGCGCGGACATACGACGCATTTATCCCGATAGTCACGATTGCATTGGTATATTTGTTGATTTCAAAGGCATTATTCTTGATAACGGACGCAATAAATCGTAAAATCGACCCGAAAAACAGGAAACGCGAAGAAATATTGCCCAATTAAAATTATGCGCGAAAAAAATTACCCTCCGACGCTTGCCGAAGGGCTTTTTTATTTTAAATATCTGTCTAAATTTAATCGCGAGCCGTTTTTTTTATTGATAATGCTGAGCGCGTCGTATCGGCTGATATTCTTTACTCCGCAATAATATTTGTTGCCGATTTTATCGTCGGTGATTACGGTTATTCCGTTCCGCCTGAAGCCTGTGCGCACTTTGCTCTTAATTTCCTCAAAATCCTTGTACTCGCCGCTTTCCAAGCCCGTTTCCATTAAAAACTTGTAGTCGAGGACGCTTTCCATTATTCCCATTCCCGTGTAACTCATGTACTGCCTCTGAAAACCAGAAAAATCACTCCGATAATCGGCTTTAATCGGAAGGACGATTAAATTTGAGGTACCGAAGTGATTTTTACTGTCGAAAATTAGTGTAGTGCTTGCGTAGAATAATCCTTAATCAAAAATCAGCGAAACCATTATAAAAAAAAAAAACAAATGTCAAGTGTCTGCGTAAAAAAAATTATTGAACATTGTCGAGTCAATTAGTTCTTATCAAGCTCCGGCGTTATCTCGTAGTAGTCGGAGGGGTGAGCCGTGAAGCCCTCGACGTTCGGTTTCATCACAAACGACATCCGCAAATGCGACGCATAAATCAACGCGCTGTCGTCCAAAACTTGCTGAGACATCTTGACGGCAAGCTCCGCCCGCTTATCCGCGCCGAACGTGTTATGCAATTCCTCCTCCAAAGCCGCAATCGCCGCGCTGTCGTAGTTGCCGGCATTATCGACCGCGCCGGGGACGATATGGCTCGTGAAGTAATATTCGCCGTCGCCCGTCGGAGCCGTCACAATCGCCTTGCTGAAAATGTCATAATCGCCGCTCTTGAGGAACGTCTTATAGTTATCGGTGGCGTTGACGTTGAGCTTGATACCGATTTGCTTAAGGGACGCCTGCGCGGCTTCGGCAAGCAAGGGCAACTCTTGACGCGAGGTGTAAGTCAGCCAACGCAGCTCCAGATTATTGCCGTCCTTGTCGACGTAGCCGTCGCCGTCCGAGTCGCGCCAACCCGCCGCACTTAAAAGTTGCCGCGCGCCGTCGAGATCGTAGCCGACCGTATGAACTCTATCGCCGCCGAAGGGCAGATTCGCGGGGAACGCGCCAATCGCGGGCGTGCCGTTGCCGTTGAGCAAAACCTTGCAGAAATTCTCCTTGTCAATCGCCATGGAAACAGCGCGGCGAACGTTGAGGTCTTGAAGGGCGGGCGTCTTGAAATTGAAGGCGGCTTGGTAGACACGCGACGTTTCAACCTGCGAAAGTTTATAGCCGTCCTTGAACAGTTGCAGGCTGGAGTAGGGCAAGCCTTGCGCCGCGTCGAGTTCGCCGTTTTGCATAGCCATGGTAAGCGTATCGCCGTCGGTTATGCTCTTGACGACAACCTTGTCGAGCTTAGGCTTGACGTTGCCCCAATAATTTTCGTTGGCGACGAGGTCAATCTGCGTGTCGGTTACCTTGACGGCTTTGTAAGCCCCCGTGCCGGTCGCAATGTTATCGTTGAAGCCCGCCGCCACGTCGACGATACAGCCGTAGGGGTCGCTCAGGTAGTTAAGGAGCGCGGGGACTTTCTCGGCGGATTTAATGGTGACGAATTGCCCGTCGGCGTCAATGGCGGAGATTTTCAAGTTGCGGGGAGCGCGGTCGTGATTTGCGATAAGGTGTTCGAGGCAAGCCTTAACTGCCGCGCCGTCGACTTTTTTGCCGTTGGAGAAGGTTGCGGCGTCATTGATTTTAATTCGGACGGTGAAGTCGTCGACCTGCTCGAAACTGTCGGCAAGCCACGGCTCAAGCTCCATATGTTCGTTGAACTTAAAGAGCGTCTCGCCAATGCCGTAGCGGAGGGTGCTCCAGCCGCTGTAGCTGTCGTGCGGATTGGTGCCGACGTTTTCCATAGCCACGCCGTAAGCCACCGTGCCGTAGGTGAATGTCTTCGCGTCGTCGGAAGCCGCCTTTTCGCCGCCGCAACCGCTCATCAGCAAGCCCGCCGCGCAGATTCCCGCAAAAATTTTTTTCATTGCACATACCTCCCAAAATACAGCACTTTTTCATGATTCGCGCCGCTAAATGTTAACCCTCTTTCAGAATCAATTTCCAAACCTCGGCGATTTTGGTTAACAATCAGAAATTCTTTCAGATTCAAGGGGGCAATTCAGCGGTTTTTCAGTTTCGGAGCACTCTTGACAAGATGGGTATAATTAAATTTTTTCCTCGATTCGTTTTCGGGCGTGTCAAGGAGCGCGTTGAGGCTCGAAATTCGCCGATTTTTGATGTTAGATTACATTTCGCTTTCATTTTACGATTTTTGGCGGAGGAGCCGATTTCAGCCCAAGCCTTCAAATCGCCGGAGGGGGAGATGCCCGATTTTGGCGAAAATCGCCCGAAAATTTATCGTGCTCGGAACAGCGATTGATTTTGATTATAATCGATTATCATTGCAGATTCATAATTTCTGGTTGCCGTTAGTAGCCCCAAGTCAGGAGTTTCCACGTGCCGTCGTCGTAAAATCCGAAGTACCACGACCAATTTTTATAATCGGTATCGGGATTCCAAGCGGAAATTTTTCCGTCGTCGGGCGGTGAACGAAAATCGCTGTAGAAAACCATGCACGCCGTAAATTTTTGCTCGAAGCCGTGCCCTGCCGCCAACTCGTTCATGTAGGCGATATTCTCGGCGTTGTTGCACTCGTCGCCCGCGTACCAAATCTTAAGCGGCGTGCACTTCCAAGCGCGAAGCTTTTGATTGATGGCGTCAATCGCGAACGTCGAATCCTCATAAGAAATTGCCTCGACCTGCGCGGAAAACATCAGCAGGATAATCAACGTCGTTAGAAATTTCCTCAAGACCTGTCACCTCCCATGAAGTCGCGGAGCTTATCGCCCAAAAGATTGAACGTCGCAACGGTTAAGAAAATGGCGGTGCCCGGCGCAAGGATAACCCACGGCGCGGTTTGCAACATTGACCGCCCGTTATTCATCATCGCGCCCCATTCGGCAGTTGGCGGCATTGCTCCGAGTCCGAGGAATGAAAGCCCCGCCAATTCCATGATGATTGTACCGAGGTCGAGAGCCGCCGTAACGAGGATTGTACCCGCGATATTGGGCAAGACGTGCAGGAATAAAATCGCCGCCGAGGAGGAGCCTGCCATTTTCGCCGCGTCGAAGTAGGGCATGGAGCGAATCGACAGGACTAGACTCCGCGCTATCCTTGCGTATTTAGTCCAGCCGATAACGGCAAGAGCCGCCGCCGCGTTGAGCAAGCCGCCGCCCAAAGCTCCCGCCGCCGCGATAGCGAACACCATTTGCGGGAAGGCAAGGAATACGTCCGAGAGCCGCATAAGGAAGGCGTCGAGCTTGCCGCCGTGAAAGCCGCATATCGCGCCGATTAAACTCCCGACGCTTGAGATTGTAAGCAATAACAGCAACGAGGCGCACAAGGTCGTTTGCGAGCCGACGATAACTCTGGATAACACGTCGCGCCCGTAGCGGTCGGTGCCGAGCAAGTTGGTCGCGTTGGGCGGAGCAAGTGCCCCCTCCAAATCTTGAGCGTAGGGGTCAAAGGGCGTCAAGTGCTCCGCGAAGACCGCGATAAAGATTAACAATCCCGCCGCTGTCAGATACGGCGTCAAAGGCTTTCTTAGCAAATCAAGCATTCTACAAATACCTCAAAGCGGGCGTGCCGCGATAACGCCAATAACGACAATCCGACAACGCAATATCGGGCGTCAAGAGCGGGCGGGCTTTACCCAACTCGACAACCGTATCGCTCAAAATCTGCGCGAGGTCGCCGTCCGCAGGAGATATGTCGGGCAAGTCGACGCCGTCAATCCTCAAAGCGGCTTCGGGATAATTGGCGACGATACGCCTAAGCTCGTCAAGCAAACCCTCAACGTCGGTGCCGACGCCCTTAATCGTGCAAATGTCGACGGTGACACGCGCCGGCTGCTCAAAGTGACCCGCGCCCCTAATCCGTTCGTGAGCCGCCTTATAACCGTCAGCGTCCATAAAGCTCCGCAATTCGTCAGGCAAAGTCACGGGAAAATCCTCCAAGCCCTTCAAGTCGCGAATCAGATTCGCCGCAAGTTCGACGGCATTTTTGCTTTCGTTGGAGTAGCCGGCAATCGCGCCGCGTGTGCGAACCTTAACCGCGATTTGAACGCAGCCCTTCGACGAAAAGCTTATCGCGTCGACACCCGAAGGCTCGCCGCTCAAAACGCCGTCGGCAGTCATCATGTCGGGAACCTTATCGAACAGAAAGCCCGTGCCGCGTCCCCAGCCGCTTTCCTCGTCCGATACCAACGTCAACGTCAGGCGTCCGCGCAGATTATCCTTCAGGCGGTTGCCGTTTTTAATCGTGCCGCTCCACGGCTTAACCGACCAAGCACTTGCGTCGCCGGCGGGCAAATTCGGCATGGTCTTGCAAGCCGCTAACTCTTGAAAGTCAATGCCCTCCGCCGCGAAATAATTCTTGATAAGCTCCATTGCCGAGCGCGTGTCGCCGTGACTGCAAGACGTGTTGCAACGAACCAAAGCCGCGCAGAAATTCACAAGCTCCGATTTGTCGCGCTCAATCCAATTTAAAATCCCAGAATTCATAAGCTATCCTCTGTAACGAACACGCGGGTCGAGCCGGTGATACAGCAAGTCCGCCGCCAAGTTCACCAGCACGTAGATTATCGCCATCCACACCACGTAGGCTTGAATCAGCGGGTAGTCGCGGGTCAGTATCGCGTCGACAGCCATTTTCCCAACGCCGTCCCACATGAATATCGTTTCGACAATCGCCGTGCCGCCGAGTAGCGAGCCGACCGACAGCGCAATCAGCGTGATAATCGTGATTAGCGTCGAGCGCAGGACGCTTTTGGTTAAAATCGTCAGCTCCGGGACGCCGCGACTTCGCGCTCCCGTCACATAAGGCTTATCCAGTTCCTCAAGTACGACTGCGCGGATTTGTCGCGTGTATTTTGCGCCCATGGCGATTGTAAGCGTCAACGCGGGCATAATCACGCTTTGCCCGATTATCGGCAACAGATTCAGCTTGAGCGCGAGGAAGTATATCAGCAACAGCCCCGCAAAAAAATTCGGCATGGAGTTGCCGACGAAACTTAACGCCCGTATCAGCCAATCGAGCGGGCGATTTTGATTTATGGCGGCGAGGATACCGACGGGCGTCGCGATAAAAATCGTCAGCAGGATTGACGCAAGCATTAACTCAATCGTGGCGGGGAGTTTGTCGGCGAACGTCTCAAAGACAAGCTTGCCGCTGATAAACGAACGCCCCATATCGCCCGTAAGCACGCC
Organism: uncultured Selenomonadales bacterium; assembly: GCA_937877545.1. Taxonomy (GTDB): domain Bacteria; phylum Bacillota; class Negativicutes; order Selenomonadales; family Selenomonadaceae; genus Quinella. Next base: position 1,494 of record CALFJE010000110.1, on the reverse strand, counting down.
GCCGAGCCACCGCCCGTATTGCACGAGGAACGGCTTATCGAGTCCCAGCTCGGCACGTTTGGCGGCTTTAATTTCCTCAGCCACGCTGCCCGATTGTTCGTAGATTATGTCGACGGCGTCGTCGGACGTGAATTGCATCATGCCGAACGTCAGGAACGTTATCCCGAACAAAATCGGTATCAGTTGGACGAGCCGCATTAAAAAGTATTTTTTCATGCGCCGAATTCTAAGCCGCCCGCGTAAAAAAAATAAGCCCCCAACGGGGGTTTGAAAGCAAAACTTTTCAGTCCGGGCAGATGATTTTTGTCACGCGCTCTGCCATTGCGTCGAATTCGTCAGCCAAATAATAGAAATCCCTAATGTTTATGTTTCGCTGTTCGTCAAAGTGAGGCGCGGTCATATGCGCTCCAAAGAATTCAAAAAATTTTATGGCGCGAGCATTTTCGGCGTAAACCCAATCGGCTAATTTATTCAAGCCAAGCTCTTTAAACGCGAAACGCATCGTCATGAGGAACGCCTCACGGTTGCCGAAAAATCCGCTTTTCATAGCGACGCGCCCTATACCCGCCGTGTCGCCGCGAAAATCATATATGCCGATAACGCCTTTGCGTTCACAGTCTTTGTTGCGGACGATAAAGAAATAATCGCCTTCGGCTTCGCGTTGCTTTTTTATCCACGCAACTTGTTGCTCAACGGAAATATCCAGCCAAGGCAGGTAAAGCGTCATTTTCGGATCTTGACGGATTGCCAGCGAAAATTCTGCATCTTCCACTGTCGCCGAACTCAACGTCACGTATTTTCCGATTATATCTGCCGTAACCATTCAGCCCACCTGAAGTTTCTCGTTCATCTTGACGAATTTAATAACCTCGTCGCAAATAAATTGCACGTCGTTAAAAGTCAAGTCCATGTGCAAAGGCAATGACAAGACATGTTCACTCGCAAACGCAGCGCGGGGACAAGTTCCCTTAGCGTAGCTGTACATTGGGTAGTTGGTATTGTCGACGTAGTGAACGCCCGGCGCAATTCCGCACTTGTTGAGCCAGAGAATCAGCTCGTCGCGATTGTTCACGATAATTTGGAAGAGATGATTGGAGGACTGACATTCTTTGGGCACGGTGATGAGTTTAACGTATTCGGGGTAAGCTGAAAGCCTGTCGCGATACCAGCGAACCATTTGCGCACGATAAGCGTTATCCCTGTCCAAATACTTGAGCTGAACCAAGCCGATTGACGCCATAATCGAGTTGCCGTGATATTTATCGCCGAGGTATTCGACATTATAACGCCACTTGTAATTGCCGCTGTCCGTCGAACGTGCGTAGGTGTCCTTGTTTATGCCGAGCCAGCCCTTTTGCCGAGCGATGGTGTCCAGATTACCGTCCTTGAAACAGAGCATCCCGCTGTCCGCAGTCGGCAAATTTTTCACGGCTTGAAAGGAGTAAATAACAGCTTCGGCTTCTTTGCCGGGCATATACATACCCCCCCCCCCCC
>CALFJE010000109.1 GCA_937877545.1 uncultured Selenomonadales bacterium | reverse complement strand
GTGGTCTCGCCGCTGATTCCGTGGTCGATAGCCGGCGCGATTATCTTAACGCCCATCGCCGCCCCGACAATTTCAATCCTCGCCGCGTGTTATCTGTGGCTGATTCCAATCTGTTGCCTCGTCTTGCCTCGTCGATTGTCACCCTAAGCCGCGTGTGATAGTAATGACAGCTTGCAACCAAACGCCGGCGATAATGCTGACGCACCAACTATGCAAACCCGTCGAGCCGCGCCCGGAGGTCTTCGCGATTCAGATTGAAAACTCCGCCGTGGTCTCGCCGCTGATTCCGTGGTCGATAGCCGGCGCGATTATCTTAACGCCCATCGCCGCCCCGACAATTTCAATCCTCGCCGCGTGTTATCTGTGGCTGATTCCAATCTGTTGCCTCGTCTTGCCTCGTCGATTGTCACCCTAAGCCGCGTGTGATAAAATGACGCCGTTGCAAATTTTGAACGAAAGGGAGCTTTATTAAATGGGTTCTTCAGAAATAAAAAATTTCGGTATCCTCGGCTACCCCGTCGGGCATTCGTTGTCGCCGCATATGTACAGAGCGGCTTTCGACGCGGCGGGCTATCCGAATTACAATTACATATCGTTGCCTGTGCAATCGGGCAAGCTTTATTTTGCGGTGGAGGGGCTTAAGGGCTTGGAGTTTCGCGGCGCGAACGTGACCATTCCGCATAAAACTATGGTGTTGAATTTCCTGGACGGCGTTGACGCCGATGCGCTGATTATCGGGGCGGTTAATACGATAGTCAACGACGGCGGCATATTGACGGGCTACAACACCGACGTTTACGGATTTTTGGCGTCGCTCAAGGAGGCTGACTTTTTGCCCGAAGACAGTCACGCGGTGATATTGGGCGCGGGCGGCGCGGCTCGTGCGGTCTTGTGGGGCTTGTGCAAGAAACGGGCTGAGTTCGTTACAATCGGCGCACGCAACCCGCAAAAGGCTCAAAAGTTGGCGAACGACTTTTTATCCTACGGGCAAGTCGAAGGCTTCGATTGGCATTCCGACGAGTTCAAGGAAATGCTACAGTCGGCGGACATCCTAATCAACACGACGCCGCTGGGCATGTATCCGAACGTAGACGATATGCCGCCCGTCGATTTGAAACTCTTGCCGGAGGGCGTGCTCGTCTATGACATAATCTACAATCCCGCCGAAACGAAATTGCTCCGCACGGCGCGGGAAATGGGCTTCCCGACGCTCAACGGCTTGCCGATGTTGCTGTTGCAGGGCGTGGAATCTTATCGGCTGTTCACGGGCGAATTCCCCGATACGGACATAATGGCGCAGACGTTGGAAAAAATCCTCGCGGCAAATGATTAAGGACTTCGACGAACAATTACGGAAACTGATTCACAGGGAGCGGCATAACTTTGCGGGCAGTTCGTCGCGGGCGATAGTGGAGCTTGTAAATTTGTTGTTCGACTTCGCGGTAAAAATGCGGGCGTCGGACTTGCACATAGAACCGTTTGAAGAATCACTGCGCGTGCGCTATCGAATCGACGGGCAACTGCAGGAACTTCATCAAGCGTTGCCGTTGCACTTGGCGGACGCGCTGACTTCACGGATAAAAATCCTGGCGCGTATGGACACGACCGCCGCGTTCCAGCCGCTCGACGGAGCAATTCAATTCGGCAACGTGGAAATGCGCGTGGCAACAATGCCGTCGTTCGGAGCGGAAAGCGTAACGATACGCCTGCTCGATTCGTCGTTGGAGTTGGACAAGCTGAGCGATTTGGGCTTCACGGCGGCGAACTTGAAACTTTTCCGTCAAATGATACGCTCGGCGGCGGGTATGATAATTTTAACCGGACCGATGAATTCGGGGAAGTCGACGACGCTCTACGCCGCCCTGCGCGAACTGAATCAGCCGACGCGCTCAATAATGACGCTGGAAGACCCGATAGAACAGCACGTCGAGGGGATAAGCCAAGTGCAAGTCAACGAGAAAACGGGCTTGACGTTCGCGGCGGGGCTTAGGGCGATGTTGCGCATGGATTGCAACGTGTTAATGGTCGGGGAGGCACGCGACGCCGAAACCGCCAAAACAGCGGTACGAGCCGCGTTGACGGGACATTTGCTTTTCACGACGCTCCACGCCAACGATTCTTGCAGCGCGGTTTTCCGTATGTTGGAGATGGGCGTCGAGCCGTATCTTTTGGCGGCGACGCTCAACGGCGCAGTGGCACAACGATTGGTGCGGCGGCTTTGTCCGAAGTGTAAGCGAATCTGCGCGGACGGGACGTTTGAGGCGGTCGGTTGCGAGGAATGCCGCGGGACGGGCTACAGCGGGCGAATCGCCTTGCATGAGATTTTGCGCGTCGATAAAAGTTTGCGTTCGCTGATTCTGAGCAGCCGCGACCTCGACGCCATAAGGAGCGCGGCACTTGAGGCGGGCTTGAAAACTTTAGCCGACGACGCAACAGATAAAATCCGCGAAGGTTTGACTACACTTGACGAGGTGCGCCGCGTCTTGAACTGATTGACGAGGAGGCGATTGAATGTTTTTGGAAGAGCGACAATCACAAATATTGGCGATGCTGGAACGCGACGGCAAAGTCTTGGTAAAGGAACTGGCAGAAAAATTCGCCGTGACGGAGGACTCGATACGCAAGGACTTAAGCTCGCTGGAACTGGACGGGAAATTGAAACGAACTTACGGCGGAGCAGTAACGATTGCGGAAAAGCTCCAAATGACGGAGGCTAATCGACGGCGCGTCTCGGACGTGGAAGCGAAACGTAAAATCGCCGCCGCCGCCGTCAAGCTCATGCAGCCGCAGGATTTAATCTTCCTGGACATCTCGACGATAAGCATAGCCGTGGCGCAGATATTGGAAAAGACCGAGAACACTTATAAAATCTTGACGAACATGATAGACGTTGCGGTAATGCTGGCGCGAAATCCGAAGATAGATTTATTCTGCGCGGGCGGACGAATCAATCAAAGTCGCGACGGTTTCTCTGACGTGTTGAATTTGGAATTCATATCGGCATTTCGCCCCGACGTGGCGTTTATCGGAGCGTTCGGGGTGGACATCAAAAAAAATTCGCTGACCTCGCGGGACACGGCGGGCGGCGTCCTCAAGGCGCGAATGATTGAGATAAGCAAGAAATCTTACGTTATAGCGGAGTCGCGGAAAATCGGCGTGGAGGGGACGTACAGCTTCGCCGCGTTGGATAAGGCGGACGGCATAATAACGGAGGTTGCGCTATCTGAGACGTTGGCGACAGCCGCCGAGAACTTGGGCGTTAAGGTAATCGTAGCCGAATAAACAAATTCCGCTAATGTAATTTGAGCCGCCACAAGTAGAATGTAGCTGAAACCCGGCGCACATGGACGTGCGCCGCCCGCAACAGCCTCAAAGAAAAAGTAGATCCTAAACATGGATTCTTTGAAACCTTTTTTGCCGGCAAGAAAGGTTAAGTTCACCACGTCAGGTAAGTGTACGCGCTGAAAATCGTAAGCATGATGACTTCGCCGAGGAGTACGGGCTTGAGCGTGCCGAGCAAATCCGCCTTGAAGTAGTCGACCGTCACGATAAGGCAAACGTGCGTCGGCGTCAACATTTGCCCCGCCACGCCGAAAGCCATTGCCACGCCCGCCAAGTTCAAATCGCCCGTGCCCATAGCCGCAACTATCGGCATGACTATCGCCACGTGCCCCTGGCTCATGCCCGTCAATACGCCGATTATTAGCGACACGCACGCGATTATCACCGGTACCGGCAACGGCGACGCTTGAAACGCCGCGACTATTTCCCCCAAAACTTCCGTCACGCTGAGGATTTGGATAAAGTACAGGATACAGCAAATGTTTAGCGTCATCTTCCAATCGAACGCGCCGAGGAAAATTTTTTTGACGCCGACGGGTCGCTTGACCGCCGCCAAGACGAATACCCACGCCAAGACGACCAGCCCCGTTGCTATCGACGCGTTCAGCTTGAAGAAAACCACGACAATAAAAACCGCCGTCACCGGCAACAACGCCAAAATTAAGCCGTCGCGCTCGTGACGAATTTCAGCCGCCGACTCGGATACCCTCCGTGCGGCGGATGTTTTTATCGGGCGAATCAATATCAGCCAGCCGACCGCTATTGCCAAGACCGTAACCCAGCACAAATGGCTTATGAATTCGCCAAACGTCACGCCCGCTATCGAACACGCCATTATCATGCCGGGGATTATCGGGCTTGAAAACTCGAACAGGTGGCGGAACCAAAAATTTATCGCGGCTTTGTGTTCGGGCGAAATGTTCAGCCGCTCGCTAAGCTCGGCGACTATCGGTGCGGAAAATCGCGCTCCGCCCACGCTCGGCAGTAAACCCAAGAACGCCGGCATTGCCGCCAATAAAATTTTCACGTCGGAGCACAGCCGCCGTAACGCCTTAACCATGTCCTGTAACGCGCCGCTCAAACGCAGTTCAATTTCCAGGCACATCACGAAGTACAGCGCAAAGATTATGTCGTAAGTCCGCGCCAATGTGAACGTCTCATAGAACGCTTGCGCCAAAGAAAACGGGCTTGCAGATCGCAAAGCCCAGATAAACAGTCCGCTCGCCAACATGCAGACCCCGATTTGTAATTTGAATCGCAACAGCACGATTATTATCGCCAATGCGATTGCCAAAAGTAAAAATATGTTCAAGCCGAAACTTCCTTACTCGCTTATTGATTGCCCGCTGATTAGCGCAATGACATTCAGCGGATTTTGATTTGCCTGCGCCAACATAGCCTGCGACGCCTGCGACAACACGTTGTATTTGAGGTAGCCCGTCATTTCGGTAGCCATATCCGCATCGCGAATCACCGATTCGGACGATTGGTCGTTCGTGAACGAGGTCGTTAAATTGGTAGCGGTATGTTCCAGGCGCGACAGTGCCGAGCCGATAGTCGATTGCTGGTCGAGGACTTTCTCCAAAACGTTGCTAAGGACGTTAATCGCGGCGTTGGCGTCCTCCTTGGTCGAAATGCTGATTATGGAGCCGTCGGAGCCGCGCAAGCCCAAAGCTCGCGTGCGCATGTCGGTCAAGGCGAATTTGGTAGCGAAGTTGGACTCCGCGCCCACGTGGAACGATAACGATTGGTCGCCCGTCTCAATCTCGGCGCGTTGATACTGCTTGAATTGGTCGAGAGCCGCGTTTGCCGCCTTTTTGACGTGCCCCTCCGAATCCGTGATACTTATCGCGAAGCCGGCGAGCTGATTTTTAATCTCGTCGGTGTCGGTGCTCGTCGAAGAAACCACGATGCCCTGTTTGCGGTCGGGCGTATAAATTTCGTTGCCGAGCTTATCGGTGACGCCCGTGATTTGCCCGTCGGTGGTCGCCTGCAATTCGGAAACGTCGGCGATTTGCAGAATGTCGGCTAAGGTTTTCTCCTCGACGCGCCCGCTTGATACCGTCGTTTTGCCGTCCATAACCCAAGACAGCTGATAGTAGTCGCCGGATTGAATTTCGAGCGAATCGCCCGCACGATTTTTTAGGTCGGTCAACTTGGTATCGGTCGCCGTATCCTCGGACAAGCTTTGATTGAGGAAGAGCGTTTTGGCAGGCTCGAAGGCGTTATTGCGCGTGCCGTCAATCAGATACTTGTTGTTGAACGTGATAAGCGCGTCGTCGTCAATCTGGTCTACGAGCTGGTCGAATTCCTTTTGAATCATGCGGCGGTCTTCGTCTGAGTTGGAGTCGTTGGCGGCATTGATCGCTTTTTCCTTGAGCGTCTTTAAGGTGTTGATAATCTGGGTCACGGCACCTTCGGCGGTCTTCATCATGTTCGAGCCGTTTTGCGTATTGGAGTGAGCCTGGTCGAGCGCACGAATCCGCACGCGCATTCGCTCCGATATGGCATAAGCCGAAGCGTCGTCCTCCGCACTGCGAACCTTCATGCCCGTCGACACCTTCATAAGGTGTTTTTGCGCCAGCGCGGTGTTCGTGTACAACATGTTGAACGTGCGCACCGCGTCCATATTGTTCCTTATCACCATAGACATTTTAATTCCTCCTTGAGTTGTCGTCCCTGACTTCCTGCGATTCTTTTGTGTAATTGTATCAAAAATTTCCTTTGCGTCAATGAAAATATGCCCAACTTTTTGCGACGCCGCGCTCCTGCCGAAAAAATTTGACGCCGCCCGTTAAGGCGACGCCGTGATATTTTATCGTATCGTTATCAGTCTTGCTTATCGAGCAATTCGAGTTTGCCGCTGCGCGGGTGGAACATCAGCCCGTGAATTTTTACGTCTTTGGGGATAAGCGGGTTGTCGCGCAATTCTTTGACGACCTTAAGAACGTTTTCCTCCGGCTTTTGGAAGCTGTCCGTCCACTCGACAAGCTCCTTTTCGACCATTTTAATCGCGTCGGGCGAAATGCCGCGCCCAATCATTCCGTTGGTGAGGCTCTGCGAAGTCGTCTTTGCCATGCCGCATTCGTGGTGACCGATTATCGCAACCTCTTGCACGCCCAGCTCGTAAATGCAAACCAGCAAGCTGCGCACCGTCGTATCAAAGACGCCGTTTAAGCAGTTGCCGACCGTCTTGATAACTTTGGCGTCACCGCGCTTAATGCCCAATGCCGGCTCCAGATAGTTCACCAGCCGCGTATCCATGCACGTCACTATCGCCAAGTGTTTCTTCGGTAACTTGCTGTCGTGATGATCTTCGTGCTCATAAGCCTTGTACTCTTCCGGCAGATTCGCGCAAAATTTTTCGTTCGTCGCCAGCATTTCCTCAATTACCGACATTTAATTACCTCCCCAAAAAATTACTCCTTGTCAAAGTCGACGTGTCCGAGAGGGCGAATCAACAACAAATTGTCCAGCTCCTGAAGTTTCTCCTCCAAATCGAAGTCGACATCCTCCTCGTAATACTGGAACACGTCCTCGCTCGTCTTCGTCTCAATGTAAAGATAGCGGTCGTCGTCCTCGTCCAGGCTTATGCCGTAGCTGACGATTTCCTCCGCGTTGAGCCTGTCGTCGCCGATTTTTATAAACCGCTTGAAATTCTCCATGCGTATCGCTCCTTTCGACGCGAATTTTATAATCTTTCCGCGCACGTGTCAAAAAATTTTTTATGCGAACGCCAATCACGCGAAATATAGTTCCTTAACGTCTGTAACTTGTTCGCCGGTCTTTAGCTCGTGGCGCGATTTCAAAATCCTCAAAGCTTGGTCTGATACTTTCATGTCTTCGTGAGTAAAAATCCCTTCGTCGCCTTCGAGCGGATACCAGCCGGGCATGTCGACGAATATTTTTTCGCCCTTGTAAGAAAACTCAATCGGTCGAACATCGCGATAAAGAGTTTCGCCCGTTTCGGGGTGAATTCGAGTTTCGCTGTCCATAAAATCATCTCCTATTTTTCCTTGAACGACAACAACGTAAATTCCGAAATGACATTCTGCGTAAATTTTACATACAAAGTCAACTTCCCGCAAGGCACGTGATAAACATCTTGCCATATCTTGTGATTGGCATACGAAGTCATCGATTTGTAAAAGTGTTGCGGCTTCATCGTCGCAACAACTCTGCGAATATCACTTTCGTAAAAGCCGAGTTCTTGAGCCGTTCGGGTTGCCGTGCGCGTTATTTCAAAATCGGATTGTTTGAATTCGCTGAGACTGTAACTCGGAGTAAATTTTTCCATTGAATCCCCTCCGTTGCCGATTATAAGGGATTGACGGCGGCGCGTCGAGGAATTTCCGTTGACAGTGAATTTATCATGAATTATACTTTCGGCGGAAGGAGGACGGCTTATGAAAAGGCTTTACCTGGTCGGACTCGTGATAATCTTGCTGATGGCTGTGGCAATGATAGGTTACGGCGCGTGGCTCAACAAGAGCGGCGAAAATCAAATCGTGGAGCGCATGGAAAATCGGACAATCCCGTTGCAAGGCGCGAAAGCTCAATTCCGCGACATACACCCCAAAATCGTCCTCGAAACGGTCAATCTGTATTCGGAGGAAATGGCGGACGCCGTCGCGCTGATTGACGGGCGAATCGAAGGAATGTTCGTATCAAAGAATTCGTCGGTGCGGCGCGGGCAAGTGTTGTTTTCCCTCGTCAACGACGACATACCGCTAAAGATAAAGCAGGCGGAAAGCTCCATAGCACGCGCCGAGGCTCAACTTGCCAACGCCAAAAACAACTACGCCCGATATACGCGGCTAATGGAACGAGACGCCACGTCGCGGGAGAAATTCGACGAGGCAGAGGCAAATTACTTGGCGACGGTAGCGGCATTGCAAGAGGCGCAAACCGTCAAGGAACAGTTGCTGGTTCAATCTGCGCGGCAGGACGTGACGGCTCCGATTGACGGCGAAGTTTTGATAATCTATCGCCAACAAGGGTCATACGTGACGGCGGGCACGCCGATAGCCCTAATTGGCGATTTTTCGCGCCTGTTTTTCTCAATGCCCGTTGACGATAAGCACGCTCAACAACTTGCCCTCGGCGACAGGGCGGAACTCAGCTTCACCAACAGCCAAATCCTCCGCAAGGCTTACGATACCGAATACGCCGCCGGCAATAAGGGGGACGAACAAATTTTCCCTGTGCACGTGCGCGAAATTTCTCCGCCGCTCAACGAATTGGCGACGTTGCGGAAAATCGTTTGGGAGGTCGATAATCGCGTCGGGCTTCTCGAACAGCAAGCCTACAGCGGCGCAATTTTGAAATCTGCGCGGAGTCGGAAGGTCTTGACGGTACCGCTTGCCGCTATGACGGATTCAAATCGCAATGCGGTCTTCATAGTGACGGACGCGGGTACTTTGGAGCGTCGGGCGGTCAAGACGGGCGCGGACGACGGCAACTTTATCGAAATTATTTCGGGGCTGGGCGCGGGCGATACGGTTATCACGTCTGCCGCCGAGGGCTTGGAAGTCGGTATGAAAGTTACCGTGACTTTGACGGAGGGCAATGACAATGGCTCCGAAACAAAATAATCAAATCTTCAGCCAAGAGGCATTGGATAAACTGCGCTCGCCCGAAAGGCTCGATACGATGTTGCCGATAACGACGCCCGTCACGTGGATTGCGCTGGTTGCAATATCGGTGCTGTTGTTCGCGGTGGTGCTGTGGTCAATCTATGGCGCGTTCACGGTCAAGGCGGAGGGCATGGGGCTAATCATGGACTCGGCGGGCGTCATGAACGTTTCGCACATAGCCGGCGGGAAAATCGCTCAGCTGTACATTCGCCCCGGCATGACGATTAAAAAGGGCGACTTGATAGCCCACATGGAACAAGCCGAACAATCCGCCGATACCCGCATGGCGCAATACGGCATGGGCTTAGCCTCCAGCGACCGCGACGCTATGGGACGCGCTTACCAATACGACGCCAAACGCTATCAACAGGACGTGGCGGAGGACATTTACAGCGATTATGACGGCATTGTCGATGAGGTTATGGTAAACGTCGGGACGATGATCAGCGCGGGTACTCCGATTTGCTCCGTGCGCATGACGCAGAATCGCGACGACTTGACGGGGCTTTTATACATTCCGCTCGATAAGGGCAAACGCGTCGAGGCGGGCATGACGATTCAACTCGCGCCAAACGGAGCCGACGTATCGCAGACGGGCAGTTTAATCGGCGTGGTTAGGAGCGTCTCGCAATACCCGATAACCGCGCAGGGCATTCAGCAACACCTCGGCAACGCGCAACTGGCGCAATGGATTCTGCAAGCACAACAGTCGTCGCTTATGGAAGTGACCTTCGACCTCGTTAAAGACCCCGATAACGAATCGGGCTACCTGTGGACTTCCAAAATCGGCGAACATAAACCGATAACGGCGGGCAGTTTCTGTACCGGCTCGATTATCATTGAGCGCAAGCCGCCGATTGAAAAGGTGTTCTACAAGCTCAGCCAATGGCTCAGGAGCAGATGATGATTCTTGACAAAATAAAAAAATTCTTCGCGACCACGCGGGTAAAGGTGCCGACGGTATTGCAAATGGAGGCGACCGAGTGCGGCGCGGCGTCGCTGTCAATGATTTTGGCGCATTACAATTTGTGGTTGCCGCTGGAAAAGCTCCGTCAAGAGTGCGGCGTCAATCGCGACGGCTCCAAGGCGAGTTGCATTATCCGTGCGGCGCGTAATCGCGGCTGTAACGCCAACGGCTATCGCTGGAACGCCGACCGCCTCCGCGAAGTCAATACGTTCCCGCTGATTATTCATTGGGAGTTCAATCACTTTGTCGTTTTGGAGGGCATTAAGGGCGATACCGTTTACCTCAACGATCCCGCCATGGGGCGGCGAACCGTCAAGTGGGAGGAGTTTCGCACGTCTTACACGGGCGTGGCGTTGACTGTCGTCCCCAACGAAAAATTTAAGCCCGAAGGCGAACGCTACAACATTTTTAAAGCCGTCGCCGAAAAATTGGCTCAAGACAAGTGGGCGGTGCTTTTTATTTTAATCCTCAACCTCGGCATGATAATTCCGGGGCTGGCGTCGCCGGTGTTCAGCCAAATTTTCCTCGACGACATTTTAGCCAAACGCCATACCGATTGGATGTTCAACTTCTGCGTGGCAATGACCGTCTCTTGGGTAATTTGCGGCGTCATGACGTGGTTGCAAGCCGTTATCCTCACGCGTTGGCAAAGGAAATTGACGCTTGCCGATTCGTCGAGTTTCTTTTGGCACTTACTGCGCCTGCCCATGCAATTTTTTAATCAGCGGTTTGCGGGCGAGGTGGCGTCGCGTGTCAGCTACAACGAATCAATCGCGGGCGTCTTATCCGGACCGGCGGCGTTGGCGATTTTAAATTTCCTCGTCGCGATTTTCTACCTGCTCCTGCTCCTCCAATACAACGTGACTTTGACGCTCCTGGGCGTATTTTTTTCCAGTGTAAATATAATCGTCTTCTTCGCGCTCAGACGGCACCTCACGGATTTGAACATGAAAATTCAGCAGGACGCGGGCAAGGAATACGGCACGACCATGAACGGCTTGATGATGATTGAAACTATCAAGGCGAACGGCAACGAATCGGACTTTTTCGCAAAGTGGGCGGGCTATCGCGCCAAGGTGCTCAAGGCGGGGCAAGACGCCGCTCTTTGGCAAATGACGGCGACGATAATCCCGACGCTGCTCGGCGGCATAAACGGCGCGTTGATAATGACAATCGGCGGCTTCTCGATAATGGAGGGCGCATTGACGGCGGGCATGTTCACGGCGTTTCAGGGCTTAATGGGAAGTTTTCAAGCCCCCGTGAATTCACTGCTGGGCTTAGGCTCGACGCTTCAATCGACCGAAATGCAAATGCAACGCCTTAACGACGTGCGCAAGTATGAAGTCGACAGCTTGAATTGCCGCGAGGAAAAGCCTTCGGAGGAGCCTGTTGCCCGCTTGAACGGCGAGCTGGAGCTTCGGGACATTGATTTTGGTTACAGTCCGCTGGAAAAGCCGTTGCTGAACAAATTTTCCTTGCACATAGAGCCGGGGCATTGGGTGGCGGTTGTCGGCGCGAGCGGTTCGGGCAAATCGACGGTCGCCAAAGTTGTCACGGGCATTTACGAGGAGTGGAGCGGCGAGGTTCGTTTCGACGGCGTGATTCGCCGCGAGCTTCCGCGTTCCGTTATCGTCAATTCAATCTCCGCCGTCGACCAGGACGTTTTCCAAATCACCGGCACGATAACGCAGAATTTGACGCTGTTTGACGATTCGGTTCGGCGCAGTGACGTTATTCAGGCGGCTAAGGACGCTTGCATTCACGAGGACATTTTGCAACTGGAAAAGGGCTACGACGCGGAGGTATCGGAGGGCGGCTTGAACTTCAGCGGCGGGCAACGTCAACGCTTGGAGATAGCCCGCGCCTTGGCTAACAATCCGTCGTTGCTGATATTGGACGAGGCGACCTCCGCGCTTGACCCCATGACAGAGCAAACCGTTTTGGAAAACATACGTCGGCGGGGCTGTTCGTGTCTGATAGTGGCGCACCGTTTGTCGACGATACGCGACTGCGACGAGATAATTGTATTGGAGCGGGGCGTCGTGGTGGAGCGCGGCACGCATCGCGAAATGATTCAGCACGACGGAGCTTATCGACGTTTGATTGAGGAAAGGGGTCGGGAAGTTGAGCCGCTTTGAAAAAGTTTTGACAGCGGGCGAACGACTCCGCTTGGAAGACGGGGAACGCCTTGCGCTTGTCGAATCGGGCAAGGTTGAAGTGTACGCCGTGACACGCGCCGAAGGCTCCTTCCGTCAACAATTTTTGGTGGAGCTTACGACGGGCGGCGCGGCTTTTCCCAGCTTGGACGAATTCGAGCAGACCGAGACTTATCTTTACGCCGCCGAGGATTCGCGCATAAAAATCTTGACGTTCGACGAGGTATCGCCCGCCGAGCTGGAAACTTTAATGCGCCGCTGGTTCGCCGAGCTGATAAAGTTGCCGTGGCTGCGACTTTTGGCGGATAAGGGCGACGACCTTTTAATCACGTGGCTGGACGGCTCAGTCCTGCGCGGCGTCGACGATTTGACGGAGGCATTCAGCGAGAATCAAGGGATATTTTCAATGCTGTTGGGCGTGCGCTTCGCGGCGGAGGATAAACGATTCGCTCAGCGCGTGGAGGTGCGGACACGCAATCAGCGGCGACTGCTCGACAATTCGATAGGCAACCTGTTGGGCGAGGAGGTTACGACCTACTCCGAAACAACCGAACGTTTGGCGCGGCTGGAGGAGGCGTCGTTTATCGTGCGGCGGGCGGCAATGGCACTCAACATGCCGACCGATAACATCAAGCTCGACGCCGAACTCGTGCGCAAGCTCGACCAAATCCGCTTGATTCGCCGGCTGATTCAAAAGGGCAACATGCAAATGCGCCTTATCGAACTTGTCGACGATTGGCATAAATGCGACAGCGGCGTCATTATCGGCTACTTCGGCGCGGCTAAAACTTTATCGGTATTCGTCCCGCTTGCGCCCGGCAAGTACAAGCTCGTCAACCGCGAAAACCCCGACGGCTTGCCGGTTACCGACGAGGTAGCCGCGCAGATTGACAAGAATGCGTTTGAATGTTATGCGGGCTTCCCTGCGCGGGAGCTGAAAATCCTCGACCTGATGAAATTTATCTTCCGGCAATGTTGGTTCGCCGATTATCGGACGGTCATCTTGATAAGCCTGGTGGCGGGCATAATCCCGTTGGCAATGCCGCTGGTGACGGAAACGATTTTCGCAGACATAATCCCGATACTCGACCGTCAAGGGTTGGCAACCGTCACGCAAGTTATCATGGTCACGAGCTTTACAACGGCGTCGCTGGGCATTGTGCGGACGATAGCGGTCATGCGAATCACGACGCGCATGAACATGGCAACCGAGGCGGCACTTTGGAACAGACTTTTAACCTTGCCGACGAAGTTTTTCCGACAATTCACGTCGGGCGAACTGGCAAGTCGCATGGGCGGTATCAGCGTCATAAAAAATTTGGTAAGCGCGGACTTTATCGGCGGGCTGTTCGGCTTCGTCTTCAGCTTCTGGAGTATTTTTTTGATGTGCTACTACAGCCTCAAGCTTACCGCCGCCGCCGTCGCGGTTTGGTTCGTCTACGCGATTATCACCGCCTTTATCTATCGCCGCGTTATCGGCTTCCAACGCAACCTCGTCGCCGCCAACAATCGCGAGGCGGGCATTGTCCAACAGATTTTTAAGGGGCTTGCAAAGTTCAGGGAGCACGGCGCGGAGAATCAAGCCTTTTGGCTGTGGAGTTCGGTCTTCGGCGAAACGTGGAAATGGAATTTGAAACTTCGTTGGCAGAGCAACTACAACGCGATTATCGGCAGTGTTCAGCCGTTTATTTTGACGATGTGCCTGTACTACATTGCGGTTTACGGCATGAACGACGCCAACGGGCAACCCGGTATCGGCTACGCGCAGTTTATCGCCTTCCAGAGCGCGTTCAGCAGTTTTAACGCCACGCTCAACGGCATTATCCCGCTCGTCGGTCAATACTTCGCGATTCAGCCGCACATTGAAAACCTCCGCCCGATTCTTAAAGAGGTGCCCGAAAGCGTCGGCGAAAAGGCGGACGCCGGCATTCTCAGCGGCGCGATTGAACTTAGCGGCGTGACGTTCGGCTACACGGAGGGCAAAGACGTTTTGCACGACTTGAGCTTTAAAATTTCGGCGGGCGAAAACGTTGCGATTGTCGGCAAGAGCGGTTGCGGCAAGTCGACGCTTGTAAGGTTGCTCCTCGGCTTCGAGACGCCGCGCAAAGGCTCCATTTACTTCGACGGGCAAGACATTGCGGATTTAAATTTGCCGAGCGTGCGCACTCAAATGGGCGTGGTGCTCCAAAACGGTCAGCTCATGCAGGGCGACATTTTCACGAACATAATCGGCACCAACGCCTTGACGCAGGAGGACGCCTGGCAAGCGGCGGCGGCGGCGGGCATTGCCGACGATATTGCGATGATGCCAATGGGTATGCAGACCGTCATCAGCGAAGGCTCGACCAATATCAGCGGCGGTCAGCGGCAACGGATTTTGATTGCCCGCGCCCTCGTCACCAAGCCCGCGATTTTGATTTTCGACGAGGCGACCTCCGCGCTGGACAATCGCACTCAAGCTATCGTCACGAAAAGTTTGGACGCCCTGAACGCCACGCGCATTATCGTTGCGCACAGGCTTTCCACGATTCGCAACTGCGACAGGATTTTGGTCATGGACGCGGGCAGGGTCGTCGAGAGCGGCGGCTTTGACGAACTTGTTGCTCGCGGTGGCATTTTCGCCGATTTGGTTAAGCGTCAAACCGCTTGAGGAGGATTCATTATGAAAAAATTTTTGGCGTCAATCTTCGCGGCGGCGATTCTCCTTTCCGATACGACCTTTGCCGCCGAAGGCATGACGCTGCGAGCAATCGACGGAGGAACGGGCGGCGCGTTGGAATTTCGCGGTGGCATTTTCGCCGATTTGGTTAAGCGTCAAACCGCTTGAGGAGGATTC
>CALFJE010000108.1 GCA_937877545.1 uncultured Selenomonadales bacterium | reverse complement strand
GACACTGCCGCCCGCAACGGTTATCGTGCTTGTGCCGTTAATTGTGACGGTGCCGGCGGTTGAGGACACATAGGCGGTACTTGGCATGATTAAGTTGTTGAACGTCAACGTGCCCTGGCCGGTGATTAAATCGGCGTTGGAAATTCGGCTTGCCTCCAAGGTGCCGTTTTGATACGTGACGGTTGCACCTCTTGCCACGGTGGTTGCACTTGTGGAGCTGACGGTGTAGGTGTGCCCTTGCAGGTCGATGATGACATTTTTGCCTGCCGCGACATTTGCACGAGCTTCCGTGGTGTCGCCTGTCAAAGTGATTGTCGTCTCGGTGCCCGACGGAGCGGCGGCTATGGCATTGGCTAAAGTGGCATAGGTATCATCGCCGATTTGCCACACGCCGTCGAAACGTTGCAAATCAAAAATCAATTCATCCATAATAATTAAGTCTCCTTTCCTCTATATCTCTCCAAATTTTATCGGCATTATCCCTCCAAAGTTTAATCTTGCTTGCATTATACTACGCCATTTGACTGAAAATATTAGGGGCTTGTTAAAAAACATCGGCGGGGTCGTCCCCCCTTTGCCAAAGCGTGGAATTTAATCAACTTTCTTTGAGCGAGCAAAGAAAGTTGCAAAGAAACTCGCCTCGCAGGGGCGTCAAGCCGACGACTGCCGAAGCGTCCGCGCCACCCGAAACCGCCCGTGCCGCTATGAAAGCATCCCTGCTTTCAAGTCGCGGCGGCGCACGTCCTGTGCGCCTTTTTTCACGTTGTCGCCTCGTCGCTTTTAGTCAAAAAAGAACCGAACACTTTAAATAATGTTCGGTTAAAATTTCAAGCACAACAAATCTATTTGAGCATGGCGAGCATGGTACCTGCCGCCACCGCCGTGCCGATAACGCCCGCCACATTCGGACCCATGGCGTGCATAAGCAGATAGTTGCCCGGTTTCGCTTTCATGCCGACCAGTTGGCTGACGCGTGCCGCCATAGGAACCGCGCTCACGCCCGCCGAGCCGATTAGCGGATTTATCGCGCCGCCCGTCATCTTGCACATTATTTTGCCAAAAATTAAGCCGCCCGCCGTGCCGCCCATAAACGCCACCAAGCCGAGTCCGATTATCAAAAGCGTGTCGGTGCGCAGGAAGCTTTCGGCGTTCATGGTCATGCCCGTGCCCGTGCCCAGGAAAATCGTAACGATATTGATAAGAGCATTTTGCGCGGTGTCGGAAAGTCTGTCCGTCACGCCCGATTCGCGGAACAAATTGCCAAGCATAAGGCAACCGAGCAATGCCGCTATCGGCGGGAGCAACAGGCTGATAAAAATCGTCGAGACTATCGGGAATACCACGCGCTCAAATTTGGTGACTTGCCGCAAATCCGTCATGACGATTTCGCGTTCCGCCTGCGTGGTCATGAGTTTCATAATCGGCGGTTGAATCATGGGGACGAGTGACATGTACGAATACGCCGCGACCGCTATCGCTCCGAGTAAATGAGGCGCGAGTTTCGTTGACAGATAAATCGATGTAGGACCGTCCGCGCCGCCAATAATGCCGATTGCCGCCGCCTCGTGCACGTCAAAGCCCACAAGCATTGCTCCGCCCAGTGCGACGAATACGCCGATTTGTGCCGCCGCACCCAACAGCAACGTCGACGGACGCGCAAGCAACGGACTAAAATCCGTCATTGCCCCGATACCGAGGAAAATCAGCGGCGGGAAGATTTCATAGGTTATGCCGTAGTTGATAGCCTTCATGACGTTCATTTCCTCGCCGAAAAAGCCGGTGTTCGGGAAGTTGGCGAGGATACAGCCGAAGGCGATAGGTCCGAGCAGGAGCGGCTCAAACTCTTTGACGAATGCCATATATAAGAGCACCAGTCCGACGAGAATCATTATGCCGTTGCCCATGGTGAACGCCGAAAAGCCGCTGTCGTTCCACACCGCCTGCAACGATACGCTGAATGCATTTAAAGCTTCCAAAGAGAATCACTCCTTACTTGCGTTGCAGATTGTTGAACTTGGCGGAGGCTTTCCAAGGCGTGCCCTCGTGATTGACGATGTGAACTGCCTTGACTCGCCCCGAAAAGCCGTAAGCCGAGATTGCCGCCGTTATCGCCGCGATTATTTCGGGCTTTATACCCTCCTCTATGACGGGCGGGGGCGCGGCTACAGGCTCCGATTTGACTGCCACGAGCGGCTCTTCCTCTTCGGGCGTATGAGGTTTGGCAGGTTCCTTGGTCGGGTCGAGGAAGTGAATCAGCTTAATCAGGTAAATCAACGCGACCAGCACAATGAAGACGACCGTCATGTTTATCATCATGATAATCAGCGGGTTCGTCGTTACCGGAGAATGTTCCATTAACAAAATCACCTCGAAAAATATTTGCCGCAATAATAAACTTCCCGTGCTTGAAAGTCAATTTATAATTCCGCCGACAAAAGTACGCTTGACGTTAAAATCGTCGTCGAAGAGGGTAATATCCGCCGCCTTGCCGACCTCCAAACTGCCCAGCTTGTTGAAAAGTCCGAGTTCGACGGCGGGATTTTTTGTAACCAGTTCGACGCCCGCCGCCACGTCCAGCCCCGTGTTGGTGCAGAAATTCTTAAGGACGTTGTTCATAGTGGCGACACTGCCCGCAAGCGTGCCGTCCTCCAGCGTGGCTACGTTACCGCTTACGAAAACTTTCTGCCCGCCCAATTCGCTCAAGCCGTCGCCGAGTCCGCAAGCCCTAAGCGAATCCGTTATCAAAATAATTTCCCTGCGCGGCTTGGCTTTGGCAACAAGTCTCTGCGCGGCGGGGTGTACGTGCACATTATCGGCTATAAGTTCGACGTTCGCATTTGAATCGAAAGCCGCTCCCACGATACCGGGGCGTCTGTGGTGCAAGCCCGTCTGCGCGTTGAAAAGGTGCGTTATGTGGCTCGCGCCGTGCTCAATCGCCGCCAATGCCTCCTCGTAAGTCGCCGCGCTGTGTCCGATGGAAACGATAATCCCCGCCGCCCGACACTCGCGAATAAAATCCAAACCCGTCTCCTCCGGCGCAACGGTGATAATCCTAATCACGTCGGCAAAGTCTTTAATCAGCGCGAAGTCGGCGGGCAAGATATTTTCCACGGCTTGAGCACCGTTAAATTTTTTGCTGATGAAGCCGCCTTCCATATGCGCTCCCAAAATCCTCGCGCCGCGCTTGAAATTCTTACCTGCGCGGATTCGCTCCAAAGCCCTATAAATATTTTTAAGGGGCATTGTCATGGTAGTGGGCAAAAAGCTCGTGACGCCCGTCGCGGGCAGAAAGTCGGCTAACTTTTGCAAGGCGGCAATGTCGTCGTCCATGGTGTCGACGCCCGCCGCGCCGTGTATGTGCACATTGATAAAGCCCGGCGCAACGTAAGCCCCCGCCGCGTCTATAAGCTCCGCGCCGTCAAGAGCCTCGCCGATTGAAATAATCTTATCGTCGAAGTTCACGGCTCCCGCGCAGATTTTAAAGTCGCCGTCGGCGTCGGGCAATATCAGCCTGCCGTTAAT
>CALFJE010000107.1 GCA_937877545.1 uncultured Selenomonadales bacterium | reverse complement strand
TTGCCTACGGCAGATTTTGAGTCTGCTGCGTCTGCCAATTCCGCCACTTCGGCGCGTGTCGAATATTAACACGCAAGCCGCCGCTTGTCAACAAAAAATTTTTTAGGGAGTAGGGAGTAGGGAGCAGGGATTAGGTTTTTGTTTGTTACGACTCGACGGCGTAGACGCTGATTTTGCGATTGTAGCGACCTTTGCGCTCGAAAGCGACTCTGCCGGCGATTTTGGCGAAGAGCGTATCGTCCTTGCCGATACCGACGTTCAAGCCGGGGTGGAAGTGCGTGCCGCGTTGACGGACGAGAATGCTGCCCGACGTGACGATTGTACCCGCCTGCTCCTTGACGCCCAAACGTTTGGATTCACTGTCGCGCCCGTTGCGGGTGGAGCTGACGCCCTTTTTGTGCGCGAAACGCTGTAAATCAAATGTGAAGTTCATTTATGTTCACCTCCGAGGAAGAATTTTTCTTTGACCTTGACGATTTGCGGAGCGAGCTTTTCGAGTTCCTTCATGCCGATAAGCATTGTTTGAAAGGCGACTTCGGTTAAGTCGTCGGGCGGCGTCTTGAGCCTCAACATCAATCGACCGTGCCCGGCGTCCCAATCGAATTCGCGCTTGAGGTGGTCTCTTAAGCACAGGAACGTTGATTGCGACATCATGGAGGCTCCCGCGCAGTAAATGTCGAAACCGCGCTTAGCCGTGTTGGCGTGCCCGTCGACCGAAAAGCCGATAATCCGCCCGTCGCCCTGCTTGTAAATCTCCGCGATAATCATGCTTCGATTTTTTCAATCTTGACCTTTGTGAAAGGCTGGCGATGACCTTGGCGGCGACGATAGTTGGTTTTGTGCTTGTACTTGAGGATACGAATTTTGGGACCTTTGCCGTTTTTGACGACGGAGGCGGTAACCTTCGCGCCTTCGACGAGCGGACGACCGAATTTAATTTTCTCGCCCTCGCCGACAGCCAAAACCTCCTCGAACGTGACAGAAGCTCCTTCCTCGGCGTCGAGCTTTTCGATGATAATCTCGCTACCCTCGGCGACCTTGTACTGCTTGCCGCCGGTCTTGATAACTGCGTACAACCTGAACACCTCCATACGGATGAACTCGCCGACTGCGGCACGGATTGCCCGATTTAAAGCCTCGTCGTGCGGCGCGATTAAGATAGCAGAATTTTTCGGAGCTGTCAATTTTTTTGCTTGCCAAAACTATGCCCTTGCATTAAATTTATCGCAAAGTGTAATGGATTTCGTTTTAGTGAGAGGATGTGGTTTTATGCAGAGGAAAATCGTATTCGATAAGGAGGCTTTTATCGGCAAACTTCGCTCCGAGGTGTGGATTCTTGAGTCCAAAGTTGAAAAGAACTTGGCTGACGCCATGAAAAGCGAAGGCGCGGACAAGGTCGATAACAGCTTCAAGGACACGTTGGCGCAATTCAAAGCGAGCGTAAACGTTTACAGTACAGCTATCAGTACAACCTCTAACAAAGTTTCTTTTCCCGACGAGGTTTACAAAGTTCTTTTGGCAAAGCATATCCCGAGTGTACCTCAAATCAAAGAAATCAATCCTAAATTGGTAAATGACGTGGCGGCTTACATCGCTGGCATTCTTGGCACGAATGAAACCGTCACGACGAAAGACGGGAAAAGCTACGTGGTGAATACTAATCTCGCCAATGCAGGGCTTGCGACCGTCACCTACGAAGAAAGGCTGTACATTCTCGATTGGAAAAGCGACAAGGCTAAGAATTCTCTCTACGGGCTTCTCGAAAACTTGACGACGTGGGGACAAAACTTTCAAACCTACTTTTTCAACGAACTCAAAAAAGATGTCCTGGATGATTTACTCGGCAAATGGTTTAAAGCTTTATTAAATAACAATGGCTATGTAGCTAAGGAAGTTTACGAATCGATTGATGATTATCTCGAAGCGGGCGGCGATGCCACCGATATTCCGTCATTTGCGGCGGATAATTACTCGAAGTGGCTTAAGTGGCTCAGTGACTTGACGAAGAAATATTTCCCCGGCACCAACAGCAAGGTAGCCGACTTCCGGAAAATATTCCAAACTCTTGACGACCGTGCGAAAGATACCGCTCTGCTTAAGGAATACAAAGACGGCAGCGAAGATTTAACAGCCGCCACCATAAAGGGCTATGACAGCTACAAAAACTTCATTACGGCTTACAACGCCTTGCAGACGGCAATCGGGCAGAGTACGAGCAATTTTGATTCGCTTATCCCCGACTATATCGGCTACAAAATTACAAGCGTGGACGGCGGCACGTTCAGCGAGGATAAAGCAACCATCTCCTGCGCGGGCGACAACAACGAAATTACAATCACCGGCTCCGGAGTGTCAGTCAACACGTGGCGCGGCAACGATACCATTACAAGCGGGACATATGACGCGGCTGGCAGCTCCAACACGATAAACGCGGGCGCGGGCGATGATGAGATTTACAACTACAGCTCCAACTCGACAATCGACGCGGGCACAGGTGACGATTTCATTCGCAGCGACAGTCACGGCGAGCGCGTCTCTATAGTCGGCGGCAAAGGCAGTGACACCGTTGACTGCCACGGGAACCGCAACAGAATCGAAGGCGGCGCGGGTAATGATTCAATCAGCAACTACGGCTCCGACGCGACGATAAGCGGTGACGACGGCGCAGATACCATTCGTAACTTCGGCTCAGGTGGCTCCGTCCTCGGCGGTGCAGGTGATGATGAGCTTCTTGTTATGGGCGGCTATGTCGACGGCGGCACGGGCGTCGATACCATTGCAATTCAAGGCTCTAACGTGACGGCTTACGGCGGCGCGAATTTCGACGACATGCTTCCGACAAAAGATGTCTTCAACATAGCTTCGGGCGCGAGCAACGTTTATATCAAGGATTTTGAATTCGGCGACGTGCTCAATCTGCCCGCAGGCACTTACACGGCGCGGATAGAATTTGGCTCGACCGCGATAAGAAACAGTAGCGGCAAGTTGATTGTTTGTCTGAGCGGCTTCACCGACCGCTTGGAAAATTTCACTTACGTCGAGGACGACAAGCAAGCTACCGACGGCGACGACTCCATTAACAACGATGTCTCCAATATCAAAATCGACCTCGGCGCAGGTGACGATTATATTAAAAATGGCGGTTGGTGGTATGAGGGTTATGAAAGAGTTTGGCATAATGGCGGCAACAATGTTTCTATTGATTTGGGTGCTGGCAACGATACTATCTACAACAACGGCGACAGCGTGACAATTAACGGCGGTGCAGACAATGATTCTATCGTCAACTACGGCGATAACGTCACGATAGACGCAGGCGAAGGCAACGACTCAATCCGCAGTTACGGTGATGATGTCACAATAAACGCGGGAGATGGCAACGATTATATCTCTGGCGACGGCTCAATCGATGCAGGCGAGGGCAACAATACCATTTATTCCTCCTATGACACCACAGTGAAAACTGGCTTGGGTGACGATTCCATTTCAATTCGTGGTGGTTTCGGTTCCAAATCCTTGATAGACGCAGGAGATGGCAACAATACTATCGGAGTCTATGCCGACTACTCAACTGTTGACGCTACAGTAAAAACAGGAACAGACGACGATTATATTTCCATTTACAGCGGCTCTAGTTATAATTATTCGATAGATGTGGATGTGGACGCTGGCAACGGCAACAATACCGTCATTGCCAGTGTATCCAGCTACTCTACTATTAACGCCGCAGTGAAGACAGATTCAGGCAACGACTATATTTCTATTCATAGTAGCGGCTACAGTTCCGACTCTTCGATAAACGCTAATGTAAACGCTGGCGATGGCAATAATACGGTCGAGGTCTATGGCTACTACTACTCTAACGCCACAGTAAAAACAGGAATAGACGACGATTATATTTCTATCTACGATGGCGGCGGATCCCATTCATCGATAAACGCGAACGTGAACGCAGGCGAAGGCAACAATACTGTCCGTGTCAATGGCTATTCCCATTCTACTATTAACGCTACGATAAAAACAGCTTCAGGCGACGATGTCATTTCCATTAACGGTGGCTCTAAATCTTCAATAGACGTGGACACGGGTAATGGAAACAATACTGTTCATATCTATGGCTACTCTGGCTCTACCATTAACGCCACAGTCAAGACGGGAGACGGCGACGACTTCGTTTCTCTTTACGGCGGAGGTTCGATAAATGCGGGTAATGGCAATAATACTGTCTATGCTCGTAATTATTATTCCAACGCTACGATACGGACAGCTTCAGGCGACGATATTATTTCTATTAGTGGTAGCTCTGAATCTTCAGTAGACGTAGACGCAGGCGAGGGTAACAATACCATCTATTCCGACTTCTCTAATGCCACAATCAAGACAGGTTCAGGCGACGATTATGTTTCTCTTTACAACGGCGGCCAAATCAATGCGGGCGAAGGCAACAATACCGTAATGGTTGGTGGCTACCACAAAGCTACAGTGAAGACGGGCTCAGGCGATGATTCCATTTCCATTAGTGGTGACGGCTTAGTCTTGATAGACGCAGGCGCGGGAGACGATTTTATTTCTCTCTACGGCGGCGGCTCAATAGATGCGGGCGGAGGAAACAATACCGTCTATGGTGGCGACATAGTTAAAACGGGTTCGGGCGATGATTATGTTTCTGTTCAATCACATTCTTCAATAGATTCTTCGATAAATGTGGATGCAGGAGATGGCAATAATACGGTCAAGGTCTATGCTTACCACCATACTGTCAACGCCGCAGTCAAAACAGGTTCGGGCGACGATTTTGTTTCCATTTATAGCGGCTCGGTAGATGCGGGTTCAGGGGACGATTTCATTTCCATTTACGACGGCGGCTCAATAGACGCGGGCATGGGCAACGACCAAATAAGCCTTGGAGCTTTTGCACGTTACAATCTTATCAAATACACAGCAGGCGACGGCAACGACACAATTTGGGGCTCTGATTTAAAAGATACGCTAAGTATATCAGGCGGCGAATACATTCGTTCCACGGTAGGCAATGACGTTATCATCACTGTCGGCGACGGCTCCATTCTGCTCAAGAACGCTAGGTATGGGACGATACATATCGACGGCGAGGAAGGCGACCCAACCCGCTTGACGTTGACGAACAACAGCAATGCCAAGGTCACGCTCGGTGCCGAAGTCGTAACGGCTGATGCTTCAGCGCGAACGACTCCTGTCGCCATCACGGGCAACGCTCGCGACAACTCAATAATCGGCGGAGCTAAGGCGGACACGCTCGACGGCGGTGCGGGTAACGATACGCTTACGGGCGGCTGGGGCGCGGACACATTCATTTACACAGGCGGCAAGGATATAATTACGGACTACGCCGCCAACTTCGATAAAATTTTGCTCAATGGCGACGGCGCAAAGTGGCTAAGTCATATCACGGACGCGAACGTCAACGGCAACGACGTAACCCTTACCTTCAGCAACGACAGCAATAAAACCCTAACCTTGAAAAACGCCGTCGGCAAGAAAATTCTAATCAACGAGGACGCCTGTATCGTCGGGCGCGACGGCAACAGGAACATCATAATTCGTCCCGCGTTCGGCGACGGCAAGGACGTTATCTTCGGCTTTGACGATTCGGATATGCTTCAAATCACGGGCGATTGGTCGGCTAATTATTACAATGCTTCGGGACGCGTCGTGTTTAAAGTCGGCTCAACTTACAGCGCGATTATCCTCGAAAATTCCTCGGCGACAATATTTAACGTCAACGGCGATTCATATGCTATAAGCGGTTCCAAGCTCGTCAAGACAAGTTGACTTTGAGCCGCTCAAATTTGATATAATCTGCGCGGAGGCGATGGCTATGAAAAAGCTTTTGGCGGCAGGATTGGCGGCATTGTGCACGATAGGTTTAGCAACGGAGGCGACGGCTATGGAAAATTCCAAGGCGGTAAAAATTGTTCAGACGGCGGGGCGCGACAGATTGGGCGACTTTGCACCCGAATTCGCCCGCTACAACGACGATATTCTTTTCGGCGAGGTTTGGAGCCGCAACGATATTCTTTCCCTGCACGACAGGAGTATCGTCACGATTTGCGCCCTCGTCGGCAGCGGTGTCCTCGACAGCTCCTTGAAGTATCATATTCAGACGGCTAAGGCGAACGGCGTCACCCGCGACGAGATGGTCGAGATTATCACTCAGCTTGCCTTCTATGCGGGTTGGCCTAAGGCGTGGGCGGTCTTCCCCATGGCTAAGGAGGTTTACGGCGGCGACTCCGCGCAGATTTTTGACGACGTCGGCAAGAAAATCGCTCAAACGGCGGGCAGAAAAAACCTCGGAGACTTCGCGCCCGAATTCGCCCGCTATAACGATGATATTCTGTTCGGCGAGCTTTGGAGCCGCAACAAGATTTTATCCCTGCACGACAGGAGTATCGTCACGGTGTCGACGCTGGTCGGCGCGGGCATTTTCACCGACGCGCTTAAACATCACCTCGCCAACGCCAAAGCCAACGGCGTCACGCAGGCGGAGATGGTCGAGATTATCACGCAACTGGGCTTCTACGCCGGCTGGCCAAAAGCCTGGGCGGTTTTCCCCATGGCTAAGGAAATTTATTCATGAACAGGCGCGACTTTATAAAAATCGTCGGGCTGGGCGCAATGTCTCTTTACCTTAGCGGTTGCGGCGCGGCGGCTACCAAGCCTGAGGCACAGAATATCATTTCGGAGGGAAAGCCAATGAAAATCGTGGTAATAAACAGCAGTCCGCATTCCGAGGCGCAATCGACTTCGCGCTGGCTGGCTCAAAAATTCATCGAGGGCGCGAAACGTGCGGGGCATGAAATTTTTACCTTCGACGCGGCGCACGAGGATACTCATCCTTGCCAAGGTTGCGACAAATGCGGCATGGACGGCGATTGTATCTTCAACGACGCCATTCAAAACAAGCTTATGCCGCAAATGCTTAAAGCCGACCTGTTGGTACTCGTGACGCCGCTTTACTATTTCGGCATGAGTGCGCAACTTAAAATCATCGTCGACAGATTTTATTCGCGCACGACGCGCCTCAACGGCAAAAAGTCAATCATGATAGCGACGGCGTGGAATACCGCCGATTGGACTATGGAGGCGTTGCAGAATCACTACGAGACGCTGGTGCGCTACATGAGTTGGCAGGACGTCGGGCAAATCTGGGCGGTCGGTTGCGGGACGCGCTCCATGGTCGAACGTTCCGAATTCGGCGAAGTTGCTTTCAAACTCGGCGCGGCTCTGTGAGCGGTTACCCGCAAGTGCGTAATTGTCAAAATCCGCACCGCTTGATAAAATTCCTCCGCTAAACTTTTTGACGGAGGAATTTATATGTTGCACGAAATTCATTGGCCGCAAGGCTATCTGCCCGGCACTACCGACAACTTTGCCTCGAACGAGATTATCGTCAAGGGCATTACGGCGGCGGACGTGTTCGACAATCTTATCGACACTTCGATTTGGGCGAGCTACTACAACAACGTCGCCGATATTCACTTTTACGCCGGCGACGCGCCCAAGCTCAAGGCGGATACGCGCTTCAGATTTTCGACATTCGGCTTCCCGATTGAGGCGCAAGTCGTTGAGTTTGAGCCGCCCGCCGACGGTAAGCCCGGACGTTTGTCTTGGCACGGCTGGGCTGAGGGTGACGCCGATCATCGTCTCGACGTGATTCACGCGTGGCTTTTGGAGGATTTATCGGAGGGGCGCGTTAGGATTTTGACGCAGGAGTCGCAGAAGGGCAAGCCCGCCAAAGATTTGTTCAATACCAACCCCGACATCATGAATCAGGGGCACCAGGATTGGATTAAGGGCTTGGCGCGGACGGTCTTGGCGGCGAAGAATGCAGCGCGATAAACTTTACAACTGCCCCGTCGACGCAACGCTGAGCGTTATCGGCGGCAAGTACAAGGCGATAATCCTGCACCACTTGATTGAGCAAAAATTGCGTTTCGGCGAATTGCAACGGCTTATCCCGCAAGCGTCGCACAAAGTCTTGATTCAGCAGCTCCGCGAATTGGAGCGTGACGGCATAATTCACCGCGAAGTTTATCCCGTCGTCCCGCTCAAAACCGAATACAGCTTGACGGATTTTGGCAAGACGCTGATTCCGATTCTTGCGGCGATTTGCGATTGGGGACGCCGCCACATGCGCGAATACCTGCGCGATACCAAAGACGAGCTTAAAATTTGAGCGCGTCTTTTTTTATGCTATAATCCTTGGCGGAGGTGTGGTCATGAACACATT
>CALFJE010000106.1 GCA_937877545.1 uncultured Selenomonadales bacterium | reverse complement strand
TTGCGCCCGAAGAAACGCTTATTCTTGGGTTTGCTGTTGGCGGCGGAGTTTTTCGTCGCGGCGGCACTTTACGGCTTGTGGCTAATCTGTTGCCCGGGGCTTGCCAATATCTTTGAATACCTGCCCGCAATCGTCGGCGCGTTCCTGATTTTTATATCGACATTCTCGTTCGGCGCGGTGTGCAACATGGTCTTGGCGGTCAAGGGCTTGCCGACGCTCAAGTTACTACACCGCTACAGCTTCGCGCTGATAAAGTTCCTGTTCCCCGTGGCGGTGCGTATCGGAAAAGTCTTCGGCGTCAAGCGGCGACAGATTGAAGGCTCGTTCGTCGCCGTAAGCAATTTAATCTTCATGAAGAGCGGCATCAAAGTCCCCGCCAAACGTCTGCTGGTACTCAGCCCGCATTGCCTGCAGCTGTCGACGTGTCCGCACAAAATCACTCGCGACCCGAATAACTGTAAACGTTGCGGCGGTTGCAATGTCGGCGACTTGATGAAGTTGGCGGAGGAATTGGGCTTTACATTTTTCGTGGCGACGGGCGGGACGTTGGCGCGGCAAGTGGTCAAAAAAATCCGTCCGCAGGCGGTGTTGGCTATCGCTTGCGAACGCGACTTGATGAGCGGCATTCAAGACGTATACCCTTTGCCGGCAGTCGGCGTGCTAAATATCCGCCCGAACGGACCTTGCAACAATACTCGTGTGGACATGCAGGAGGTGCGGCGCGTCCTGGCTCAAATTATCGCGTAAGGAGAGATATAAATTTGAACAATGATTTTCCGCGAGTGACGGACGTGGAACGAAACCTGCTTAGCGCGATGCTGTTGGAAAAGGGCGCGGCGATACCGAGGGTCGTGCCAATCCTTGAGCCGGAAGACTTTTACGCCCCCGAAAACCGGCTGATATACGAAGCGATATTGGCGGTATTCAACAGGGGCGAGGAGCCGCATCTCCTTTTGGTGCGAGAGGAACTGGAAAAGCGCGGCGTCTTCAAGCGAATAAATCACATGTACTTTATCAGCCTGCCCGAAGCGGAATTTTCCACGGCTTTGGTCGAACGCTACGCCAAGATAATAAAAGACAAGGCATTATTGCGGCGGTTGATAGAGGTCGGGCAAGAGATAATCCAAACGGCAAAAGACGACAGAAATACCTCCGAAACCGTTTTGGAGGCGGCGGAGCAAAAATTATTCGCACTGAGACTGAACAATCGCAACAAGGATTTTGAGCATATAAAGCCGGTCGCAATGAATTCTTACAATAGGCTACGATTTTTATTCGATCATCAAGGCGAAATGACCGGGATACCTACGGGCTTGCTGGACGTGGACAAGCTGACAAACGGCTTTCAGCGGTCGGACATGATAATCTTGGCGGCACGCCCGTCTATGGGCAAAACTGCCTTGGCATTGAACATGGCGGCGGGCGCGGCTAAGAAAGGCTATGCGGTCGCGGTATTTTCACTGGAAATGAGCAAAATGCAAATCGGCAATAGGCTGTTGAGTTTGGAGAGCGGCGTGAACAGTCAATCGCTGAACAGCGGAAGATTCAGCCGCGAGGAAATGAACGATTTGACGGATGCCCTTGTGCGATTGGAAGACTTGCCGCTGTATATAGACGACACGGCGGGCATAGGCTTATTGGAAATGCGCGCAAAGGTGCAACGGCTCCAACTGGACGTAAAGCTCGACTTCATAGTTATAGATTATCTGCAACTCATGCAGGGGACGCGCACGGAAAATCGGCAACAAGAAATTTCGGACATAAGTCGCGGGCTCAAGTCTTTGGCAAAGGAAATGAACGTGCCGATATTGGTGTTGAGCCAGCTGAATCGGAGCGTGGAATTGCGGGCAGAAAAAAAGCCCCAGCTTTCCGACTTGCGAGAATCGGGGAGCTTGGAGCAGGATGCCGATATGGTTATATTTCTCTATCGCGACGAATATTACAATCGCGACGAGGCGGAAAGTCAAAACTTGGCAGAGGTGATAATCGCCAAGAATCGCAACGGACCGACAACGAGCATAATGATGCAGTTCACCAAGGAAACGATGAAGTTCAATGATTTAACCCGTGTGGAGCCGTAAAAAAAATTCCCCCCGTTGAATGTAGCGGGGGATTTTTTTATGTTCGTCGGATTAAATGGCAGACGCCGCCTTATCGAGCGTGGCGCAGTCTTCGACGTTGAAGGATCGGACGGATTTGTTGATACGACGATTGAAGCCGCAAAGGGTCTTGCCGACGCCGCACTCAATGAAAGTCTCCGCGCCGAAATCAATCATGGCGTTGACGCAGTCAATCCAAAGGACGGGATTATCGGCTTGCGAAACCAGGTTGCGCTTAATGTCGGCGGCTGAGGTTTCGAGTTCGCCGTTAAAGTTTGCGACGACGGGAAATTTGGCGTCGCTGATAGTCACGTTATCCAATTCGGCGGCAAGCTTGACGGCGGCGGGAGCCATAAGCTTTGAGTGGAAAGGCGCACTGACCGGCAGGATAACGGCTTTCTTCGCACCGGCGGCGTTGAGTTTGTCGACGGCGGCATTAACGGCTTGCGTCCTGCCCGCAATGACGGTTTGACCGGGACAGTTGAAGTTGACCGCTTGAACTTCGCCGACCTCCGCGCAGATTTGAACGATTTGGGCGTCGTCAAGCCCGATAATCGCCGCCATAGCCCCTTCGCCGACGGGAACAGCCTCCTGCATGAATTGCCCGCGCTTATGAACCAAACGAACGGCATCGGGGAATTCAAGCGCACCCGCCGCCACCAACGCGGAATATTCGCCCAAAGAGTGACCGCCCGCAATGTCGGGGGTAATGCCGCGTTCCTTAAGCAATTCGGCGACAATGACGCTGACGACCAAAATCGCGGGCTGAGTGTTGGCGGTGAGCTTGAGCGCGTCCTCCGAGCCTTCAAAACAGATTTTGCTGATAGAATAGCCCAAAGCGTCGTCCGCCTCTTGAAAGCGTTGGCGGGCGGCGTCGAAGTTGTCATATAAATCCTTGCCCATGCCGACGACCTGCGCGCCTTGACCGGGGAAGATAAATGCGAGTTTCATGCCGTCACCTCCACTTAGCTTGAACGCCTTCAAGGACGGGCGCAATGCCGTTGACAATATCGTCGATGATTTGCTTGACGGGCTTGATGTCGTCGAGCATACCCGAAATTTGCCCAATCATGACGGAGCCGTTATCCACGTCGCCGAGATGCGTCGCCTTATGAAGTGCGCCCGCGCCCAAGGCTTCCAGCTCCTCAATCGACGCGCCCTTAGCCTCCATTTCCAGATAAGTGCGGGTGAGCTTGTTGGCGATAACGCGTGCGGGGTGCCCCGTCGTCCTGCCGGTGACGACCGTCGACCTGTCCTTAGCCTTGAGGACGAGGTTTTTATAATTCGGGTGAGCAATGCACTCCTCGCTTAGGACAAAGCGCGTGCCCATTTGAATGGCGGAGGCTCCCAGCGCGAAGGCGGCGACGATACCGCGAGAATCGGCAAAACCGCCCGCCGCTATGACGGGAACGTCCACGGCGTCGACGACCTGAGGTACAAGCGGCATGGTAGAAATTTCGCCGATATGTCCGCCCGATTCGCAACCCTCGGCAATGACGGCGTCGGCACCGCTCTTGACAAGCCGCTTAGCCAGCGCGACGCTTGCCACGACGGGAATAACTTTGGAGCCGATAGCCTTAAGCGCGGGAACGTATTCGCCGGGGTTGCCCGCGCCGGTGGTCACGACGGGAACTTTTTCGTCGACCATGAGCTGCATAACTTCTTTGACGAACGGCGACATCAGCATAACGTTGACGCCGAAGGGTTTATTCGTCCACGCCTTGCACTTTTGGATTTCTTTATGCAGAACGTCGGGGGGCATGTGCCCTGCGCCGATAAGTCCGAGACCGCCCGCGTTGGAAACCGCCGAGGCGAGCTCCGCCGTCCCTATCCACGCCATACCGCCTTGAAATATCGGGTATTGGATGTTCAGCAACTTACAGATGGCGTTATTTTCAAACATTTAATCTCCTCCTCAACGGTTGCTCAATCGGGCTTAAGTTATCCTAATCTGCCGCATTTGTCAATGACTAGCTGGGGAACATGCGGTCGCATGAGCGGCTCCTCGCGTTGATTTTGCCAACCTTAATTTTTGTGTTTAAGATCTACTTTTTCTTTGAGGCGCCAAAGAAAAAGTAGCAAAAAGAAAGGCGCATAGCCCCGCAAAAAAACATCCATGTTTTTGTTGCGGGCGGCGCACGTCCATGTGCGCCGGGTTTCAGTTACCTTAAGCCTGTGACGGTTTCGACCGCCGGCGCATTTGTCAATGACGCGCTGATACGCTCAAGAATCTTGCTGTCGACGTAATTGCAGGCAACGCGAATGGCGGAACAAATCGCCCTGGCGTCCGAAGAGCCGTGACTTATGACGCAACAGCCGTTGACGCCCAAAAGCGGTGCGCCGCCGTTTTCCGATACGTCCAGCCGCTTGGACAGGTTGCGGAAAGTTTCGGCAAGCAATTCGGAGCCGAGGATTTTCGCGCCGCCGTTGGAAGTCAGCTCCTCGGTCAGAAGTTTCATAATCGTAAGCGCAAGCCCTTCGCCGAACTTTAGCACGACGTTACCGACAAAGCCGTCGCAAATCACCACGTCGAACACGCCGCGAGGAATATCGCGCCCCTCGGCGTTGCCCGCGAAATTTATCGTCGACAGCGTCTTAAGCAGTTGATAAGCTGCTTTGACTTGTTCGTTGCCCTTAGTCTCCTCCTCGCCGATATTGAGCAAAGCAACGCGGGGCTTGTTGATTTTCAAAACGTGTTCGGCGTAGAGGGAACCCATGATGCCGCTTTGGACGAGGTGTTCGGGATGACTGTCGACGTTCGCGCCGCTGTCAAGCAAAAGCGTCGTGCCGCGAGGCGTCGGGATTGGCGTAGCGATAGCCGGTCGCCCTATGCCGTGAATCCGCTTAAGTATCAGCTGAGCCGCCGCCACTGCCGCGCCCGTGGAGCCTGCCGAAAGTACCGCATCGCATTCGCCGTCGCGAACCAGGCGCGTCGCCACCACGATTGACGAATTCCGCTTGCAACGCACGGCGTCGGCGGGGTGTTCGCCCATTGCTATTACCTCGTCGGCGTGACGAATCGTTATCGGCAAATTCGTTTCGCCCAATTCTGCGCGGATTATCCGCTCGTCGCCGACCAATATTATTTCGCACGGATATTTTTGCGCCGCCAAGAGTGCGCCCTTAACGATTTCCTGCGGCGCGTTATCCCCGCCCATTGCGTCGAGTGCTATCTTCAAGTTACCCTGCTCCTTCAAAAAAAATTAGGCAGGTGTCAATGCCTGCCCAACAATTTCCGTTGTCTTTAAGCCGTTTCAATGACCTCGCGCCCGTCATAGTAACCGCATTCCGGGCACACATGGTGTGGGAGTTTAGGTTCATGGCATCTCGGACATTTTACGTAGTTCGGTGCTTCCAACTTCCAATTTGCACGCCGTCTGTCGCGTCTTGACTTGCTTAATTTCCTTTTGGGTGCCGCCAACGCTTACACCTCCTTAATTTCAAGATTCTTTAACGCCGCGAGCCTCGGGTCGACGCAAAGCTTGTCGCAACCGCAATCGCCCTCGTTTAAGTTCGCGCCGCATTTGGGACATAAGCCCTTGCAGTCGTCCTTGCAAAGATTCTTTATCGGCTGATTGGCAAGCAACTCGTCCCTTAAAAGCTCCGTCACGTCGAGCCAATCGTCAACTGCCTCCGCCTTGTCGAAGTCCTCGGCAAAGCGGTGAATCTGCGCGGTCGCGGCTTGAGCCAAACATCTGTCGCAGGTGAAAGTTTTGATACATTCGATTTGCCCGCTGACGACGTATTTCTTGCCGGCGTCCTCGACCGCCCCGCTGATTTTAATATCCGTGAAGCCGTCCAAATCCTCGCCGAACAATTCTTGCGTCGTGCCGCCGAACTCGTAAGGAGCCGTGCCGCCGCGTGCGATAAATACTTTCGACATTTTACAACACCGCCCTTTTCGTGTCAAGGAAACTTTCTTGCCGAAACCGCGAACGGGCTTGAAAGTTTCCTATATCATATCGTGAGCAATCATGTACTCGGCGATTTGCAGAGCGTTGAGAGCCGCGCCCTTGCGAATCTGGTCGCCGCAAACCCAAAGGTTCAGCCCGTGCTCAATGGAAAAGTCCTTGCGAATCCTGCCGACCTCCACGTCGTCTTTGCCCGAAGTCTCAAGCGGCTGGGGATAAATCATCTGCGCGGGGTCGTCGCGAACGATAACGCCGGGGAAATTCTCCAGAGCCTTGCGAGCCGCCTCGACGCTGACCTCGTCCTCAAATTCGACGTTGACGCTTTCGGCGTGGGAACGATAGACCGGTACGCGAATCGTCGTGGCTGTGACGCGCAGATTGTCGTCCTCCATGATTTTTTGCGTCTCGTTGACCATCTTCATTTCCTCTTTGGTGTAGAGGTTATCTTGGAAAACGTCGATTTGCGGCAGGAGGTTGGAGGCGATTTGATAATGCTTATCCAGCTTGGCGACGGGCAAAACGTTGGCTTGAGGTTGTTCGCCGCGAGCCAAAGCGTCAAGCTGAGCTTTAAGTTCGTCCATACCTTCGCGCCCCGCGCCCGATACCGCTTGATACGTCGACACGACAACGCGCTTAATCCGCGACAAATCGTAAAGCGGCTTGAGAGCCATAACCATTATAATCGTCGAGCAATTCGGATTGGCGATAATGCCCTTGTGGCGGGCAATGGCTTGCGGATTGACTTCGGGCACGACCAGCGGGACTTCGGGCACCATGCGGAAGTTGGAGGAGTTATCGATAACGACCGCGCCCGCCTTAACCGCCGCCGGAGCAAAGAGCTTGCTTGCCGCGCCGCCCGCGAACAGCGCAATCTGCACGCCGTTAAAGGATTGTTCGGTCGTCTCCTCTACGGTGTAGTCTTTGCCCATGAAGTTTATAACCTTGCCCGCCGACCGCGCAGAGGCGAGCATTTTAAGTTCGGCGAAGGGGAAATTGCGTTCCTCAATCAGCCGTAAGAATTCCTGACCGACCGCCCCCGTCACGCCGACTATCGCCACGTTGTATTTCATGCCAATTACCTCCCAAAAATTTAATCTGCGCTATTTTAATGGTTAAGTGCGGGCGCGTCAAATATACATTGCAAGAGCCGCCGTTTATGCTATAATTGGCAAGCATTAAGTAATAGGAGGTACCTTTTATGATAGTAGTAATGAAACCCGGCTCGACGCAGGAAAATTTGGCGGCGGTCGTCAACAAGATAGAGGCGGCGGGCTTGCGGACGCACCTTTCCAAGGGCGAGGAAGTTACAATCGTCGGCGTCATAGGCGACAAGAAAATCATCGCGAATTTGGAACTGGAAATGCTGGCGGGCGTCGACAAGACTGTTCGCATAACGGAAAAGTATAAGCTGGTGAGCCGCGACTTCCACCCCGAAGATACGATAATCGACGTGAAAGGCGTAAAAATCGGCGGCAAAGAGATCGTCGTCATGGCGGGACCTTGCGCGGTTGAAAGCTTGGAGCAACTGCGCGAGGCGGCTCAAGCTGTCAAGGCTTGCGGAGCGAAATTCCTGCGCGGCGGCGCGTTCAAGCCGAGGACTTCGCCCTACGACTTCCAAGGCTTCGGCGTGGACGGCTTAAAGCTCCTGCGTCAAGTGGCTGACGAATTTGACCTGCGCGTCGTCACGGAGATTGTCGACAAAGACGACATCGAATTTTTCTGCGAATACGCGGACGTCCTGCAAGTAGGAGCGCGTAACATGCAGAATTTCCAAATGCTCAAGGCTCTGGGCAAATGCGCCAAGCCCGTCCTGTTGAAGCGCGGACTGAGCGCGACGATAAGCGAATGGCTCAACGCGGCGGAATACATCATGAGCGGCGGCAACGAGCAAGTCATTTTCTGCGAGCGCGGAATTAGGACTTATGAGACGTTCACGCGCAACACTCTGGACTTGTCGGCAGTGGCGGCTGTCAAGGAGCTTTCACATTTGCCGATAGTGGTTGACCCTTCGCACGGCACGGGGCGTTGGAAAATGGTTGCGCCAATGGCACGAGCGGCAATCGCGGCGGGCGCGGACGGCTTGATAATCGAAGTGCACCCGCACCCCGAAAAGGCTCTGTCCGACGGCGACCAATCGTTGAGACCCGAAGCCTTCAAGGAACTCATGGGCAACCTCGGCGGCATCGCGCAGGTTATGGGTAGGACGATATGAAATTGGCGATAATCGGTGTCGGCTTAATCGGCGGCTCATTGGGACTATGCCTCAAGGACAAGCTCGGCGACGGGATTTTTATAACGGGGCTGTGTCGTTCGGAAGCGTCAATGCGACGGGCAATGGAACTGGGCGCGGTTGACCTGGCAACGTCGGATTTGGCGGCAGTGGTCGGCGACGCCGATATAATTTACCTAAGCCCGCCCGTATTGCAGATTGTGCCCATGGTCAAGAAAATGTTGCCATATCTCAAGCGCGGCGCGATATTGACTGACGCCGGCTCCACCAAGCAATTCATTTGGCAGGAGCTGAAGAAAATCCTCCCGCCCGATATTTACTACATAGCCGGTCACCCTATGACGGGTCGCGAAAAATCGGGCGTCGAGGCGGCAACCAAAGACTTGTTTAAGGGCAAGGCTTACGTCATCGCCGAGGATACGGGTGCTCCCGCGCAGATTAAGGAAAAGCTTATGAACGTCCTGCGCTTGACGGAGGCGAAGTTTATCGAAATAGACATTGCCAAACACGACCGTTGCGCGTCGATTATAAGTCACGTCCCTCACTTGACGGCGGCGGCTCTGGTTACCTTGCTCAACAACGCCGGCGACGACCTCGACTCGTGTCTTAAGTTGGTAGGCGGCGGCTTCAAAGACACCACGCGCATTGCCAGCTCCAACGCCGACATGTGGGCGGATATTTGCATGACGAACGGCGACGCCATTGCCAATCATCTGCGCGAACTGCAAGGCATCCTCGGCAAGGTTATCGACGCCATTGACGCGCACGACCGTCAAGCCGTTCACGACTACTTTGCCGCCTCCAAGGCGCGGCGCGATAAAATTTTGGAAACCATTACTTTCGACCCGAACTGAGGTGTGCTCAATGCCCGAACGTAAGGAAATGACCGCCGAAGAAGTCCTCAAGAAATACGACGCCGAATCAAACACCATGGAATACGCGGGCGTCATGGCGCGAATCGTCTCCGCCTTGGCGATAAGCTTCTCGATATTCCAAATCTACACGGCAAGCTTCGGACTGCTCGACGCGCAAATTCAGCGGGCAATACATTTGGGCTTCGGGCTGTGCCTTGCGTTTCTGCTGTACCCCACGCGCAAATCGTGGCGGCGCGACAAACTCCACCCGCTCGACGGCGCATTGGCAATTCTGGGCGCGGCGGCTCCCGCCTATATCGTGCTGAATTATCGCGAACTGATATTGCGAGCCGCCCTGCCCACGCCAACCGACGTTGTAATCGGCGCATTGGGCATTTTGCTGGTAATAGAGGCGGCGCGGCGAGTCGTCGGTATCCCGATGGTGTGCGTCGTCTTATTTTTTATCGGCTACGCGTTCGCAGGGCAATACATGCCGGGGATTTTGGCACACCGAGGCTTGAACCTCAACGAATTCGTCAGCCACGTGTTCTTTTCGACGGAGGGAATATTCGGCATACCGCTGGGCGTGTCGTCGACGTTCATATTCCTGTTTATCCTGTTCGGCGCGTATCTGGAAGGAACAGGGCTTGGCAAATTCTTTATCGACGTGGCGAACTCGATAGCTGGTTGGGCTAGCGGCGGCCCGGCAAAAGTCGCGGTGTTGTCAAGCGGACTTATGGGCACGGTAAGCGGAAGCTCGGTCGCAAACGTCGTCGGGACAGGCTCGCTTACAATCCCCATGATGAAAAAGCTCGGCTACCACAAAGACTTCGCGGGGGCAGTCGAAGCGGCGGCGTCCACGGGCGGTCAACTTATGCCTCCCGTCATGGGCGCGGCGGCGTTCCTTATGGCGGAATTCGTCGGCGTCCCCTACGTCGAAATCGTCAAGGCGGCAGTGATACCGGCGTTCCTGTACTTCGCGGGCGTGTGGCTGGGCGTGCACTTCGAGGCTAAGCGAAACAATCTGAAGGGCTTGCCGCGTGAGGAATTGCCAAAGCTCGGCGAACTGCTCCGAACACGCGGACACCTGGCGATACCGCTGATAGTAATCGTGTACTTGCTGGTCAGCGGCTACACGCCAATGCGGGCGGCTCTGGTGGCGATAGTCTTGTCAATCGTGGTGAGCGGCATAAAAAAATCAACGCGCATGTCACCTGCCGCAATCGTCAAAGGTTTGGAGACGGGCGCGAGGAACGTCTTGGGCGTCTTGGTAGCCTGCGCGGCGGCGGGAATAATAATCGGCGTGGTGACGAAAACGGGCGTCGGATTAAAATTGGCGTCGGCGTTGCTGGAGCTGTCGGGCGGCTTAGTCTTGCCGAGCATGTTCCTTACCATGATAACGGCGATACTTTTGGGAATGGGCGTGCCCACGACGGCTAACTACGTGATAACGTCGACGATAGCCGCGCCCGCGCTGATTCAAATGGGCGTGCCTATGTTGGCGGCTCACATGTTCGTTTTCTACTTCGGGATAATCGCGGACGTGACACCGCCGGTAGCATTGGCAGCCTACGCGGGTTCGGGCATATCGGGCGGCAACGCGCTAAGGACGGGAATCAACGCGTCTAAGCTGGCAATCGCGGCGTTCATAATCCCCTACATGTTCGTGCTGAGTCCCGAATTGCTGTTGGTCGACGGCTTGACGGCGGAGCTGTTGTTGTCGCTTTTAACGGCGATAGTCGGCATGGTGGCGTTAAGCTCGTCGCTTATCGGATATTTAATCGCTCCGCTCGGTAAGTTGGAACGCTTGATATTGGGCGCAGGCGGCTTGATGATGATAAAGCCCGGCTTGGTAACGGACATTGCGGGCGTCGCGATATTCGCCGCGATTTTGTTCCTGCAACTGCGCAAAAGGCGTTGAATTATTTATCGGCACGGTTGAAGGATTAAAAATATTTTCGGCGAAAAATCCTTTGAATCAACAGGGAAAAAATTGGAGGCGTAATGTATGGCGAACGATAAGGTACGCAAAGGCGCGGAAACCAGCGGCGACAGGAAAGGAATTCTGCTTGAAACCGGTACTAACGAATTCGAGATAGTGGAGTTCAGCATAGGCAAAGTAAACTACGGCATAAACGTAGCGAAGGTGCGCGAGGTCATTCAGCGCACGCCCGTAACGGCAATGCCGCAAGCCCACCCCTATATCGACGGGCTGTTCACGTTGCGCGGCAAAGCAATTCCGTTGGTAAATCTGCCGCGTTGCCTGAATGTAACCAGCGAAAACGAGGCAAAGAATATAATAGTCACGGAGATTAACAACTACGACATCGGCTTCCTGGTAGAAAACGTGTCGCGAATCCACCGCATTTCGTGGAAGGATATGGAGCCGTCGCCTGAAGTCGGAGATCAGAGCCGCGTCGTCGGTATCGTCAAAATGCCGAATCGAATCGTCCTGCTCCTGGACTTCGAGACGATAATCGCCGAGGTTAATCCCGAAATTAACGCGAAGTTGACGACGGTCTCCGACGCCGCCGAGGACGTGCGAGCCAGGCGCGCCAATGTTCACGTCGTGGTTGCGGAAGATTCGGCTATGTTGCGCGATTTGCTGGTTACGACGTTGCACGATTCGGGTTATCGCTTCGTCCGCGACTTCGGCAACGGCTTGGACGCTTGGGAATATCTGCAGGGTTTGGCGAGCAAGGAAGGCGACATTTCCAATCACGTCGGCATAATCGTTTCCGATGTCGAAATGCCCAAGATGGACGGTCACAGGCTCCTTAAGCTCGTGCGCCAAAACGAAAGACTCTTGGACGTGCCGTTTATCCTGTTCTCGTCGCTAATCAACGAGGAAATGCGCTTGAAGGGCGAAAACCTCGGCGCAAGTGCTCAAATCTCCAAGCCCGAAATCGGCAAGCTCATCGACCTGCTCGACGGCTTCATCTTCGGCAAGAAAAAGGTTGCCTGAATCACTCGGACAAAAATAAAACCTCTCGTCAACGTGGCGGGAGGTTTTTTCGTTGCTTATCGTACGCGAATTGTCAACGTGTTGTAGGTCAGGGATTGGAGCGTCAAATCGGCGTCGGTGACGGCTTGCAACTCGTTGAAGAGGGTTTGCGGAGAGCCGCCGTATTGCAAGGTGAAGACCGCCTTGCCGCCCTCGTAGCTCGACAGGTTGACGTTCTTGACGCGATTAACTCTGCCCAACGCGCTTTGAACCAGGTTAATCTTGCTGAAGTCCGCGCCGTAAACGACGACCTCGACGCCTTGACGCGAAGTGTACATGCCGGTTATCTGCTCGACGAAATAATTGCCGGCCTGTTCGCCCGCCGAAGCAAGGGCTTTCTTTGCGGCAACGGCTTGGGAATTGTCGTAGGCGGAGCCGTACTTTCCGTCGGCGGCTATGATTTGCCCCGTGCGCACGATAAACATTTTAGCCTCGACGCGGGCGCGGCAAGCCTGCATATTCGTACGCTGATAACCGGGCAGATAGTCGCCCACGTCGCCGACGCCCTCGCTGAAACTTTCGCCGACAATCATAATATCCGCGCCGTAGCTTTGAGCGGCTTGCCTCATCTGCGCGGCGTTCATGTTCATGGGATTTTGATAGCTAAGCCCCGTGCCGACCTCGATAACGTTGGAAAAGCCCGCGTTGAGCAGAGCCTTGACGATGGCAACCTCGCCGCCCGCCCCGCCGACGCTGTAGTTCAAATGCTGTTCGGGGACGTAGACGGCGATTTTCGGGTTGCGCAGTTGCACGTTGATAATACCAAGGCGCGTCAATTCGTTCATGAGTTTGGAGTTGGGTTGGTCGTCGACGGCAGCGTTAATCGTGACGTGCCAGACGTTGCCGACGAGTTCGCGATTAAGGACGCGATAATCGTTGACGAAGCCGCGAGACTGCGTATAGATTTGGTCGCTGATAAGCACGCTGTTTTGAGTGAGGGTCGCCGAATCGACGAGGACGCCCAAAGTATTTTCGACGGCGGCACGGAGGGCGTCGTTTTCGGCGTCGGAAGGCGTCGCGCCTCTGCCCGTGACCGTCACGTTTTTAGCCGAAGCAACCGCGCAAATCATCAGCAACGCGCAAATCATGACGATAAATTTTTTCACGGCGAATCAGCTCCTTTTAACCACGTCGCCTTTATGAATTTGATTGGCATTGCCCTCGACGAGGACGCCCAAAGTATTTTCGACGGCGGCGCGGAGGGCGTCGTTTTCGGCGTCGGAAGGCGTCGCGCCTCTGCCCGTGACCGTCA